>JAJDUQ010000316.1 GCA_022826505.1 Gammaproteobacteria bacterium
ATCGACATAATCAAGCATAGAGTCTGGATATCTCCTCCATTTACATGGACACAAAACAACAGAATCTCTGCCCAACAAATCGATGAGAATCAATGAGATATACTGAAACTACAGGAGATTTCTCTCGGAAGTTCAGATTAATAAGAATGCTTCGCATTTACAACAGCGACTAATAATCATTCGTATTATCGAACTGGAAAATCGTGGCGCTCCAGCACTTGCAGGTGGCGACCCGGACACCATCCCGTTCCCGCGAGACACTCGGCCGAGCATGAACGCGAGTCGCGCGCCGGCACATGCGGGCTAGAAAAGTGTCCGCTTCCGACTCAGCGAGAACTCGACCGGCAGGCTCAACTCGAGCTTGCCCACGCCCAGGCTACGCGGGATGGGCGGCAATGGACTGGCCCTCGACAGCATGTCGAGCGCGGCTTGGTCGAGGCGGCTGTCGCCGGAGCTGCCGGTCAACTGCGGGGATTGCAGCCTCCCGTCAGCGAGGACGGTGAAGCGCACCATGACCTTGCCGACCACGCCATCGCGCCTGGCTTCGCGGGGGTAGCGCTTGAAGCGCGCGATTCGCTCGAGCACCTTTCTCAGGTAGCGCTGATGAGCCGCCGGGTTTCCCACCGTCCCGATACGCGCACCGGAGCCGGTCGCCGGCATCATCGATTGGCTCGCATCGCTCTCTCCGGATGACGGTGGAGCAACCGCGGCCCCTCCCGCGACCTCGTCACGAGCCCCGCCCGTGGCAGCGTGGACAGGGTGTTGAGCCGGCCGGTCTCTCACCGACTGGACAGGCTCGACGAGTTCCACCTCCGCATCCGGCGGAGCGGAATCGGCCGCGGGCTCAATCTGCGCAACCATCTCCGCCTCGATGGAGTCGGCGGGCACCCGCGCAGGGGCGATCGGCTCCGGCGAGGTCGCAATCACTTCGCCGATTGGTGCGCCGGTAACCGCCTCGGCAACTGTGATCACCTCGGCATCCGGCACCCGGATGACTGTCGGTTCCGAGTCGGGAAGTCCGGAAGTTTCGGCCTGTCGCACGGCGGTCTCGATCGTCTGGAGCGGCACGGGGCCCGCAGGTGCCTCGGCAGGGGCGACGACTCCGGATTCTGTCGCGTCTGCGGGGGCGGGTGCCTGCCTGACAGGCTCCGGCGTTGGCGACGCCGCCGCTTCCTCGACCGGCGGCTCGACCACCGCCTCGGCCACCGCGACGGCTTCGGGCTCGGAGACCTCGATGTTCACGGCCTGTGCATCCGGTTCCAGCGGTACGGCATCGCCGGGAGCGACGGCTTGCGCGGCCTTCTCCACGTCCACGGCCTCGACCGGCACCGACGTCGCCGGCACCTCCGTCAAGGCCGCCTCCTCGACCGGTAGCGCGACCGCCGTTTCGGTCGCCACGATTGTCTCGGGCTCGAAGGCCTCCAGGTTCACGGCCTTCGTAACCGGTTCGACCGGCACGGCATCGCCGGGAGCGGCGGCCCGCACGGCCGTTTCCGAATCCACGGCCTCGACCAGCCGCGACCTCGCCGGCGCCTCCGTCAAGGCCGCCCCCTCGACCGGTAGCGCGACCGCCGTTTCGGTCGCCACGATTGTCTCGGGCTCGAAGGCCTCCAAGTCCACGTCCTTCGTAGCCGGTCCGACCGGCACGGCATCGTCGGGAACGATGGCCCGCACGACCGTTTCCGCACCCATGGCCTCGACCGGCACCGACGTCGCCGGCACCTCCGTCAAGGCCGCCTCCTCGACCGGTAGCGCGACCGCCGTTTCGGTCGCCACGATTGTCTCGGGCTCGAAGGCCTCCAAGTTCACGGCCTTCGTAGCCGGTTCGACCGACACGGCATCGTCGGGAACGATGGCCCGCACGACCATTTCCGCATTCACGGCCTCGACCGGCACCGACGTCGTCGACTGCTTCGCCGCGACGGTGTTCTCGACCGGCATCGCAGTTGCGGGCGCCTCGGTCGGCACCGCATCGTCGATTGGCGACCCGGCAGCCGCCTCGACGGCGGCGGCCATCTCGGCCTCGGGTACTTGGGAGATCATGCTCGCGGAACTCGCCGGCGAGCCGCCAGTCCGGCCCAGGGACACCCTGATCACCCCCGGACCAGCCGCTCCGGCTCCCGGATCGGGCGCTTGCCACAACAACACCGCGACGACTCCGGCATGGATCAGTACGGCGACCGCGAACGCCGTTGCCCAGCGTCGCCCGGAGAGCCTCATCAGCGCCTGCCCGGCAAGACGATCCCCATGATCCCGGTACGGGGCAGCGCACCATTGACCAACGCTGCCGCCCGGCTCGACCTGGCGAGCCGCATCAACGCCTCTCGGGCAAGGTGAGAAGATCGAGCTTCTCGACCCCTTCGGCGCCGAGAAGCTCCATCACCGCAACCACGCGCACCGCGGCAGCCCGACCATCGGCCATGAGGCGCACCGTCCGCGTAGTCCCGTGCCGCGCAATCGCGCTGCGCAACGCGGTCTCGTCCATGATCGAGCCATCAAGTGCCAGACGTCCGTCCGCGGCCACGTACACGACCATCTCGTGCTCTTGCGTCATCCCTTCGCTCGCCGAGCGCGGCGGCTCGGTCCGGAACGGATCCACGGCGGCCAGCCGTCCGGCGACCATGAAGAAGATCAGCAGGAGAAAGACGATGTTGATCAGCGGCAGCACCCGCTCCTCGTCGGTCTTCGGACGGGACCGTTCAAGGCGCACGGCTCGAGCCTCGCCGATCCGGATCGCGGATGAGGGACAGCCCGGCGGCGCCCGTCGCCGCGAGCGCGTCGAGCACCCGCACCGTCTCCTGGAGCCCGACGCCGTGCGCGGGCCTGACCAGCACCCGCACATCGGGCTGTCCGGTCACGCGCCGTCCCACGCGGTCCACGAGCGCCTCCAGCGAGACGGGCTCCGCCGACAGCCGCAAGCCGTCGGTGCGGACTTCGACGAGCAACGCGCCCTCCATCGGTGCTCCGGGCGACTCCGCCCGTGCCGGCGTTGCCAGCTCGATCGTACGCCAGTCCCGAAAGCTCGAAGCCAACATGAAGAACACCAGCAGAATAAACACCACGTCGATCAGCGGCGTCAGGCTGATCAACGTGCGCCGGCGACCGGATCTAGTCGCCGGCCGCTGCAGACCCGACGCGAAGACGGAGAGGCCCAACGCGGTCCTCCTTCTCGGATTCCCCGGAGAGATCGACCGTGAAGATTCCGGAGACGACATGGCCCATCGCGTGGGCCAGCCGGTCCACCCTGCGCTCGAGCCAGCCCAGCACGACCACGACCGGGATCGCCACTCCCAGCCCCACCGCGGTGGTCAGCAGCGCCTCCCATATACCACCCGACAGAACGGCCGGGTTCACCTGGTGGCCCGCCTGCTCCATCTCGCGGAACGCCTCGATCATGCCGAGCACGGTACCGAACAGGCCGAGCAACGGGGCGAGGGAGGCGATGATCTCCAGCGCCCGGAATCCGGTCCGCAGGGACTCGACGGTATCGGCGCCGTAGCGCATGACTTCCTCGCGCACCGTCGCTTCCGGCAGGGCGCGCCGCTGGCCGCGGATGGCCCGCGCCAGAGCCGCGGCGGCAGGGTTCTCCGAGCCGGCGGCCACCGCCAGCGCGTCGCGCGAATGGCCCGCACGGAACAGCCTGAGCGCGTCATGCGCCGCGCGCAGGTTCCCGATCTGCACTGCGCCGAACTGCCACAACTTGGCAAGGATGATGGTGAGCGCGCTCACCGACACGACGATCAGGATCATCACCACCGGCCCGCCGAGCCCGAGCAACTCCAACGCGCGTTCGACGAGGTCCGATCCGGCCGGCAGGTCCGGAGGCTGTTTACCAACGAGTTCCGCTGTCTCCTCGTTCATGGTGCGTCAATACTCGGATTCGCTCATGCAACTCAGTCGTGCGCGGCCAAACCTGCTTCACACCGCACAGTGGCTGTGCGGCCGAACCACCTGGCGTCGACTGGTGCTTCGCGCGTCAGTTCCTCCGTGCACTCGCGCAAGCCCGGTCGATGACCGGCCTCACTCGATGAAGGGCACCGCGGTGCGCGCGCTCGCGGAGAGCAGGGCCAGACAGTCGTCGCGCGTGCCCGTGCCGTCCGCGCAATCCAGGACATCGTTCAGGAGCAGGCGCCCGATACGCTCGCAGGACAGGCCGTCCACGTCGAAAACCTTGAGGCTGGTCTTGCCCGACGGCAGGGGCGCCGTCTGTACGGCAAGCCGTCTCTCGACGATGCCGTCCGTGCCGAAGATCACGATGTCGATCTTCAATGCTTCGAAGCCGCTGGAGCTCTTGTTCTCCAGCACCAGATAGGCGCGGCAGTCGCCGTTGCTCGATTCGAGCTTGTTGAGTTCGACCTGGATCGAACCATCCGGTGCGGCGACGGCGATTCGCATGTGAAACAGTGCGAGGGCGAGGGCGAAGACGACCACCCATGTCGAGTAGCGAGTCATGGTTCGAGGATTCCTGCCGCCAGGCCCGGGGGCGGGCGGAGACGGATGAGCGTTGCCTGGTTCCGGTGCAGCGGCAACCCCGATCGGGACCGGTTTGCAATCGGGCGTGTCAACTCGATACCGGACGGGTACCTTGCGATATTCGGGAGTGGATACGGGTTCGGCCGATGCCCGTCGGAAACAGTCGGCGAACGATTCAGTGACCGAGATCGATCGCACACCCGCACGGGGAATGGATCCGGCGGCTTCCATCCAGTGACGTGGTTGCATGAGCCTTCGTGCATGGATCCGCTCGTTGGGCCGGAGCGGCACTCAGTCTAAATGAGAAGAATTCCGATTTGCAATACTATCCTTGTCCAACGACAAATGAGCCTGAAGGGAGGGGTTGAATCCAACGACAAATGAGCCAGTAGCGGGAACGATTCGGGGATCATCGGAGGATGATTGTGACGCTACAGACACAACGGGTTCGCACTCTGGGGCAGCTCTGGCGCGTCGCCGAACGCAACGAGCCGGTGGACTTCACCTTCGCTGACCGGGCGTCGGCGTACGAGTTCATCGGTCGCACCCTCACCAGCCCGGAACGACCTCGCCGAGCGTCACGCCCCGGGGGTAATCAGGTGCCGCCCGCCGGCCGGTCTGCCGCGACAAGACGGACGCTGTCGAGCCAGTAGCGCACCTCCGCACCTTCGAGTATTCCGCGGGCCCTGAGCTCCCGGTGACACGCCGGCAGGTTGTAGTGGGGAATCGCCGGATAGAGATGATGTTCGACGTGATAGTTCACGTGGTGGGGAAACAGCAGCCAGCGTGTCCACCACGACGCATGGTTGGTGCGGGCGGCGGTCAGTGGAGAGCTGAAGTCCGCGACCGCACCGTGCTCACAGATTGCGCGCAGTCGAAGAATGGCCTGCAGCACCGTCACCGCCGGAAGCACCCACAGCACCAGGTACTCGACGCCGACTCCGAGAGCGAAGGCAGCGGCGACCGCTCCTGAATGGAACACAACCACGAGCCAACGGTCGCGGCGAGCTTCGAGCTTGAGTCTGGGGGCTGTATCGTCGAGAGGTCGGTTCGCGACCCCGGTTTCGTCGTTGATGGCGGGCGCCCCGAAGAAGTACGCGTAGGTCTTCGGAGCGGTGAGTCCGACCAGGTCTCGACCCAGCTTCCGAAGCAGGTATCCGCGACCGCGCGGATAGCCTCCGTGCAGCGCGATGTCCGGGTCGTTCGGTTCGTACAGGTGGTTGTGGTGCAGGCGGTGCACCACGCGGTACGTGCACATGGAGATGCCGGCCACCATCGCGACGCCGCGGCCCACGAGGTCGTTGAGCCACCGGGTGCGGTACAGACGATAGTGCGCCGCATCATGGGCGAGCACGAAACAGGCGTGCTGCTGCGTCGCGATCACGATGACGGCGGGAATGACCGTCCATGGCTCCCACCAGGTCACGGCGATGGCGACCGTCGCGGCGATGACCGCCAGAGTCGCCAGCACAGAACAGGTGGATCGCACGGGATCGAGGCGAGTGAGCTCGTGCAGTGTTTCCGGCGGAAGTGCGCGACGAACTCGCGTGTCGTCGCGGAACTCCTCACCGTTCACGATTGAATCTGACATTCGGCCGGTTGAATCACGCATCGTATGGTTTGCAGCGACCGGGAAGTGTAGCCTGCATCGGTCGATGGCTCGAATGCCCGTGCGCCACGTCAGAAATTCCCGCTAGCGCCTCGAGGTGCTGCTCCACGGGGCGATTTCGACCCGATACCGGCCGTCCGCGCGCCTGATTCGGTCCGTTTGGCGAGCCATTTGGTGACTGGCGGGAATTGCTGGCTCCATGTCGAGTTCGAACCTCGCCTTCACCCGGATCCCGCCTGCATCGCGGAACAGATCCCTTCTCCACACAATGTCCTGCTGGATGAAGTTGAATGCACAGGCGAAGCGATGACTGATTCGATTGGGCGCGATCTCGTCGAATTCGCACATCTCCTCGCCGATGCGGCGGGTGACATCGTGCGGCCCGCGGCGCGCTCGCGACGCGTGGTGCATCGCAAGGCAGACGCATCTCCGGTCACGGAAATCGACCGCGCGGTGGAGGTGCGACTGCGCGAGATGATTGGGGCACGCTATCCCGGTCACGGAGTCATCGGCGAGGAGTTCGGCGACGACCGGAGAGAAGCCGAGCATGTCTGGGTGCTCGACCCCGTCGACGGGACCAAGGCGTTCATGGCGGGCTTGCCGGTCTACGGAACGCTGATCGGCCTTGCCCGCGGCGGGCATCCGGTGCTCGGCATCATCGATCAGCCGGTTGCGCGCGAGCGCTGGACCGGAATGGACGGTGACGGAACCTGGTACAACGGCGAGCGGGTCCATGCCGAGGCATGCGATCGATTGAGCGACGCGCTGGTTTGCACCACCTCGGCCGAGTACTACGAGGGTGACGATACGAGTGCCTTGCAACGCATCGTTTCCCGCACTAGATGGATGGTGTACGGCGGGAACTGTCTGTCGTTCGCCCAGGTCGCTTGCGGCCTCGTCGATGTCGCGCTCGAAGCGAGAGTCGGCGTCCACGACTACTGCGCGCTGGTCCCCGTGGTCACGAACGCGGGCGGAGTGATGACCGGGTGGCGAGGGGAGCCTCTGACACTCGACCTGGCGAGCGGCGGGAGAATCCTGGCGAGCGGCAACCGAGCGGTGCATGATGCCGCGATGGCTTGCCTGGCCGGCGACGTTTGAGATGCCTCAGCACACGGCTGCAACGCCGGCGCTACGCTGAACGCGGTGGCGGCGAGCGGGCCGAAACGGTAGGGTTTCGTCTACGCGCCGAAATGGCGTTCGAGGCAGGTATCTGCGAAACGGTGCACTCACCTCGCCACCGGCTTGTCGAAGGCGGAGGCCGAACGATGCGAAGCGACGAACTGAAAGATGCAGGCCTCAAGGCGACGCAGCCACGGCTGAAGATCCTGTCGATCCTCGAGCAGAACCGTGATCAGCACATGAGCGCGGAGGACGTCTACCGGGCGTTGATGACGACCGGTGGCGACCTCGGTCTCGCGACGATCTACCGGGTACTGACGCAGTTCGAGTCCGCCGGGCTCGTCATCCGGCACCATTTCGCGGAAGGTCATGCGGTGTTCGAGCTCGACTCCGGCGAACACCATGACCACATCGTATGCACCGACTGCGGAAGGGTGACCGAGTTCGTCGACAGCACAATCGAGCGTCGACAGATAAACATAGCGAAGCAGCACGGCTTTCGGCTGACCGACCACTCGCTGGTGCTGCACGGGCACTGCGAACGCAAGGATTGCGAGCACAGAAGGCGCTGACACAATTGCCCGCGTTACGCGAGCGGGTCTGTCCCTCCAAACCCTCTGCGGGCCGACCGTCGGGTTGCGCCCCGCGACATTGAGAGCAAGCCGGTCTCGGCGACGAATCCCTCGAATTCGTCCGGAGACTCGTTGTTCTGACGCGTTCCGCTCAAATGCTTCCGGCTCGGTCGGGTTCGTCCGGCTCGTGTCTGTCCCGAGTCGCAATGATTGCATTTGCGAATCGCTTGCATTCGTAATATCGAACCGCTATAACGCCCCTTGCTGCGATTGACACTGATTCCCATTACAGAAAATGGAGACCCGAGACATGCGCAAGACCATCATCACACTTCTTTCACTCATGACATTGTCCATGGGTGCGCTGGTCCATGCGGCCGGCGAGGTCAACCTGTACTCGTACCGACAACCGTTCCTGATTGAACCGATGCTCGAGGAGTTCACCAAACAGACCGGTACCAAGGTGAACGTCGTGTTCGCGAAGAAGGGAATGGTTGAAAAGATCAAGGCGGCCGGCGACAACAATCCCGCCGATGCCGTGCTGACCGTCGACATCGGTCGTCTCGACGCACTGCACAAGGCCGGGCTTCTGGAGCCGGTGGATTCGTCGGTTCTCAACGAGACCATTCCGGCCCATCTGCGCCATCCCGACGGCATGTGGTTCGGTCTCACCACCCGTGCCCGCCTCGCTCTGACATCCAAGGATCGCGTGAAGCCGGGCGAGCTCGAGACGATCGCCGACCTCGCGGATCCGAAGTTCCGGGGACGCATCTGCACCCGGTCGGGAAAGCACGTGTACAACGTCGCACTCATCGCCTCGGTCATCGCCCACGAGGGTGAGGAGGCGGCCCAGAGGTGGCTCACGGGCGTACGCGACAATCTCGCCCGCAAGCCTCAGGGCAATGATCGCGCCCAGGCAAAGGGGATCTACGAAGGGGTATGCGATGTCGCTATCTCGAACCACTACTACATGGGGAAGATGGCCACGAACGAGAAGAAGCCCGAGCAGAAGGACTGGGCAAAGGCGGTCAACGTGCAGTTTCTGGACCAGAGCGGGCGCGGAAACCACGTGAACATCTCCGGCGCCGCCGTCATCAAGGGCGCGAAGAACCGCGACAACGCGGTGGCCTTGCTCGAGTTTCTCGCCGGCGACACGGCGCAGAACATGTATTCCACCGTCAATTTCGAGTTCCCGGTCAAGGGCGGGGTCAAGACGCACGAACTCGTCGAGTCCTGGGGCTCGTTCAAGGCGGACACCCTGTCGCTGGAAGACATCGCCAGTCATCGAACCGCCGCGACGAAACTCGTGGACAAGGTCGGCTTTGACGCTGGACCGGCGAGCTGAAACAACAGGGACCACGTCGTTCGAGGGGCGGAGCCTTCCGGGCTTCGCCCCTGAATTTCTCCAAGCACCGGAGCTGAGGACGCTGGCGGGAATTCACTTGGCCACGTACCGAGGACACTGTCCCGCAGAAACAGGCCCCCAGGCTCGGTTGGCAACCTGATTTGGATGACCGTCCCAAGGGCGCTGACGAGAATTACCTTGCCACGTGCCGAGCGTGCCGTCCCGTAGGAGCGGGCTCCCCCCTGAGTTCAGTTGGCAACCTGATCTGGATGACCGTCCCACGTGAGGGCGCCCAACGCGAGCAGGTGATTGTCCCACCGAGAGCCCTCCGAACGCGCCAATACCGTCAACTCCCCCGTGCGCGCATCGATGCGCGCAACTCGTCCGCCGGCGCCGGTGGCAATGAACGCACCGGCGTCGGCGTGACACGCTATCCCGCACGTGTCGGCAAGCTCGGCAAACGCGATCAAACCGGCGGGGCGGGTCGCCCACAGGCTGACGATTCCTTCATGCGGGTGTGAGACAGCGACGTAGCGGCCGGAAGCATCGAATGTTACGGAACCCGCGTATTGGCGCATCCTGCGGGTGAGCTCATCCGGCGCATACAGCGGCAGGAGCCGCGAGTCCCGTTCATATGCGACGAGCGGGACGCGATCCTGCCGTGAGCCCTGGTGCTGCATGGCGACGACGACTCGGTTGTCGCGACAGACATCGAGATGGCGGATCGACAGTCGGTGCAAGCGCGCACCGAACGAGGCCGAGTGCATCAGACGCCCGTTGGCGGCGTCCAGCACCGTGAGCGACGAATGCATGGTATCCAGGTTCAGCTTCGCACGGCCGGTGTCGGGATGGGTTCGGACACCTCCGTTCGCTACCGCGAGCGTCGACCCGCGTTCCAGCACCGCAATCTCGTGAGGACCCACGCCGTGGCTCGGCCACTCGCGAACCCGCCTCCAGCCCGTCGTGACGTCCCAGACCCCAATGACCCCGGCGCCGTCCTCGAATCGGTTCTCCGACGTGTAGAGGCGGGTTCCGTCCGGACTGAACGCGCCGTGCCCGTAGAAATGCCGGCCGTCACTCGCAGCGAGCCGCCTCAGCACCGCGCCGGTCGCGGGGTTCAGGACGAGTGCCCAGTCACCCGGGCGTCGGGCGAACACCACGACGCGGCCGGTCGTCGGCTGCACGGCCAGGCCGTGGCCACGGCCGGGAAGCGGGACATCGTGAAGAATGCGGCCGGACTGGTCGAATATCGAAGCGAGATGTCGATTCTCGCGATCCACGCGACAGCCGATGAAGTACCGGTGCGTGAATTCGCGCGCAGGCAGAATTGGTGCCGCACCAGCGGCGAGGAGCGTTCCGAGAAACCGTCGCCTCGCAGTCTTCAGCGTCACCGCGTCATCCGATCAGCGACTCACAGACGCCATCTCAGTCGCCATCCTGCGAGTTGAACCCGACCAGGAGTCCCGTGGCACGCGAGAGCGGTCCCGTTACCATCGCCCGCAGCGCGCGCAGGCTCGCGAGCAGATCCAGCAACTTCGCGCGTCCATCCGGTTCGGACACTGCCTCGCTCAAGGGCACGGTGACCGCCCGCGCATTCGATGAAGCTTGCGCGAAGCCATTCCGGAGATCGTCTGCGAGTTCGCCTCCGCCGTGGGACGCCACGAGATCCGCGAAACCGCCGGGTGTGCCGACGAGTGTGCGGATCGACTCGATGTTCAGAACGATATTGCGCATCGAACGTTCGCTGCGCCAGTTCTCGGCCCGCTTCGGTTTCGCCTTCGCCGCGCTCTCGCCGAGCGGTGACTCGAGTTTCTGTGCAATGACCGCGTTGAGACTCTCGGTGAGGACGCGCATCAGGTCGCGTGCGACCTCCGCGTCATCGGCATACTCGTCGCTGCCACCACCGGCGACAAGCGCCGCCTGCCGAAAGCCGCCCTCCTTCGTCCACTCGTGGAGAATCTCATTCGCGAGGTCCGACTGGTAGTGCGCGATGGCACCGGCGTATCCACACGTGTAGGCATCGCGAGGCACTTCGAACAGGAGGCGTTCGAGTGCCTGGAGGTCCTTGATTGCGACGCTCTTGCCGGCAAGGTGTTCGGCGTCGAGCAGCGCCACATCTCGAGTGTGCAGCGCCCTCCGCATTTGCCTTGCCGAGGTGCCGCGGCGACCTGGCCAGAATTCGATTCGCGCGCGTCCTGCCCCGTGCATGACCGGACCGAGACCGAACGGCCACGCCCGTTGCCACGCATCCATTGCCTCGCCGAACGCCTCACGCACCGCAGCGAAATCCGCCGCCTCTTCTCCCTCGCAGTGCCGTTCGATTTCCGGACCCAGGCGGTGCATTGCCCGGGCGTGTTCCCGGAACGCGGGGACGACCACCTGGTCGATGGCGGCCCTTGCGAGTGCCGCATAGTCTGCATCGGGCAGGACGCCGGATTGCCCTGCCCACGGGCACCCGATGAGAAAGGCGAAGACCATGATGCCTGTCCGCGCTCTCGCCGTGGCGGACACGCATTGCGGTGGCCCGGTGCTCCTGCCGGATCGCCACCACAACCGTGAATAGGCAAACATCGACAGTCAGCCGCTCGCCACTTCCAGGGCTCGGTCGATTTCAGTGACGCCTCGCTGGAGCCCGGTCACGAATGAGGAAAGGCCGGCGCTTCGCAGCGGGACGAACGGTTTCGCGGTTCGCTTGCAGAACCGCTTGGCTCGGAGGCTGGCCCGGTGACTGACGCAGTCGACAGGGCAGAGGACGACGTCGGCCTGACCGAGAATGCGACCGAGCTGCCCTTCGTGGTCCTCGATGCCTCCATCATGATGGATGAAGTGGCCGTTCAACCGCTCCACGAGCTGGCGGAAGTGACTGACGATTCCCGCTCGGCCTCCGACGTACGCAACCCTGCGTCCGCAGAGATCGACCGTCACGCCGGATCCGCCAGCGTCGTCCGTCGAGTCATCCATTCCGGTCCGCACCAGGAATTCGAGGGCATCGCACTCGGTGTTCAATTCCCGAACCGTCGCACTCACCTCCCGGTGAGCGGCACTCAGCGCCGACAGCTCGCATTGGAGGTGCGAGCGCCGCCGTGATTCGCTCTCGAGTTCGCGCCTCGCTGCTTCCAGCTCCGACTCGAGCTCCGAGTTGCGTGCACTCAGCGTGCGGACCGCTGCGCCGTCTTCGTAGTTGCGCAGGCGCTCCTCGACGTGCTCGACCCGCTTCGCGACCGCCCTTGCAGCCTGCAGCCGGTTCGTCAATTCCCGACGTTCGGCGTCGCAATCTTCCGTGAGACGTCGGTGTGCGGCTTCGCGTTCCGACAACCGACGTCTTGCGTCGGCCAGTTGTTCGCTCAGTTCCTGACGCTCGCCTTCCAGTATCCGTAACCTTCGGATGTCCGCCCGATTCGTCGCACCGGCCAGATGCGAGAGCATGTGCACCTCGCCGAAAGCACGCATCATCAGGGCGGTGGTGGTCCGGGGATGGGTCATGAGGGCCCAGTACGGGCCGGGCACGTCTCCTTGCGAAAGAGCACGAGCCCAGAGTTCGGCGACCTGCTCGTCGGACTTCGCTCGGCGAAAGCACTCGACCGCCTTTCGGTATTTTCGATCCAGGACCTTCTGAATCAGCCTCGCCACTCGTCCGGGCTTTGTCGCAAGCTGCACGAAATGACCGTGGATCACATACTCGCTTTCGTCGGCCTCGAACTGGAACCCCGCCTTGCCGGCGATCTTTCCGAACTCTGCGAAGCTGAGGCATGTACCGCATATCGAACAGTGGTAACCGTCCCAGATCTCCCAGAGCAGTCGCCGCCTGGAGGTGGAAACCGTTTCCGGAATTCCGGCGCGGCGGGAACCGTGAAGCCTGGAGCGCTCCACCACCGAGCGCCGAGTCACACTCAGGCCGACCGCGCCCGCCAAGTCGGACCCCGAGTCACTGATTCCCGGAATCGGATTGGAGTCGTTGCGCTTGTACGGGAGGAAAGGCTCCGGACTTCGGGAGAGCGATGCGTCGCGACTTTCTCCGGGTACTTCTTCCGGTGCAATCGAGAATTCGAATTGAGCCATGTGTCGGTCTCCGGTCGAGCAATGGGTGGAATCCGGGCTGGCTCGCGCTGCTCCGAGGAGACGAGCGCATGGGGCGGGCTGGGATGCAAGTGGGCGAAACGATGTCGTCTTGTCGAAACCTCTTGGCATGGATGCCGTGACTCGGCAGACGCCGGTCACTTCGTCAGGATGAGCTTTCCCTTCCTCGTATGACGCAGGCGATAGATTGCTCCGTCGTGTTCGATCTCCACCACCGCGCCGGCTGAGAACAACTCGGCGCTGAGAATCCGCGGGACGCCGGTGTGAGGCGAATCGCGGGGTGGGGAAAGCACCGCCGATCGGGCACGGGGCAGGGGTTGCGAACCAAGTCGTGAGTCGATCGGCCTGTTCATGTCCGGTTTGCCGAAATCGTGAATCCCGCAGCGATGCCGGAGCCGATTCACGCGTTCGCGTGCTCGGAAAACGGCATCTTCGTCACTGCTTCAATACGATGCATCGAGGTCGAGAGCGTCAATAATCCTCATGACACAATCAGTAATGCGAATCATTCTTATTACATAAATGAGATCATGTCAACCATTGGAGGGCAAAACCCTTGTGCTACAGAACCGGACAGTTCCATTTGTCGCCAACACGTCGGATAGCGGATGGAGTTGCACGATACCTTCGTCCGCGCCGTTGCGCGGTCCGCCGTGACCTCGGGACACTCAAGAGCGCTTGGCGGCGGCCCTGCGCTCCGCGTCCCGCGCCACCCCCTCGTCTCGCGGCGCGGTGAACGATCCTCGTCAGAGAGAATTCAGGAACGCGAGCAGCGCGACCCGCTCCGTGCGCGGCATGGCCCGATATGCGGTGCTCTGGGCCTCAGCCTCGCCACCGTGCCAGAGGATCGCCTCCTCCAGATTGCGGGCACGTCCGTCGTGCAGGAACCGGGTGTGTCCATTGACTATCTGCGTCAATCCGATTCCCCACAGCGGTGCGGTCCGCCACTCGCGACCGGATGCGTTGCCTTCGGGACGGCCGTCGGCCAGAGCGTCCCCCATGTCGTGCACGAGAAGATCCGTGTACGGCCAGATGAGCTGGCCGGCCAGCGCCTGGACGGGCCAGTCTCGGCGAGTGGCGTGCTTCGGAACATGGCATCCGGTGCAGCCGATGCGATAGAACAGCGCCTTGCCTTGCAGCACCGTCGGATCGTCGGGAGCGCGTCGAGCCGGTACGGCGAGATTTCGAGTGTAGAAGACGATCGCATCCATGACGTTGGCTGGTGCCTCGAATTCACCAGGATTCGCCCCATGTGGCCCGGACCGGCAGGCCTGCTGCCTCTGCGTGCACTCTCCCCACGGCGCCGGTGCGAGCGGACTGGATATTCCGATGTCTCCCGAATTCGCAGCCGCGCTCTGATCGACGATGGACGCACTGCCCGCCTTCCAGCCGAACCGGCCAAGCATCATCCGACCGTGCTCCGAACTCCACACCCGCCGAGCACGACCTGAAATGCCGTCACCGTTCGTGTCGTCGGGATCCGCGCCCGCGAGGATGTCCGAGGCTGCGATTGCTTCCAGAAGTCCCAATCCAATCATGGGTGGCGCGATGCGGGGGCTCATCATGACCTGCGGGTCCATCGGGCCGTACCGGGTATCGACGATTTCGTAGTGCGGCTCTTCCAGGATCGCTCTTGTCCCGTCTTCGAACACTGCTTCCCGCTGCGTGCGGGTGAGACGAATCTTCCCTTCCGCGGCGAGCCCCGGCACCGAGATATCCTGAAGCTGAACGCCGTAGGTCGGCTCGGGGATCACCGCTGAGCGGCCGGAGGTGAGCAGTGCCCGTTCCTCCGCCGTGCGAGGCGGAACCGACAAGCGGATGAGCATCGACACCGCGCTGTCATCGGCATCGACAGGTGGGTGACCGCGCCCGTCCTTCAGATGACAACGCTGACACGAACGGGCGTTGTAGAGCGGACCGAGTCCGTCGGCACTACGGGTCGAACTCGGCGAGGAGACCCACGGCCGTCGAAAAAGGCCGTTCCCAATCGCGAACTGGGCGCGGTCCTCAAACGAGAGGTTGCTCGACGGCTGCGAGAATGCATCGCGATCGAATCGCCGTCGATTCGTCGCACTGCCTCCCGAGAGACGCTCCCACCGTTCGGCCGCCTGGAACCGGGTCGCGGGCGCAAGAATCGCGGCTCTCTCTGCCGGACTCGGCGCGGCCTTCGATTCGAGGGGCGCAATGCCCGCACCAAACAGGATCGTCGCGACGACTGCGCACGCGTGCCCTGACCGACCAGGTAGTCGGCACCCGCGACTCGATGCACGCGCAACCCACCACCGGGAGACCGTCTCACCCGTCGGACTGGTTCTGCGGGTGACGTTCACCTTCACGGACGTTCGGTCGGCATTCGATGGTCGAGACGTTGCCAGCCGCTCGATCCTCGGTGGCGGATTCCGCATTCAAATCCGAGGCAGGCCGCGGGTCACGAAGCGCAGCCTGCCTCGGTTCACCCGTTACTGGAAGACAGCGCCCGGGTTGTCCAGGCTGTCGGAACCTTCGAGCTCGAGGCTCTGGACGCCCAGTGCGACGGCCACGCGTTCGATGACGCGGGTCTGGGACTTGAGTGCCTCGACCGCAGCACTTACCAGTGCGTTCCCCTCCGGATTGGACTCGCCGAGCATCTGGTCGTAGGCCATCTCACCGGAATCCGCGCTGTTCTTGAGCCGCTGCATCGCCGCCGCGGTGGCATCCAGGCGTGCGCGCATCTCGGAGTCGAGATCCGCTGCCGCCGCCTGGACAAGGCTCGAGAGGCTCGGACCTTCGACCACGCTGCCGTCGATGCGCTCGTAGCGCCCGTGGTAGATGTTGTAGATGCCGCGGGCGTCATCGTAGTGCGAGTTGTGGGTGTTGTCGGAGAAGCAGTCGTGCTCCTCCTCCGGATCGTGGAGCATGAGTCCGAGCTGCATGCGTTCACCGGCGAGCTCACCGTAGGACAGGCTGCCCATTCCGGTCAGCATGACGGCAATCTGTCCCGTCGGCGCGAGTCCGTCCAGCGCCGCGCGCGCATCGCCGTCCGCCCCCCAGGCGGCGGTGATGTCCTCGAGGTCCGAAATCAACAGCTTGGTCGCAGCCATCAGGTACGCGCGACGGCGCTCGCAATTGCCACCGGTGCAGTCCGCTCCCAACATGTAGTCGGTTGCCGGACGCTGCCCGGCTCCCGGTCCGGTCCCGTTGAGATCCTGGCCCCAGAGCAGAAACTCGATGGCGTGGTACCCGGTGGAGACATTGGCCTCGACTTCGTCCACTTCGTGCAGAGACTGGAGCAGGCCGACGTCGATTGTTGTCGCGTCGATGGTGCGTCCGGCGACGGTCAACGTCGCATTGGCAATGATGTTGGCAGCATAGAAGGAATTCTCTTCGCTCTCCGACCCGTACATTCCCGCGTCGACGTAGTCGATGAGACCTTCGTCGAGCGGCCAGGCATTCACCTTGCCTTCCCACTCGTCGACGATTGCATTGCCGAAACGGTACACCTCGGTCTGCTGATACGGAACCCGGGCCTCGACCCACGCGCTACGCGCCTGTTCGAGGGTGGTGTCGGATGGAGCGTCGAGAAACGCACCAATGGCCTGATGCAGCTTTCGCGCGGTGATGAGAGAGTCCTCGTACGCGGACTGAGCGATTGCGACGTAGGTCTGCGTCACCGGTTCCAGCGCTGCACCTGCCGGTAGCGAAAGCGCCATTGCGGCGACTGCGGCGGGAATCGCGTTCATTGAGTACTTCATGCAAGTCCTCCTTGCATCCAGGGTCAGTGGAATGCACGTCGCAGCGCGGCGGCTGTGGAAGAGAACCGGAGCGACCGGCGCGCGAAGACACAGGTGAGCCGCTCCAGGGATGCGAAAAGAAATGGCGACCACACCGGACCGACGAGCGCACCCGCCTGCCGGCGAGCATTTGCGTTGCTGCCTGACTGTGTGGCTGAGCACAACGACAGCAGACACACCTCGTCGTGGGTGATGCGCCCGCATGAGGGCGGCAGCAGCCAGAGGCGACGGAGGCCGTGATCGGTGAGCACCCGATTCGCCGCTTCGAACGCGGCGAGCGCGGGTTCTGCATGCACGGGCCCGAGTACACGACGAAATCCCATGGATACCAAACCAGCACACTCGGCGGTCCCGTTGAGCCGTTGTCTTAGGGCCCACAGGACGAAGACATCAGGTGTCGCCAGGCGGTCATCGATGGCCATGAACGTCGCCTCGATCCGAGCGGGAAGGCTCATGTCGAGAACGGAAGGAACGGAATCCCTCCACTTTCCTCTTCTCGAGAAATTTCAGTAAGGGAATCAAGTTCCTCCTGTGCGCGGGCGATTCGACGGCGGTGAGAATGGACAAGGGACGCACCGTCGCCTGCGCCGCTACGGGAAGCACTTGCAAGCACATCGAACTCGGCTTGTGCGCAGGCAATCTGGTGGTGAAGAGTCTGGACGAGTGTCGAGCTCTCCGGCCCCGCCTTGATGAGCCGCCGATGTTGCATTGCGAGACATCGACGCCGGGCGCGGATCTGCCCGCGAATGACTTCGCCCCGCGCGGACGGGTCAAGCCGATCGACAGCCGACAGACGCAACGACTCGCACAGAACTGCGAGTGGATGTGCAGGCCTTGCGGTCCGATACAGCACCAGGCGCCGTAGCTCCTGCTCGCCCTGCGGAGTAATCTCGAGCGGAGCGGAGTCCGGTTGCCGATTCTCGCCCACGCCCCGTTTCGCCACGCGTACCTGTCCGGCTTTGCAGAACTCGCGCAGGAGTCCGGCCACGACTTCCCGAGTGGGTGTCAGCCAAGGCAGGCAAAGCGCCCGCGCAGCGTCCACAACCTCGATTCGACTCGATGGCTTTTCGGATAGCGTTGCCAGCAGCGCCAGTCCGAGGATGTCGCCTGTCGTCGTGGCAGCAGCGATTTCCATCGTGCTTCTCCTACGGTCGCAAACGAGCTGTGCCTCCCGTGCGTTGGAGCAATGTGGCGCCACGCGGAGGCTCAGTCGTTACTCTAAATCGAAATCATTGCTATTCGCAAGTAAGACTTCACCCCGAGAATGCTGACCGTCACACCCTCGAACATCGGCAGGCCGTCCGACCGTCAGCGGTTCGAAGAGCTGGCGTTGCTGCGATACCTGTCCGAGGCGGGAGGTCGCTCGTTCCGCGCAGTCCGCAGCGATCGCAGGCGAATTGCGAACGAAAATGAGTGGGATTCTCAAAGAAACGAAGTCAGTTCAAGAATGATAATGAATGGCATTTGTATCAAGAAATCGACGAAATCCGATATTGAATAAAAGTGACGAAATAATTTTTACAATCAACAGGTTAGGGAAATATATCCATGCATGTTTTTTTCGAATTGCATGACATGTCACGCGTTTTCGATGTATAGTTCTCCTTGGCCGCCGGAAAATCAGTCTCAGCCTGGTCCGGACCGCTGGTGGTGCGGCCTCGCCGAGTCGAGCAATCGTCGAATTCCCCCTGTGGAGTACAGCCATGAAACCGTGTGATCCGAAAATCAACGAGCTCCTCAATCAGGTGCTCAGGAACGAGTTGACCGCCATCAATCAGTACTTCCTGCACGCGAAAATGTTCGCCGACTGGGGATTGTCGGAACTCGCCAAGCACGAACGATCGGAATCGATTGACGAGATGCAGCACGCCGAGGCGCTCATCGACCGGATACTGTTTCTCGAAGGTCTCCCCAACCTTCAGGATCTCGGCAAGCTGCTCGTCGGGCAGGACGTGAAGGAGATGCTGGAGTGCGATCTCGCACTGGAGATGGCGGCAATGCCGGCCCTTCGCGACGCCATCGCCTTCTGCGAGAAAGCGGGTGACTACGTCACTCGCGAGCTGTTCGACGGAATCCTCAAATCCGAGGAATCCCACGTGGACTGGCTGGAGACGAACCTCGAACTCATCGACAAGATGGGCATTCAGAACTACATCCAGTCGCAGACGAGCTGACCGGTTTCTTCCTGCGTCCAGATCAGGCGATGGTCGGACAAGCGAGGACTGATTGACGACACCAGCGGCCACTTCGCGCAACGGGCCGCAACACAGTTGACGGTTTCCCGCGCAGCGACGCAGACATCGTTCTTCCCGTGAAGGTCAAATGGCGAGAAATCGCCCTGCCGGTGTTGGAGCATATAATAACAATGATTCGCATTTACATTCGCGATCGGCTGTGCTACATGGTGGCGCCGACGGGGTTCGAGTTCGGAAGGCCACCATGGGAGACGAAACTGACCACCGAGTGTTTGGGACGAAGCAGGCCGTGCAGTTCGAGCGCAGATGCGCCAATGCAGTGCCTCACCAGGTGCAGGCATACGCTGAGCTGCGCTCGGAAGACAGGTGTGCCAGGGCGCTGGTGCTCGTCTACGCGCGACGCGATTCGGTGCGGCCACACGAGGTAGTCGTCGGCGCCCGGCTCGTGGCAATGCGGCTCGAAACGACGAGCGCCGGTGTGCAATGGTCGGTGAGCCTCGAGGCCCACACCCAAGGAGGCCACCACCTCGGAACACGACACTCGCACTACATTTGCTGCCCGTCGCGGGCGGAGCGAAGGTGGCGAACGTTCCGCACCGACAGGACCGGGGTGCTGGAGTGGCTGGACTATCCGGAGCCACTCGGCAAGTACTGGCGCAGCGGATACCCTTGCAACTGGTCTCCCAACATGGAGACGACGGCCTCCATTCTCGGAGTGACCGACGAAAGTCGCGATGTTGCGCTGGAACTGGTGCTGACGAAATCCGAGGATGGGAGCGTTGTGCGTCTTCGTGGTCCCGGAATCCGGATTCCCGACCGAATCTGGTACAAGCGCCGTCCGAAATCGAAGATTGGTGGACTGTTCGCCTCCCTCGACCCCTACGGTCGATTCGCTCTCTGGCGTACGATTCTCCGCACGGTGTTGTACTGGGGATGCGTCACGGAGCGAAGGAACGCCAAGCGCAACTTTTCGGTGAGGTAGCTGGCCGAAGCAAGCGATTCGACCGTCAACAGCCAGCCGTCCTAAAGCCCCGAGCAGGATGGTCATGAAGCAATCCGCCTTCAGGCGAATTCGAGGTGCTGCACGACATCGAAACCCTCGAAGTGCGGACCATCGAGGTACATGTTCCTGCGCCCGCCCGCATCGCGGTGGGCGGCACGGAATGCTTCGGAACGAGTCCAGTCCACGAATGCCTGCCGGGTTTCCCAGACAGTGTGGGACGCAAACAACCGGTGGTCGTCGCACTCAGCCCCCCGCAGCAGATGGAACGCAACGACGCCCGGCACGTCCGAGAGTCGGGTCTCACGTCCCCTCCACACCCCTTCGAATTCGTCCTCCATACCCTTCTTCACCTTGAACCGATTCATTGCGATGAACATCGAATGTCTCCTCTTTGACGGGTTGCGCGCGTGCGGTTCAGCCTCTTCGTGGGCACCGACGACGATCGTCCCGAGCGCAACGGACTCTCATAGCGGCACGGCGTAGACACGGTCCCGAGCCGGATGGCGCTCGATTGCGACCTCGATTCCGAAAATTCGGCGCATGCGTTCGGCCGTGACCACCGTCCTGGGATCGCCTCGGGCGGCAATGCGCCCATCCGCCAGCATCACGACGTGATCCGCGTAGAGCAGGGCGAGGTTCGGGTCGTGGACGATGGCGAGCACCGCCGCTCCCCGCTGCGCCAGTCTCTGCGCGGTGCGCAGAAACGCATGCTGATGTGCGATGTCGAGTGCCGCGGTGGGCTCATCGAGCAGAAGGTAACGCCCCTCGAACGATGTCTCGTTGCGCGTGTAGTCGAGCTGTGCCAGCACGCGTGCGAGCTGCACACGCTGGCGCTCGCCGCCCGACAGCGTCGGATATCGGCGTTCGACGAGAGCAAGCGTGTCGGTCTCGCACAAGGCGGCATGCACGCAGTCCATGTCGCGCAGCCGGCTGGACCGCCCGGCCCATGGGGTACGCCCGAGCAGGACGACTTCGAGCGCGGTGAGCGGAAAGGACAGCGGACTTGCCTGCGGCAGCACCGAGCGGCAGCGCGCAAGCGCCTCCGGCTTCCAGCGTGCCAGGGGGCGTCCCTCGAGGATGACGTCTCCCGCGTCGGTGCGGCGCAGCCCCGAGAGGACTTCGAGCAGCGTGGACTTCCCCGCGCCGTTCGGACCGACCATGCAGGTCATTCGTGCGGACGGCAGCTCCAGCGAGACCCCGCGCAGCAGCGTCCTGGAGCCCGCGCGCACGACGGCGTTCTCGACCGCGAGCATCAGCCGAGTCCCCATGCCCGACGGCGAAGCAGGAGCCACAGGAAGAACGGACCGCCGACACAGCTCGTGAGGATTCCGATCGGCAGCTCGGCGGGGACGACGACGGTACGTGCCGCGGTGTCGGCGACGAGCAGGAGCGTCCCGCCGAGAAGCATCGAGGCGGGCAGCAGAATCCGGTGGTCGGGACCGATCGCGAGCCGCACGAGATGCGGGACGACCAGCCCCACGAAGCCAATCACGCCCGTGACGGAGACGACGGCGCCGGTGGCGAGCGCCGCTCCCGAGATCAGCAACCGCTTGGCGAACTCCACGTCGACCCCGAGATGGCGGGCATCGGCTTCTCCCAGCAACAGCGCATTCAGCGGACGGACGAGGCACGAGAGCAGCACCAGAGCGGCACCGGCCATGACGACTCCCGGCGCCAGTGTGTTCCAGGTCACTCCTCCGAGGCTTCCGAGCAACCAGAAGCTCAGCTCACGGAGCTGCTGGTCGGTGCTCGCGAACATGAACAGACCGATGCCGGCGGCGGCCACCGCGTTGACGGCGATGCCCGCGAGCAGCATGGTCGAGATATCGGTCTGGCCGTCGCGACTGGCGATACGGTAGACAATCACGGTGGCGACCACCCCACCGGCGAAGGCAAACACGGGAAGTACGAACGGTGCCACCGGGCCCGGCATGCCTGCCAGCAGCGCATCGCCCAGAACGATGACGGCCACCGCGCCGAGGGCGGCGCCGTTCGACACGCCGATGAGCGCCGGATCGGCGAGCGGATTGCGAAAGAGCCCCTGAAGCGCTGCGCCGGCCGCTGCGAGGGCGGCTCCGGCAACGAAGCCCATCACCGCCCGGGGCGCCCGGATCACGGTGAGCACGAGCGCGTCGCGCGTCGGGACGTCAGCCGAATCGAAGACGCCGAGCGTCGCTGCCGCCACACCCAGCATCGTCGCGAATCCGATCTCGATGGCGCCATACCCCAGTGCGAGCAGCAGCGCGCCCGAGGCGGCGACACCCAGGGCGGTGAACGCACGCCGCTCCCGGGTGCGGCGGCGCGCAACCGCGCCGGAGAGGGAGCCGTCGGAAGGTGGGCCGGGCATCGACGGCGTGCGGGCAACCACTATCGAAGTTCCGGATGCAGGTGGCTCGAAAGCTGCTTCACCGCCTGCGGCGTACGCGGACCGAATCCCAGCAGGAGCAGGCCGTCCATGGCGATCAACCGGCGCGCCTGTCCGGCCGGCGTGATTGCAAGCCCGGGAACCTCCAGGACGCCCGATTCGCCACCCATGCGTTCCAGCGTCCTTTCGGTCACCAGCACATGGTCCGGGGTGGCGATTGCGAACGCTTCCGGGGAGATGGGCTTGTAGCCTTCGAACTCGGAAATGGCGTTCGTGCCCCCGGCCAGTTCGATGATCGCCTGTGCCGACGTGCTCCGTCCGGCGGCGAGCGGTGCTCCGCGACCGACGGACAGGAGAAAGAGCACTCGGGGACGATGGCTGACCTGCCCGAGCGACTCGCCCGCGGCATGCAGCGCGCCGGACAGTCGAGTCACGAGCGCCTCGCCTCGCTCCGGCACTTCGAGCGCCGCTGCCACCGCTCGCGCCTTGTCGACGATGCCGGCCGGACTGGGGTCGTCCGGGATGGTGACCAGACGGACGCCGGCGGCCCGCAACTGTTCCAACGTGGAGGGCGGTCCGGCGTCCGCGACGGCCAGCACGAGCGTGGGTTCGAGGGAGAGAATCGGCTCGGCGGAAAGCGCTCGCATGTAGCCGACGCTCGGCTTGGCAGTCGCCTCCGGCGGATGGCGGCTCGTCGCATCCACGGCCACCAGGCGGTCCTGCACCTCGAGCGCATAGACGAACTCGGTTACGCTGCCCCCTATGGACACGATCCGCGGGGCAACCTGCGCGGCTGTGCTTCCGGGCGTCACACCGAGCCCCGTGCTCAGGACCGCCAGCAACCCCGCTCCCAGGCTTCGGCAGACCATGAGCTTCATCGGCATCGGAGTGCGCGGCTCATTGCGTGCGTGCTGCTTCTCGACATGCTCGTGCTCGCCAGGAGTCTTTGTCGATTGCCTCCCCAAGGAACGAGCGGATCCTCCGGTTCGTTGGTCGAGCGCTTCGGATCCTGACCCAATGATCCGGAGAAATCCGCAGGACGAGACCACGAGATGGAGCCCCATGGCGCGACGGAGTCTCAAGTCACCACGCTAGTGCGTACCCGAGCATCACGCTGAATCCGCGACCCGGCTCCGCTGCGTTGGTGTTGACTCGGGTGTATTCCTTGTCGAAGGCGTTGCTGAGGCCGAGGTCGACACGAAGACCTTCGAGCGGTCTACGCGCCGGCTGCCATGAAAGATAGAAATCATGCACGGCATGACCGGCCCGCTCATCTTCCGGTGCGTTCACCTTGTCGAACCTTTCGGCGGCGAGCATGCGCCAGCCGAGGATCGAATCGGTCTCGCCCAGCTTCAGTCCGATGTCCACGGTGTACTGGTTCGGGGTGAGGACGCCGAGCTTTGCGCCTGTCTCGGCGTTCTCGCCGTCGATCGAGGAGAATCCGAACGTGGCACGAAGGTGCGAGCTCTCGTACGAGCCTTCCGCCTCCACGCCGCGAAGGTTCGCTCTCTCGATGTTCCTCGAGAACGTCCCGCCCTCGCAGCCCATGCTGGGCGGCGTACCGGGCGGTCCGGCGGGGATGCGAGCCTGGTCCGACACGAAGGGAATGCAATCAGCCGGAACGGGGAAAGCCTGCCTGACGCCAAGGTCGATGAAGTCCTCGCCGCGTACACGGAAGTACGTGGCTTTCAACTGAAGCCGGTCGTGAGCCTCCGCCAGACCGTCGAAGGTCAGCCCTGCGCCGAACTCGAGAGTACGGGTCGTCTGGGGTTCGAGATCGGGATTCGGTTCGAACCGGTTGAAGCCGACCAGTTCCCTCGAACTGCTGAACAACGGAAAATGCACACCGGTGAGGTAGATCTCGTTGACCGTGGGTGCACGGAACGCCTTCGCGTAGTTGGTGAAGACCATCAGCGAGTCCGTCGGGAGCCAGCTCACCCCGATCCGGGGAGAAAGTTCGTTCTGTTCGCTGTCCCCCCCGAGCCGGTTGGAGCTGGAGATCGCATAGTCGTCGTAACGCACGCCGGGAATGACCAGCACTTCACCTGAGCCGGCTCCGAACGGATCCGCGACTGCGACCTCGGCCTGGGCAAACAGCCCGAAGAAACGCGCGTCCGCATCCGGCACGCCATCGCGCTCGCCGGCGTTCGAATCGGGCATTCCCTGGCGGATGCCGCCGTCACCGCCATCCTGCTCGTCACGCCAGAACTCTCCTCCATAGGTGATGGTGGCGTGGACTGAATTTGAGACGGTGACTCGCGACCGGTTGTCGAGGCGGGCGCCGGTGGTCTCGACATCCCGTTTCAGGAGTTCCCCGACGGGCCCGCTTCTGACCGCCTCGAGCCTGCGCTCGTCCGCCTGAAACTCGGTCCGGTAGACGACGAGCCCGAGATCCAGCAGGTCGTCGTCCGGATTCTCGTAGCGATACTCCCCCCGGGTGGTTTCGGCGCGGATGGCCTTGTCCACCAGACCGACGGCGGTCTCGCCCGTTCCGATTCCTTCCTGGCCGTTGTTCGGCTCCCGGGCGTCGTTGCGAAACCCGATGACGGCGGCTTCGAGCCGGTGGCGGTCGGCGAGCGAGAAGCCGGCCTTGAAAAGGCTCGCGACGATGTCGTCGTCGGTATCGCGAAGCACGTTGCCGTCACTGAGTTCGATGGTGCCGGAGTCGCGCTTGGTGACACTCGCGACCACGTCGACCTGCTCGTCCGGCACGCCATAGGCGGTCAGGTTGGCTACCCGCTCGGAGTTTGCGGACTGATGACCGCCCGAGGCGGTGACCCCTGCCGTTTCTCCTGGAGCGAGAAGGCCGCGTGCATCCGCGGTGCGAAACTCGATGATGCCTCCGGTGCCGCCGCTCCCGTAGAGCGACGAAGCGGGGCCTCGGAGGACCTCGACCCGTTCGAGCAGGCTCGGATCGATGAAGAATCGTCCGTCGTGCGTGGAGCCGAAGTGCTGCCGCGCGCCGTCGACGGTGACAATGACGTCGGCGCCCCCGAAGCCCCGGATGCTGGGCGTCTCTCCGGTGCGACGCGGCCCTCCCGTGAACTCCACGCCAGGCACGAATCGCAGGATATCGTCGGGTGTGGAAGGCGCCCGCGCCTGAATTTCGCGTCGGCCAATCACGGTGACCATGCCGGGGTACTCGAAAGACTCCAGGGGATTGCGCGTGGCGGTGACGGAGATGGGCGCGAGTCGAATCGGCTCGCGGTCATCGACCTGAGCAGTGACCGGTGTCGCGAACCAGGCGCCCATCACGACGATGAGCGAGGAGCGAATGATGCTTCTTGAAGCCATGTGCCAGTCTCCGGTGCGTGCCGTGGGGCACTCTGTCCGGGCTGGCAGGCGAACTCGGTGCGACGAATTCGCGCGGAGGCGGGCTGGGACAACGATGGG
Organism: Gammaproteobacteria bacterium; assembly: GCA_022826505.1. Lineage (GTDB taxonomy): Bacteria > Pseudomonadota > Gammaproteobacteria > HK1 > HK1 > HK1. The sequence goes on from JAJDUQ010000316.1 coordinate 25,922, forward strand.
TTGATTGGAATCGTCTGTGCGGGAGTTCGGTGTTCTACCGTCCAGTGTGCATGTGGGGCGATGCCGGCAAGAAGTGCTTGTTGATCGCACCGTCAATGAAGAGCTGCCTGCAATCGTACATGGCGTGTCCTCGCTTCATCGACTGCCGCACCACCGTACCGATTCGGGACGGGCGCGAGAGGCTGATCGTGCAAACGTTAATACCACCGATTCGCATTCGCGATCAAATATTATCCTGGAGGCATCGAGTTACGAAATCGAAAATTTCCTGTCGGCACGGATTTCCGGCAGCAATTCCCGCTGGCTGGAGGATAGTAGAGGAATCAGGGGGTTGGGAGGCTGAGAAAAAAATGTTCTCGTAAACTTTCGTGGGAGGATTCAGCATAATGGCCATGTTCTCTCCAGCGATGGGTGAGGTGTCATGG
>JAJDUQ010000220.1 GCA_022826505.1 Gammaproteobacteria bacterium
ATCGACATAATCAAGCATAGAGTCTGGATATCTCCTCCATTTACATGGACACAAAACAACAGAATCTCTGCCCAACAAATCGATGAGAATCAATGAGATATACTGAAACTACAGGAGATTTCTCTCGGAAGTTCAGATTAAGGAGAGACAGCCATGTCGAATTGGTGGACTTATCGCGGCTTTGACGTCAGGGACATCCTTAGCGGCAGGCTCAGTTTCTACGACCTTTCCAGACAACTCGACCTGGAGAGAGGTGGCTGGCACACCCACGATACCGATGTGGTCCGCGACAGCGCAAAGGACAGTTATATCCACGTCGAATCGGGTGATGACTGGGTCTATGGCGGAGAAGGTCACGATATCGTCGACGGCTACACTGGCGACGATATCCTTCATGGAGGCGCGGGTGACGATTTTCTGGACGGCGGACGCGGCGACGATGTCTTGTATGGCGGTACGGGAAGAGATGTTCTCTGGGGTGGTCGGGGGGCGGACACGTTCGTCTATCGCGAGCGCAATTTTGGGGAAGACACGATACTGAAGTTCAAGAGCGGCGAGGGCGACAAGATCGACTTCCGTGGATCGGGTCTCACTTGGTCCGATCTGAAGATTTCCGGTATTGCCGGCGGTGGCGTGATGGTCGATGCCGGAGGCGGTAACCGGATCGGGGTTCAAACTGCAGACTCGCTGGCGCAGACAGACTTCCTGTTCGGGGACGCGCCCGCAGACAAGGAACCGCCAGTCGATGACCGGCCTTTTATTTCGATCTCCGACGTGAGCGTCAACGAGGGTGAGACGGCCACCGTCAGGATCGAATTGTCGAAAGCTTACGAAAAGGATGTTCAGGTTGGCGTCATGGCGAGGGATGATACCGCAGACGCACACGTAAGAAACTATGGACAAGACTTCAAGAACGATTGGAACGGTCTGTACGATCAGAATATTTTCGTAGAATACATAACCATCAAGGCGGGCCAGACCAGTGCGGATCTCACGTTCGAGACCGTACAGGACAGTCATGACGAAGAAAATGAGAGATTCTTCGTATCGTTGTCCGACCCGAAGAATGCAAGGTACGGGTCCGATCCCAGTGCTGTTGTGACCATCGTTGATGACGATGCCCCGCCCGAAGTCTCGATCGGAGATGTGACGGTCGCTGAAGACGGCACAGTGTCAATTGTCGTCGAGTTGTCTCAAGGGTCGGAAAGGAGCGTGGCGGTCGATTGGTCCATAGGTGAAGGACAGAAACATGAGCTGTGGTTCTCGAGCTCGAAAGGGGCTGGGGGAAGCATCAGCCAGTTGATCACGATCGATCCGGCCGGAACGGTCACGATGGCGGCGCTTGAGCCACCCCCTTATCACTGGATACCCCCCCGCATTTGGAATGAGTTCACGATCGACCCCCTCGGCGACACTGGTTTCACGTTCACATTGTCGGATCCGACGAATGCCAGCCTCGGGCAGAAATCGAGCGTGACCATCGGCGACGACGGTCCTCCGGAGCTTTCGATAAGCGATGTGACGGTGACGGAGGGCGGTACGGCACAGTTGACCATCGAGCTGTCGCGTGCCGCGGACCAGAAGGTGGCGGTCTACTACCGGTGCGGGACAGAGGGCAGCGCGACCTGCAACGTGGACTATGTCGACGTGACCGGCGGTCAGTTTCCGCAGGTGGTGTTCGAGGCCGGCGAGACGAGCAAGGTGGTCACCGTCGATACCGTGAGCGACACCGAGCACGAAGGCGACGAGAGCTTCTCCATCGAGCTGTTCCATCCCTCCGACGGGGTGACGCTCGGTGCGAAGTCCTCCGCCACGGTGACGATTGTGGACGACGATGCGCCGCCGTCGGGGGCGGCGAAGCATCCTGATTCCGATGGGGACGACGCGCCGCGGTGGTTCTCGGGCGCGTCGGACGGCTCCGACGCCGGGACGCAACACGACGGCAGCCCGAGAGCCGGCGAGGGCGCGCCGAACACCGTCGTCGGCACGCGGTGGTCGGACATCCTGGACGGCAGCGCTGGTGCGGACGAGATGAAGGGCCGCGCCGGGGACGACTTCCTGTACGGGAACGCGGGCGATGATGTCCTGTACGGCCATGCGGGGGCCGACCGTCTGTACGGCGGCGAGGGCGCCGACACCCTGGAAGGCGGCAGGGACGGTGACGAGCTCCGGGGCGGCGAGGGTAACGACACGCTGCTTGGCGGCAGCGGCGACGACCGTCTGGAGGGCGGTGCGGGCAACGACCGCCTCGTGGGCGGCGGCGGGAGCGACCGTTTCGTCTACAGGGCCGACGGTTTCGGGAACGACCGGATTGGCGGGTTCGAGGATGGAGTGGACCGGCTGGACTTCTCCGGGTCGGGGCTGACGTGGAGCGACCTTTCGGTGTCGAGCAACCGCCAGGGCGATGCGGTGGTGCGGGTGAGCGGCGCCGACGGCAAGATCGTTCTGGAGGGGATCGACGCGGCGCTCGTCGGCCAGGACGACTTCATCTTCTGAGCGGACGCCGTCCGAAGACGGGGACACGCGGTGTGCCGTAGGGAGGGCGGGCTTCCCTCCCGCGCGGCAGCGCTCTCGGTCTCCGGCCTTCCCCGAGCGCCGCCTTTCTTCACTCCTCGCGGAGCGAGCGCTCGAAGTAGTCGGTGAGCGGCTTCACCAGGTAGCTCAGCGGCGAGCGCTCGCCGGTGCGCAGGTACGCCTCCACCGGCATGCCCGGTGCGAGCGCGAGCGGCGCGACGGGTGCGGCACTCTCTCGCAGGCGTTCCGCCGCTCCCTCACCCTCGTCCAGCCAGCGGGCGAGAGCTGCCTCGGCCGAGGCCGCCCACGCGCCGAGGCCACCGCCGGCGTCCGGCTCGACCGGCGCACCAATGGCAATCTCCACCTCGTACCAGGACAGCCCGCTGCGCTCGTCGGTCAGCGCGTCGGCCGAGACGCGGGTCACCGTGCCGCCGTATTCCGGCGTGGTCCGCGCCGAGAAAGCGGAGAAGCGCAGCACCGCGTCCTGGCCCGGCCACACCTGATCGACATGGATGGGTTCAAGCTGGACCCTGACCGTGAACCCCGCCTCCTCCGGCACCACCTTGGCGACCGGTTCGCCGGGCTGGAGCACCTCGCCCATGGCCGAGACGGCGAGGTCGTGGACGATGCCCGCGACCGGCGCGCGCACTTCGAGCCGGCCGAGACGCACCCGCAGCCCCGCCAGGCGCTCGCGCACCGCGTTCTCGCGCGCCTGCACCTCCCGGGCCTCGGTCTCGGCCTCCTCGATGCGCCGGCTGCCGATCTGGAGGATCTGGGTCTCCAGCTCCGCAATGCGCCCGTGCGCCGCCGCGATACGGGCCGTGATGTCGCCGGCATCCCCTTCCAGCGCGGCCATGCGGCGTTCGAGCTCCAGCACCACGGGCCGTCGGGTCAGACCCTTGTCGAGCAGGCTCTGCCGTGCCTCGCGCTCCTCGTCCAGAAGACGGAGCTGACGCCGGAGCGCCTGCCCTTGCGCCTCGAAGCCGGCGATCTGGCGCCGGGTCTGCTCGATGCGCTCGCGAAGCTGCGCGACTAACCCCGCGCGGGTCTCGCGGCGCGCTTCGAACAGCCGCTGATGCCCCTCGACCAACGCGCGTATCGCCGGGTGCGCGTCAGTCTCCGCGAGGAGCACCGGGTCCCATGCGATGGTCTCGGCGTCGCGGAACTCCGCCTCCAGCCGGTTGCGCCGAGCGACGAGGTCGAACAGCTCCGCTTCGAGCACGGACGCCTCCGAGCGCAGCAGCGCGCCGTCGATCCTCACCAGCACCTCGCCCGCCGCGACCCGGGCGCCGTCATGCACCAGAACCGCCGCCACCGTCCCGCCGTCGACATGCTCGACCGCCCGGTCGCCGCCTTCCGCCTCGACCCGGCCCACCGCGATCACCGCGCCCGAGAGCGAGGCGAACGCACCCCAGCCGAACAGCCCCCCGCACAGGAGACAGAGCGTGACGATGCCGAGCGTCAGCCCCCGGCGCACCGAGAAGGTCCGGTCGGTCATTCGCGCTTGTCGGTGAGCGCCGGCCGGACGCGACGCGGCAGCCGGGCGGGCTCGCCGCTCCGGCCCGGAAGGGCGTCATTCCGGGGCGCGGCGATGCGCCCATCGTTCATCAGGAACACCAGGTCGCACTGCGCGAATGCGCTCTGGCGGTGCGCGACGATGACCGCCGCGCTGCCGCGCTCCTTGAGCGTCGCGACCGCGACATCGAGCGCCTCGGCCCCGGCCCGGTCGAGATGCGCATCCGGCTCGTCCAGGATCACCACCGCGGGATCGTTGAAGAACGCCCGCGCGAGCGCGATGCGCTGGCGCTGTCCGCCCGAGAGCGCCGCCCCTCCGGAGGTCACCGGGAAGTTGTAGCCCCCGGGCAACGCGAGGATCATCTCGTGCGCCGCCGCCAGCCGCGCCGCCTGCACCACCGCCTCCGGGTCGGGGTCCGGCATCAGCCGCGCGATGTTCTCCGCCACCGTGGCGTCGAACAGCACGACCTCCTGCGGCAGCCAGCCGATATGGAACGCGCGGGCTTCGTCCGCATACTGGTCGAGCGCCGCGCCGTCGAGCGTCACCTTGCCCGAAGCCGCCGGCCACACCCCGGCGAGCGCCCGCGCGAGCGTCGACTTGCCCGAGCCCGATGGGCCGGTAATGCCGATCGCCCGGCCGGGCTCCAGACGCAGCGACGCGTTCCACACCGTGGGCCGCTCCGCCCCCGGCGGCACCACGACCACATCGCGCGCCTCGAGCAGCGCCCGCGTCACCGGCAGCGGCATCGGCTCGGCCTCCTCCGGTGTCTCCGCCAGCAGTCGCGCCAGCGCCTTGCGCGCCCGCAACGCGCGCTGCAGCACCGGCCACTGCCCGATCGCGAGGTCGACCGGCGCCAGCGCCCGCCCGAGCAGGATCGAGGCCGCGATCATCACCCCGGGCGTCACCTCGCCCCGGATGGCGAGCCATGCCCCGAGCCCGAGCATCATCGACTGCAGGAACAGCCTGAGCGTGCGCGAGGTGACCGCGTAGCCGCCGCCCCGGTCCGAGGCGGCGATGGTGGCCACGAGCGCGCGGCTGCGCAGCGTTCCCGTGCGCGCCACCGCCGCGCGGCGCATGCCGAGGCCCCGCACCGTCTCGCCGCCCGCGCGGAACTGCTCCGCCGCATGCAGCGCCGCTTCGCCCATCTCGCCTGCCTCCGCCTGGAGCCGCGACGTGCGTATCTGGTTCGCAAGCGCGACCGCGACCAGCAGCGCCCCCGAGACCACCGCCAGCACCCCGAGCAGCCAGTGGAACACGAAGAGCACGGACAGAAACACCGGCGTCCACGGCGCGTCGAAGAACGCGAACGGCCCCTGCCCGGAGGCGAAACGCTGCATCGCCTCCAGATCCCGCAGCCCCGTCTCCGGCTCCGCGCGCGCCCCGGGCGAGCGCCCGGCCCGGGTGAGGATTGCCCCCAGCACCCGCGCATCGAGCCGGTCCTGGAAGCGCGAGCCGATCCGCGCCAGCACCCGGCCCCGGGCGTGGTCCAGCAGACCCATCATCAGGAACAGGAAGGCGGTGATCGCCACCAGGGCCAGCAGCGTCGCCTCCGAGCGCGAGGTCAGCACCCGGTCGTAGAGCTGGAGCATGAACAGCGGGCCGGTCAGCATCAGCAGATTGACGAAGGCGCTGAACAGCCCGATCCAGACCAGCAGGCTGCGGCTCGCGGAGAGCGCGGCGCGGATCTCCGCGCGGCCGCCCTCGCGCTCCGATGTTCGCCGTCCGCCGTCCGCGTCCCTCATGCCGATGAGCCGCCAAACCAAGTTTGCCCTGCGCGACCGATCGCGGTCTCGACGCATCCCGTGCCGCCACACATCCGGCCGCGCTTGTGGAGGTCACGGTAGCCGACGCGGATGCGTGGTTCAATGCGCTCGCCCGGGCGGTGCAGGGCCATGTCAAGCTGCAAATCGAGCTGGACACAGGGGGGGGTCGATGCGCCCGGGAAACGGCCTGTGAGGCACTCGCTTTCGATACTGACGGGCCTTCGCGATGATCGCGGCGGCCCCACCCCCCGGCAATCCCGCGGTCAGTGCGCCTCGTCCCAGTTTTTCCCCTCTCCCACGTCGACCACCAGCGGCACCGAGAGCTCCGCCGCGGCACCACTCATGCGCTCGCGGATGATCGGCGTCACGTCGCCGACCGCGTCGTTCGCCACCTCGAACACCAGTTCGTCGTGCACCTGCATGATCATGCGCACCGGCGCCCCGGAATCGGCGATCCAGGCGTCGAGATCGAGCATCGCGCGCTTGATGATGTCGGCCGCGGTCCCCTGCATCGGGGCGTTGATCGCGGTCCGCTCCGCGTACTGGCGGCGGTGGATGTTGCTCGACTTGATCTCCGGCAGGTAGAGGCGCCGGCCGAACACCGTCTCCACGTACCCCCGATCGCGCGCACTCTCGCGCGTCGCGTCCATGAACGCCTTGACGCCCGGATAGCGCGAGAAGTACAGGTCGACGTAGCTCTGCGCCTCGCCGCGCTCGATCCCGAGCTGGCGGGCGAGTCCGAACGCGGACATCCCGTAGATGAGGCCGAAGTTGATCGCCTTGGCGCTGCGACGTTGCTCGTCGGTGACTTGCGCGGAACCACCCGCGAACACCTCGGCCGCGGTCGCCCGGTGGATGTCGGCGCCCGACGCGAACGCGTCGCGCAGCCCCGCGTCGCCGGAGAGGTGCGCCATGATTCGCAGCTCGATCTGGGAGTAGTCCGCCGCGACCATCGTGAACCCGGGGTCGGGGACGAACGCCTGCCGAATCCGCCGGCCCTCGTGGGTGCGCACCGGAATGTTCTGCAGGTTCGGGTCGGAAGAGGACAGCCGTCCGGTGGAGGCGACCGCCTGGTGGTAGCTGGTGTGGACGCGGCCGGTGGCGGGATTCACGCATGCCGGCAGGGCGTCGGTGTAGGTCGACTTCAGCTTGGCGACGGCCCGGTGCTCGAGGATGAGCCTCGGCAGCGCGTGGTCGAAGGCGAGCTCCTGCAGCACCGACTCCGCCGTCGACGGTTGGCCCTTGGGCGTCTTGGCGCGCACCGGCAGGGCGAGCTTGTCGAACAGGATCGTCCTGATCTGCAGCGCCGACCCGAGGTTGAACGGCCCGCCTGCGCTCTCGTGGGCGGACGCCTCGATCTCGCGCATCCGATCGGCAAGCTCCGCACTCTGCTGGTTGAGCAGGCGGACGTCGATACGCACCCCGTTGCGCTCCACGCGCGAGAGCACCGGCACGAGCGGCACCTCCACCGTGTCGCACAGCGTCGCGAGCGACGGCTGCTCCTCGAGCCGTGGGCGCAGCACCCGGTGAAGGCGCAGGGTGACGTCCGCGTCCTCCGCCGCGTAGGGCCCCGCATCCTCGACCGGGATCTGGTTGAACGTGAGCTGCTTCGCGCCCTTGCCGGCGATGTCCTCGAAGTGGATGGTGCGGTGGCCGAGGTACTTCAGCGCCAGCGAGTCCATGTCGTGCCGGGTCGCGGTGCTGTCGAGCACGTAAGACTCCAGCATGGTGTCGAACTCGATTCCGGCCAGGTGGATTCCGGCGCGGGCCAGCACGCTCATGTCGTACTTGAGGTTCTGGCCGATCTTGGCCGGGCGCTGCGACTCGAGAATCGGACGCAGCTTCCCGAGCACCAGCTCCGGCGCGAGCTGCTCCGGCGCGCCCGTGTAGTCGTGTCCGAAGGGAACGTAGGCGGCGTGCCCGGGCTCGACCGCAAACGACACCCCGACCAGATCCGCCTGCATGTAGTCGAGGCTCGTGGTTTCCGTGTCGAACGCGATCGCGTCCGCGGCGCCGAGGCGCTCGATCCAGGCATCGAGAGCCGCCTCCTCCAGCACCGTTTCGTACTTCGCGGCGGGTGCTTCGGCCGGCGCGTCGCCGCCGGCGTCGAGCAACTCGCCGAGCCACGTCCTGAACTCCAGCTCGCCGTAGAGCGTCTTCAGCGTGTCGGTATCCGGCTCGACGAGCTCGAGGTCGAGCGGGCCGACCTCCAGCGGCACGTCGCGGCGGATCGTCACCAGCTCCTTCGAGAGCGGAATCCGGTCGAGGCTGGCCCGCAGGTTCTCCCCCACCTTGCCCTTGATCTCGTCCGCGTGCGCGACGAGGTTTTCCAGGGTCCCGTACGCGGCAAGCCACTTCGAGGCGGTCTTCGGTCCCACCTTGGGCACTCCCGGGACGTTGTCCACCGTATCGCCGACGAGCGCGAGGTAGTCGACGATGGACTCGGGCGGCACGCCGAACTTGGCTTTCACCCCGGGCGCGTCGAGCACCGCATCGTCCAGGTTGTTGACCATGGTGACGCGCTCGTCCACGAGCTGGGCCATGTCCTTGTCGCCGGTGCAGACGAGGACATCGAGTCCCGCCTCCCGGGCCTGCTCGGCGAGGGTGCCGATGACGTCGTCGGCCTCCACTCCCCCCTCCACCAGCATGGGGAATCCAAGCGCGCGCACGATGGCGTGGATGGATTCGAGCTGCGAGCGCAGCTCCGCCGGCATGGGCGGGCGGTTCGCCTTGTACTCGGGATAGAGATCGTCGCGGAACGTCTTGCCCTTCGCGTCGAAGACCACCGCCGCGAGCTCGGGCTGAACCTCCGCCTCGAGCCGCTTCAGCATGTTCGTCATGCCGTACGCGGCGCCGGTGGGCCGGCCCTTGGAGTTGGTGAGCGAGGGCATCGCGTGGAAGGCGCGATACAGGTACGAGGAACCGTCCACCAGGACGAGACGGCGACGCGTCGCTGACATGGGGCTTCCGCCTGGAGCTCATTGGGCGCCGACGGCGGCGCGAAGCATTCAGTATAGCGCCCGGCGCCCGACGTGCTCGGGGCTCGACCACGCCGCTGCAAGACGGCGGCTTGCCCCTACACGGACGCCAGCAGTTCGAAATCGGAATCCGCAGTATCCAGTGCAGCGCCGTGGCGGAGGGGGCGGCGATCACCGATGCGTGCCGTCTGGGGCTGGAACAGCTTGGCTACAAATCGGTCCGAGTCTAGAATGGCTCTCAAGACATACCTGTAAAGGCTCGATTTGGCCGGAACCTGCCAACGAAACCGAGACGCGAGGGCAGACCCTTGCCGTGCGGACCGCGGCGTCGCAGCCGGGACCGGCGGGTTGATCCCCACTACTGCGTGAATTCCACGGACGGTGGGCAACCTGTCAGGAGCCAAGAGATGACACAGCCACCATCAGCGTACGCGGAGGGTTACGCGAAGGCCCGTCGTCACGATCAGGCTGCGGCCGACAACTACATCAGGCACACCACCATCGGCGACCCGGCGCTCGACCCGGTCATGGAGGAGCTCTCGTCGCTGTCTCCCGCGCTTCTGCACCACTTCATCTGGGCCGGCGTCGAGCAGCAGCACGACGTTCTGCACAAGGCGCCGCAGGCCCTGCGCGATTTCTTCCAGGCTCTCGACGAGCCTCCTCCCTGGCTCGACCACGATGCCTTTCGCCCTGGAGTCCGCGCCTTCCACGCAAACGTGGACCTCATGCTCGTCGCGTTCGTCACGGGGGTGCTGGTGGAGGGCTTTTCGACGCTGATCGCCAAGTCTTTCAACATGACCGGGCGAGTGTCCAGGACCAGCAGACGCCTCCAGCAGAACAACCGGCAGTTGATGGACATCTTCTTTCCCGGCGGCCTGCAGAGGGAGAACGACGGATGGAAGCTGTCCACCCGCGTTCGCATCGTTCATGCTCGAATCAGGTCCCTGCTGAACAAGTCGGAGGACTGGGATCACGACGCCTGGGGCACGCCGGTCAGTGCGGCGCACCTGGGGTTTGCCATCTCCATCTTTTCCAGGCGCCTGCTGGAGTACTCGCTGCGGGTGGGCGCGCAATTCAACGAGGAGGAAAAGGCGAGTGTGCTCAGTATCTGGCGCTACAGCGGCTATCTCATGGGGATCCCCGAAACCATTCTCTACACCACCGGCGCGGAGGCCAAGGAGGTCTACGAAGTCGGATACATGTGCGAGCCGGCGCCGGACGCCGATTCGATCGCCGTGGCGAACGGGTTGATTCAAGCCATTCCGAAGGTTGTGGATGTCACGGATCCGGCCGAAATTCAAAGCGTGACCAATCTGGCCTACCGACTTTCCAGGGCTCTCATCGGAAACCGGCTCGCCGATCGGTTCGACTATCCGAAAACCCCCGTCTTCGGGACGCTGTTCCTCTTTCGGACGAAGCAACGCGTTCTGCGAATGCTGAAGGGAGGGCAAATGGTCAGATCGGGCAATTTTTCTCAGCTTCTCCAGATTTCCGCGTATGACGACTACGGGCTGACCTACGAGCTGCCCGACCACGAAAAGCACTCCATGTCGAATCCGTGGTGAGTGGTGGCTGCGTTTCGGTGCGGACTCCTCCGCCCGGTGCCGGGAAGCCGGAGATTGGGCTCGATGGAAGGGAGCGACCCGCGGGTGGCGGTGTCGATGGCGCCGTGCGTCCGCACCGGTAAGCCCGCCGTCACCGGCCGCCGGTGACGATTGACACGATGACTCCATCGAGACTGGACCGCTACGCCGCCGCCATCCTGCACCGCCGGTGGCTGGTCGCCGTGCTCGCAACGCTCCTCATGCTGGTCGTGACCTCCGGCGCCCGCTTCATCGGAGTCACCAACGACTACCGCAGCCTGTTCGACGAGGACAACCCGCAGCTTGCCGTCCTCGACGCGCTCGAGGACACCTACACGGTGTCCAAGGCGGCGCTGATCGCGGTGGCTCCCCGGGGAGATCCGGCCCCGGAAGGTTCCATATTCACCCGCGAGACGCTGGCTGCCATCGAGGAGCTGACGGAGGCGGCGTGGCGCACGCCCCACTCCACCCGCGTCGACTCGCTCACCAACTACACGCACAGCGAGGCGCTCGACGACGACCTGATCGTCGAGCCGCTCGTCGAGGACGCGGCGTCGCTGGACGATGCCGGTGTGGCCCGAGTGCGGGACATCGCACTGAACGCGGTCGAGATTGCCGGACGCCTGGTCTCCCGGGACGGACGCGTGGGCGGGGTGGCGGTGAGCTTCGTCCTGCCCGAGAACGCGGACGCCGCCACGGTCGAGATTACGGACCACCTCGGCGCCATGCTGGCCGAGGCCCGGGCGAACCATCCGGACCTCGCCTATTACCTCACCGGCGACGTCGTGATGGACCGCGCTTTCGCCGACACCACCCAGGACGAGATGCGAACCCTCGCGCCGCTGGTCTTCGTGGTCATCGTCGCCGCCGCCGCGGCCCTGCTGCGCTCGGTGTTCGGCACCCTTGCCCTGGTGATCACGCTGGTGTTCGTCGTCAACACCACGCTCGGGTTCGCCGGCTGGATCGGCACCGTGTTCAATCCCGCCAATTCCGGCGTGCCGATCATCGTCATGACCATCGCCGTCGCGCACTCGGTCCACATCGTCGCGGCCACCCTGGCCAACACGGGTCGCGGCCTGGGCAGACGCGAGGCGATTGCCGAATCGCTTCGCAGCAACGCCTGGCCGGTGTTTCTCACCACTGTCACCACCGCGATCGGGTTCCTGAGCCTGAATGCTTCGGATTCGCCGCCGTTCCGGGTCCTCGGAAACCTGGTGGCGTTCGGCGTGCTCTGCGCCTTCGTCTACTCCATGACCCTGCTGCCGGCGCTGCTCTGCATCGTGCCGCTGCGCACGCCTCGCGCCCGGGCCGCGGAGTCCGGCTTCTTCGACCGCCTCGGCGACTTCGTGGTCGCACGCCGCACCTTCCTGCTCGGGTTCGTCGGGGTCGTGGCCGCCGCGCTGCTCTCGGGCATCCCCCGCATCGAGCTGACCGACAACTGGACGCAGTACTTCGACGAGCGCTTCGAGTTCCGCCGCGATACGGACTTCGTCATCGAGAACCTGACCGGCATGGAGTCGCTGGAGTACTCGCTCGGCGCCGGCCGGGAAGGCGGCATCACCGATCCGGAGTATCTGCGCGCCGTCGACGCCTTCGCCGAATGGTTCCGGGACCAGTCCGAGATCATTCACGTCCAGGCGTTCCCCGACATCATGAAGCGCCTGAACCGGAACATGCACGGCGACGACCCGGCCTTCCATCGCCTGCCCGAGGATCCGGAACTCGCCGCGCAGTACCTGTTGCTCTACGAGTTCTCGCTCCCGTTCGGGAGCGACCTCAACAACCGCATCGACGTCGGAAAGTCCGCGACACGCCTGACCGCCACGATGCTGAGCCTCACGTCCCGGCAGCAGCGCGAGCTCGATGCGCGCGCGCAAGCCTGGCTGCGCGCCAATGCGCCCGACCTCGCGACCGAGGCGTCAGGGGTCAGCATCGTGTTCGCTCACCTCTCCCAACGAAACATCGAGAGCATGCTGCGCGGCACCATCATCGCCATGGCCCTCATTTCGCTGATCCTGGTCGGGGTCTTCAGGAGCGTGCGCCTCGGGCTCGTCAGTCTCGTGCCCAACTTCCTCCCCGCCGCCATGAGCTTCGGCCTGTGGGGCTACCTCGTCGGGCCGGTGGGTCTTGCCGGCTCCGTGATGGTCGCGATCGCCTTCGGAATCGTCGTGGACGACACGATCCACTTCATGAGCAAGTACCGGCAGGCCCGCGGCGAGGGCCTCCTCTCGCCCGACGCGGTGCGCTCCGCCTTCCGCAGCGTGGGCCATGCCCTGTGGACCACGACGGCGGTCCTGTCGCTGGGATTCCTGGTGTTCGCCTCGTCGGGTTTCGAGGTGAGCTGGGCGCTCGGCCTGATGGTCACCATGACCATCGTCCTCGCGCTCCTCGCCGACTTCCTCCTTCTTCCACCCCTGCTGATGGCCATCGATCGCGAGCGACGCCGAGGAGTTTCGGTATGAGCTTCGCGATCGACGTGTTGGCGCAGCCGGTGTGGGTTCAGCGCTCCTCGGCGACCAGCAGCTCACGCGGCAATCTGAAGGTGACGTTCTCCTCGATGCCGTCGACATCGATCACGGTGATGTCGAACAGTTCGCCGAGACGGTCGATCAGTGCCTGCACGAGTTCTTCCGGGGCCGACGCACCGGCCGTGACCCCCACCGTGCGCGCGCCGTCCAACCAGACGGGATTCAAGCCGCCGGCGTCGGGAATCAGATAGCTGTCGGTGCCGGCCTCGTCGCCGATTTCCTGCAACCGGTTCGAGTTCGAGCTGTAGTCGGCGCCGATCACCAGAATCACGTCGCAACGTTCCGCCAGCAACCGTACCGCGCTCTGACGGTTCTGCGTCGCGTAGCAGATGTCCTTGACGTCGGGACCCCGGATTTGCGGAAAACGCGCTTTCAACGCCGCGATGATTTCGCGCGTGTCGTCGACGCTGAGCGTCGTTTGCGTCACGTATGCGAGCCTTGCCGGATTGGCAGGCCGCAAGGTCGCCACATCGTCCACATTCGACACCAGGTGAACGGTGCCCGTCACCTGTCCCATCGTGCCCTCGACCTCCGGGTGTCCCTGGTGTCCGATGAGGGCGATCTCGTAATGCTGCCGCGCGTATCGCCGTGTCTCGTTGTGTACCTTGCTCACCAGCGGACAGGTCGCGTCGATCACCCTCAAGCCACGGACTCCGGCGTCGTCCTCGACCTTGCGGGACACGCCATGGGCGCTGAACACGGTGATGGCGCCCTGCGGAACGTCTTCGATTTCTTCGACGAACACCGCCCCCTTTTGGCGCAGGCGGTCGACGACGTGCTTGTTGTGGACGATTTCGTGCCGTACGTAGACCGGCGGGCCATGGACTTCCAGCGCTCGTTCGACAATGTCGACAGCTCGCACCACTCCGGCGCAGAAACCCCTGGGCTGCGCGAGCAGAACGTTCAACGCTTGCCTGGCCACGTGGATTCTCCCGAAGTCGCTGTGGGAATTCGATTGACCTCAATTGTATTGAGACGGCTCGATGGTTGTAGATCGAATCCTTATCTGTACTCTAGGGACAACTCATACGCCGGGATGCGGCCACGCCCCCCTCGATCGGGTACCGGAACATTGAATACGCACGAACACTATCCCCTGCTGTTCGCAATGCAGACCCCGTCGGATCTCCGCCGACTGCCGGAGCGCAAGCTGCACGACGTGGCCCGGGAGCTGCGCCGTTACCTCGTCGAGAGCGTCTCGCAGTCGGGTGGCCACTTCGCGGCCGGTCTCGGGGCGGTCGAGCTCACCGTCGCACTGCACTACCTCTACAACACGCCGCACGACCGCATCGTGTGGGATGTCGGGCATCAGAGCTACCCGCACAAGATTCTCACCGGACGACGCGACCGGATGCACACGGTGCGCAAGCGGGGCGGAGTCTCGCCGTTCCCCAAGCGAAGCGAGAGCCCCTACGACACCTTCGGGGTCGGTCACGCAGGCACGTCGATCGGCGCGGCCGCGGGGATGGCGATTGCGGCGGAACGCACCGGGAGCGACCGCAAGGTCGTTGCCGTCATCGGCGATGGCGGCCTCACCTGCGGCATGGCGTTCGAAGCGCTGAATCATGCCGGCGGCGCCGGGGCCAACCTGCTCGTCGTCTTCAACGACAACGAGATGTCGATCTCGCCGAACGTCGGTGCGCTTACGAACCGATTCGCCCAGCTCCTCTCCAGCCGGCTTTACGCGACGGTGAAGGAGAGTGGCAAGAAGGTCTTCAGCCGGATACCCCCGGTGCAGGAGTTCGCACGCCGCGCCGAGGAGCACGTCAAGGGCCTGATCGTGCCCGGAGCGCTGTTCGAGGAGTTCGGCTTCAACTACGTCGGTCCCATCGACGGACACGATCTGAACGCCCTGCTCCCGACGATGAAGAACCTCAAGCGCCTCGGCGGGCCGCAGCTTCTGCACGTCGTCACCCGCAAGGGCAAGGGCTACGGGCCGGCGGAGTCGGACCCGGTCAAGTACCACGGCATCGGATCTCCGTTCGACCCGGCGGTCGGAATCGTGCCCGGTCCGAAGCCCGCGACGGCACGGCCGACGTACTCCCAGGTCTTCGGGGACTGGCTGTGCGACATGGCCGAGCGCGACAAGCGGCTCGTCGCCATCACTCCCGCGATGCGCGAGGGCTCGAAGATGGAGCGGTTCGAGCAGCTCCATCCCGAGCGGTACTTCGACGTCGCGATCGCCGAGCAGCACGCCGTCACCTTCGCGGCGGGGCTCGCGTGCGAGGGGCTGAAGCCGGTGGTGGCAATCTACTCGACGTTCCTCCAGCGGGCATACGACCAGGTCGTTCACGACGTGGTGATTCAGGACCTTGCGGTGATGTTCGCGATCGACCGTGCCGGCGTGGTGGGGGGCGACGGACCGACGCACGCCGGCGCGTACGACGTGACGTACCTGCGCTGCCTGCCGAACATCGTGGTGATGACCCCGGCCGACGAGAACGAGACCCGCCGGATGCTCTGCACCGGATTCCTGCATGACGGGCCGAGCGCGGTGCGTTATCCGCGCGGCGCGGGCCCGGGCGTGCCGGTGGAGGCCGAGATGTCGGCGATCCCTGTCGGCAAGGCCGAGGAGCGGCGTCGCGGGACCGGGATCGCGTTCCTGTCGTTCGGGCCCTTGCTCGACCATGTCATGGAGGTCGCCGAAGGACTCGACGCGACCGTGTTCAACATGCGCTTCGTCAAGCCGCTGGACGAAGACGCGGTGCTGTCGCTCGCCCGCGATCACGAACTGCTGGTGACGGTGGAGGAGAATGCGGTGGGCGGGGCCGGAGGCGCGGTAAGCGAGTGCCTGGCCGCCAACGGGACGACCTGCCGAGTCCTGCAGCTCGGGCTCCCCGACCGGTTCATCGAGCACGGGGGCCGTGGCGACATGCTCGCCGACGCCGGGCTCGATGCCGCCGGCATCGCCCGCTCCGTGGACGAGCATCTCACCCGATGCCGGATTGCCCCGGGCCGGGAAAGGCCGCCCGATGGAGATTCCGCCTGACCGCGCCTGACAGGTCGGGTCACCGGCGCAAGCAGAGGGCCGGCTTTGCCGAACACGCCGGTCGTGGGCTTGCCCGCAATTGCCGATGGAACCGAACCGGTGAGGCTCCCGCCCGCCGCCGGCCCCGCTCGCGAGACGGCGAGCGCCTTCCAACCGTCGGGTTCCACCGATTCGCGAAGCGAGGCCGGCGCCGTCAGCTTCCGGTGCGATTCAGCTCCTCGACGAGCGAATGGCGCGTCGTGGCACGGGTGGAACGCAGGATGCGCCGAGTGATCTTCCGGGCGGCCGCGATCCGCGTCTCACCGATAATCTGCTTGACCTCCAGCAGCGCGTTCGGATGCACCGAGAATTCACGCAGTCCCATGCCCAGAAGCAGCTTCGTGTAGCGTGAGTCGCCCGCCATTTCCCCGCACATCGCGACCGGAACGCCCTCCTTGCGCCCGGCGCCGATGGTGGTCGCGATCAGTCGCAGTACCGCCGGATGCAGCGGGTCGTAGAGGTAGCTCACCTCGTCGTCGACGCGATCGATGGCGATGGTGTACTGGATGAGGTCGTTGGTCCCGATGGAGAGAAAGTCGAGCCGACGAGCGAAGATGTCGGCACAGATGGCGGCGGCCGGAACCTCGATCATCGCGCCGACCGGCATCGAGGCATCGTAGGGCTCGCCGCGGGTGTCGAGCTCGCGCTTGCTCTCGCGTACGATCCGCAGCACCTGGTCGAGTTCGGTGGTGTTCGCGAGCATCGGGATCATCATGCGCACCGGACCGCACGCCGACGCCCGCAGGATGGCCCGAATCTGCGGTCGGAACAGGCTCTGGTCCTTCAGGCACAGCCGCACCGCACGCAGGCCGAGGGCCGGGTTGGAGGTGGCCGGCGCATCCGGACGGGCGCCGTCGACCTGCTTGTCCGCGCCGAGGTCGAGGGTGCGAATGGTCACCGGGGCACCCTTGAGCGCTGCCACGAGCTCGGTGTAGGCCTCGAACTGCTCCTGCTCGTCCGGCGGGTCGCGGCGATTCATGAACAGGAACTCGGTCCGATAGAGGCCGACTCCGGCCGCACCGTCACGCACCGCGCCGGTGGACTCGCCGGGCAGCTCGACATTTGCCTGCAGCACCACCGGCTCTCCGTCCGCAGTCACCGTCGGTGTCGATCGCAGCTTGCGCCGCGCCGCCCTGATTCGCGCGATTTCCCGCTGCCGGCGCGTATAGAACCGTTTGACGAGATCGGTCGGAGAGACGATGACCACGCCCTGACCTCCGTCGAGCACCACCTCGTCCCCGTCGCGCAGGAGCGCGGCCGAACGGTGCAGCCCCACGACGGCGGGAATGTTCAGGCTGCGGGCGAGAATCGCGGTGTGCGAGTTCGGACCGCCGAACTCGGTCATGAACCCGGCGACGCCCTGGTGCTGCATGAGCACGGTGTCGGCCGGGGTCAGATCGTCGGCGTAGATGATCCTTCCCGCGGCGCCCTCACCCGAGGGCGGTGTGGTCCCGCGCTCGCCCTGGAGATGAACCTGCACACGGTTGACGACGTGCTCGACGTCGTCCTTGCGGGTGCGCAGGTACGGGTCGTCCATCGCGTCGAAGACCGCGACCAGCGCGTCGCATTCCAGCTTGAGCGCCCACTCCGCGTTGCACCGCGTCTCGCGAATGTAGGTGATGGGCGCGATGGAAATCGCCTCGTCTTCCAGCATCAGCAGATGGGTGTCGATGAATGCCGCGATCTCCTTCGGCGTCCCTTCCGGTATGCGGGCCTTCACCGCTCGAAGCTCGAGTCGCGCCGCGTCCACGGCCTGCCCGAACCGCTCGACCTCGGCGTCGACAAGCGACGGATCGAGCCTGCGTTCGGTCACTTCGGCCGCGCCACGATCCACCGCGTGCACCCGCCCGATGGCAACGCCCCTGGAAGCACTGATGCCGTGAATAATGAACGTCATCTCCGATCCTGCCGCGCGCCGCCCGTCATTCCGACTCGTCGAATCGTCCCGCGACGAGACGCTCGATGGCCGCCACCGCCTCGGCCGCATCCGGTCCCTGCGCCGCGACCTCCACGTCGGTCCCCTTGGACGCGGCGAGCATCATGACCTGCATGATGCTCTTCGCGTCGGCCTCGCGACCGGCGCGGTACATCCGGATTCGCGACTCGAACCCGGATGCGAGGTCGATGAGCTTTGCCGCCGCCCGCGCGTGCAAGCCGAGCTTGTTGACGATCGTCATCGTCTTGCGGACTTCGGTGCTCATCCTACCCGTGGTCCGACGGGGCGTCGCCCGGTCTTGCACCATCGCGCGTCGAGCTGGCGACGGCCCGAGCAGTGGCTTCGACGATGGACGCGGCGTCCGCGCCGCGGGCCACCGCGATCCGCGACAGGTTGCGGGCTCGCCCGATGCCGGCAATTCGTTCGCTGACGGTGACGACGGTGCGACGGGCCAACCAGGAGGTCGTCCACGGCGCCGCATCGAGCAGGTTCTCGAGTGTCTCGGCGCTCGTCGCGGTGACGACGTCGACCGAATCGCGCACCCGTTCGAGCGTCTCCGCCATCGCTGCCGGAGCCCGGCGGCGGTACACGTTCGCCTCCAGCACTTGCGCGCCACGCGAGCGGAGTTCTCTCGCGAGGAGGTCGCGTCCGCCTTCGCCCTTGACCACTGCGACGAGCCGGCCCGCCACGCGACCGGCGACAAGCTGCGGGCAGGCGAGCAGTCCCTCGCTGTCGAATCGGCCGGTCGGGGTGCGGACTTCGGTCACCCCGTGAAGACGCAGCGCCCTTGCGGTCGCCTCGCCGACCGCGAGCACCTCCTGCGGCAATCGAGCCTGTTCCCCGCCGCACGGCAACCTGAAGAATCCATCCACTGCGTTCACGCTCGTGAACACGACGGCGGAGACCTCGGCCAGTCGTTCGCGCAGGCGCTCCGCCGAACCGGTGTCGTCGACCGGAGCGATTGCGAGCGCGGGTACACGGAACACCTCCGCGCCCTCGTCCACGAATGCATCCGCAAGCCGTCCCGCAGCGGGCTCGGGCCGGGTGACCAGTACCCCGACGCCATGCAGACGCCCCGTGCGACCACTCATTGGCCCGTCACGGTGCGGTCATCGCGTAGATACTCGCCAGGATCGCACCGGCGCCCTGCTTCAGGACCGCGTCCGCGGCCTCGCCGCCCAGCGCTTCCGCGTTCTCCGCACCGCCTCGAACCTGCGACCGCAGCACGGTCGCACCGTCCAGGCTCGCTACCAGTCCGCGCAGGCTCATGGCCCCGCCGTCGAGGAACGCGTAGGCCGCTATCGGGACCTGGCATCCGCCCTCGAGCCGCCGGTTGAAAGCCCGCTCCGAGAGCACGCACGCGGTAGTGCGCGAGCACGCGAGCGGCGCAATCAGCGATTCCACGCGCGTGTCTCCGCGACGGCACTCGATGCCGAGCGCACCCTGGCCCGCCGCGGGGAGCATCGTGGACACCCCGAGCGGTTCGGTCACCCGCGAGCCGTGGCCGCCGCGCTCCAGGCCGGACACCGCGAGGACGATAGCGTCGAAGTCGCCGTCGTCGAGCCGCCGCAATCGGGTGTCGACGCCGCCGCGCAGGTTCTCGATGCGCAGGTCCGGGCGATGCGCCGCAAGCTGACAACGGCGGCGCAGGCTCGACGTGCCCACCGACGCTCCGGCCGGCAGCTCCCCGAGTCCGGCGAAGCGCGTGGAGACGAGCGCGTCGCGCGGATCCGCGCGGGCCATGATGATCGGCAGGTGAAGCTCGGGCGGAAGCTCCACCGGCACGTCCTTCATCGAATGCACCGCGATGTCCGCGCGGTCGTCGAGCAGCGCAAGCTCCAGCTCCTTGATGAAGAGTCCCTTGCCGCCGACCCTGGCGAGCGGCGCGTCGAGCATCTTGTCGCCGCTCGTGCGCATCGCGACGAGCTCGACTCCGAGCCCCGGATTCCGTTCGCGCAGAGCGCCGGCGACATGCTCCGCCTGCCACAGCGCGAGTGGACTTCTTCGGGTCGCAATTCTCAGGTCGGTCACTGCGATTCGATCTCCTCGCGGTTCCTGCCCGCCGCCGGGGTTCGGGCACGCGGTTCGGGCTCGATACGTCGACGCGGCCCGCACCCCGTACCCTGCCCGCGCGGCCGACCGCCGGCTTCGCGTCATCGGGTCAATGCTAAGGCGCGGCTCGAACCGCGCGCAAACCGATCCCCGAATCCGCGCCGCAGCTTCCCCGCGCGGGCGTTCTGCGCGCGGTCGAGCCCGGTCTCGAGCGAGCTGTCGCCAAGTGCGCGGTCGTACCGCCCGAAGCCGGCCGCCGGACCGTCGCCGCTCCTGCGGGCGCGGCACCCGCGCACCCGGGAATTCAGCCGCGTACCCGCGGAATGGGTGGACCTTGCAGAGGCGACACCCGCGCACCCGGGAACGCAACCCTTGCTCCCGCCTGCGGCTCCCTGGTCGGAGACAACTTGCCGTGCGCTTTGCGTGCGGCTCGATCGCTGCGATCATCGCGCTCTCGGCATGGCCCCGACAGGGCGGACAAGGAGCGGGAATGCGCATCAAGGTCGGCGTCGTGATGGACCCCATCGGTTCCATCACCGTGAAGAAGGACACCACGCTCGCGATGATGCTGGCCGCCCGGCGACGCGGCTGGGATCTTCGGTACATGGAGCTCGGCGACCTGTTCGTCCGCGACGGTACCGCCCATGCCCGAATGCGTCCCGTCGAGGTACGCGACGACCCGCATGACTGGTACACCCTGGGCGATCCACGAACCGAGCCGCTGGCGTCGCTCGACGTCGTGCTGATGCGCAAGGACCCGCCATTCGACATGGAGTTCGTGTATTCCACCTACATCCTGGAGCGGGCGGAGGCCGAAGGCGTGCTCGTCATCAACCGGCCGCAGAGTCTGCGCGACGCCAACGAGAAGATGTTCACCGCCTGGTTCCCGCAGTGCTGTCCGCCGACTCTGGTGACCCGCGAGCACGCTCGGATGGGAGCCTTTCTCGCCGAGCATGGGGACATCATCGTCAAGCCGCTGGACGGCATGGGCGGCATGTCCATCTTCAGGATTCGCACCGGCGATCCGAACGTGAACGTCGTCTTCGAGACCCTGACCCTGCAACAGACCCGGTATGCGATGTGCCAGCGCTACATCCCCGAGATTCGAGACGGCGACAAGCGGGTGCTGCTGATCGAAGGAGAGCCGATCGACTACGCGCTCGCCAGGGTTCCGGCCGACGACGATGCACGCGGCAACCTCGCGGCCGGCGCCCGGGGGGTGGCGATGGAAATCACGCCGCGGATGCGCGCCATCGCGAACGAGGTGGGGCCGGTGCTGCGCGACAAGGGGCTCGTCTTCGTCGGACTCGACGTCATCGGCGACTGGCTCACCGAGATCAACGTCACCAGTCCGACGTGCGTGCGCGAGATCGACGCCGCGTGCGGGGTCGACATCGCCGCAGAGCTCATGAGCGCCATCGAGACACGGCTCGCGGCCCGCTGACGTCCGGCGTTCGCTGGAACACTGCGTTGCATGCGCTCACCACCCACCCCGACGTCTCGCCCGGCGACCGCCTCGGCGCCACGGCCGTTTTCGCGATCATCGCCCATCTCGTCGTCATTCTCGGAGTGACGTTCGTCCCCGAAGATCGCCCTGAGTTCCGTCCCGTGACCCTCGATGTGGCGCTGGTGCCGTCGAGTTCGGAGGCGGCTCCGGACACGCCCGAGTTTCTTGCCCGGGCGAACCACGATGGTGGTGGCGACGGTGTCGAGAAGCGCCGACCGGACATCGCCACGCCGGCGCCGCCCGTCGCCGAGGAATCGGCCCCGACGCCGGTCGATCCGGAAACCGGGACGGAGATCCCGTCCGCCGAGCCGGTGCGACGGCCCGCACCGGCGCAGGCGGCACGCACGTTGCTCGAAGTGCGCGCTGTCGCGGAATCCGGGCAGCCGGAGGAGGCCCGGCCCGCGCAGACCGCCGGCGAGTCCGATCCGGCGCCGATTCCGACACCCGCCACCGCACCTTCCTCGGTGCAGGACACTGATACCGCTCCACCCGTGAGTCGCAGCGCCGCGTTCGCGGCCCTGAGCGCAGAGATTGAACGCAAGCTGCTGGCATATTCGGAGCGTCCGCGGCGCAAGTGGATCTCGGCCCGCACCCGAGATCACGAATTCGCGGCCTACCTGGACGCGTGGCGGCGCAAGGTCGAGCGGGTCGGCAACCTCAACTACCCGGATGACGCCGCGCGCCGCGGACTCTCCGGCGATCTGCTTCTCGAGGTTGCCCTCAATCCGGACGGAACCGTCGAGGACATGGCGCTGCGGCGCTCCTCGGGGCAGCGGGTTCTCGACGAAGCCGCGGTGCGCATCGTGCATCTCGCCGCACCGTTCGAGAGATTCCCCGAGGCCATCGCGCGGGAGGTGGACATTCTCCATATCCAGCGCACATGGGTCTTCCATGCGAACCGCCGATTCCCCGACCCGTAGCCCAGGCGACGCCGCCCGCGGGCGCACTTTCCCGAACCCTTGTCGCGGCCGTGCACCCTGCGATAATGACCCCATGGACCTGACCAACCAGTTTCTCATCGCGATGCCGAGCCTCGCGGATCCGAACTTCCATCGGACCGTGACCTTCATGTGCGCACACAATGAGGACGGTGCGATGGGCATCGTCATCAACCGGCCGCTCGACATCAAGCTCACCGCAGTCCTCGACCACATGAGCATCGAGACGACCTCTCCCGACGCCGGGCGGATTCCCGTGCTTCAGGGCGGTCCGGTGCAGCGCGAACGAGGATTCGTCATCCACCATCCACCGGGGGACTGGGACGCGGTGCTCAGGGTCGGAGACGACATCGGCATCGCGACGTCGAAGGACATTCTCTCCGCCGTGGCGCAAGGCCGCGGTCCGGATCGGGTCATCATCGCCCTCGGTTACGCAGGATGGGGAGCCGGACAGCTCGAGCACGAGGTGCAGCAGAACGCGTGGCTGAGCGGACCGGCGGATTCGAGCATCATCTTCGACACGCCCTACGAGGACCGATGGACATCGGCGGCGCGCCTGCTCGGCATCGAGCCTCACAACCTGTCCGGCGACGCCGGCCACGCCTGAGAGCGTTCGCCCGCGAGCTCTCGTGGCGTTCCAGCTACCGCAATTCGCGGGAGATTCTTCACCCGGTGGATTGCGTCGGCCCACCGAAGCCCGGGACTTCGGATTACACTCCGCATCCGTTCCATGTCCGCATGAGGATTCAGTGCGATGAGCAAGATCTGTCTGGTGGTGGATTTCACGGTCAAGCCGGGTTCGAAGGCGCAGTTCCTGCAAATCATCGGTGAGCACGCATCGAAGACACTCGAGAACGAGGAAGGGTGTCTTCAGTTCGAGGTATGCGATCCGGTCGAAGGCGGCAACCGCGTCTTCCTCTACGAGATGTACGCCGACGACGCCGCATTCGAGGTCCACAAGGGGTCGCCGACCCTCGCACGGACCCGCGAGCGTTACGCGGACATCGTCGAGTCGCGCGACATCCACGTCTGCAACGTTCTTTGAAAGGGGAAGACGGCGATGATCACGCTTTACGGCGGACCGCGTTCCGGCAACGCCTACAAGGCACGTCTGCTCCTGACCCTGCTCGGGCTGGAGTTCGAGGAGACCGTCATCAACCTCCAGGCCGGGGAGAACCGGACCGAGTCGTTCCTCGCCCTGAACCCCCGCGGGCAGATTCCGACCCTGGTCGACGGCGACGTGACGGTGTGGGACTCGCAGGCGATCCTCGTCTACCTGGCGCGGCGCTACGGCGAGGCGTGGCTGCCGGCGGAGCCGGCGGCGATGGCCGAGGTGATGCAATGGCTCGCGCTGGCGGAGAACGAGCTGCTGTTCGGACTCGCCCGCGCCCGCGCGATCAAGTCCTTCGGTCTCGACTTCGACCTCGCGTCGAGCCAGGCCTACGGGCACGAGGGGCTGAAGGTGCTGGAGAAGCGGCTCGCAGGACATGCGTGGCTCGCGGCCGGCAAGCCCACCATCGCCGACATCGCCTGCATGCCCTACTGCGCCCTTTCCTGGATGGGCGGCATCGCGCTCGACGACTATCCGTCGGTCCGGGCGTGGATCGACCGTGTTCGCGCCCTTCCGGGCTTCGTCGCGATGGAGGGGATCTGAGTGCGTCGACCGGTATGGGGCCGTCGCGGAGCCCTGCCCGTACCCTCGCCGCCGATCGCCGACGGCGGTGCCCGCCCCTGGCCCGGTGAGGCGCCGGCGAAGGGCAAGGGCCGGCGGGCGAAGCGCGTCACCGCCACGCTCAAGGCGGTGAAGGAGATGCGCCCCGCCTGCACCGAGATCATCATCTGCACGGGACTTCGCACCCGCGGCGGTCAACAGCTCTGGGGTGTCTGGTGGCCACCGGGCTCCTGTGCGACCGCAAGCAGCGCGGCTGAGCGACGCTCTCCGCGGGCGTCCGGCCGGCCCGCGCCGGTCGGGCGTCCTTCGTCCGGATTCCGATTCTGACAGCGAGGGCACCACGATGATCCAGCAGGACATCGCGACGAGACGCGCGCGGGACCTGGAGCGCTATCACCGCCGGGTCGCCGAGCGCAGGGCGAAGGGGCTGTGCCTGAGCGATTCCACCACGTCGGGGCAGAACTCACCGACCGCGACCCGCCCGGCCTTGAACGAGACGTTGCGCATCGTCTCGAGCACCCGAAAGCCCGCGACCGCTCGCATCTGCGCCTCGCTGAAGAGGCCGGCCCCTTCGTTCTCGAAGTACCGGTTCAGCAGCCGCGTGTCCGTGACCATCGGGATCGTGCTCGAAGTCACGTCGGGGAAGCTGCATCCCGGGATGATCCCGTCGAGCAGGCCCGGGTAGTTGTCCGCAATCTGATGATTCTGGTATGCCCCGCCCGAGCAACCCCAGCCGATGGTGCAGCGCGGCACGCCGTAGCCTTCGATGAAGCGTTCCTTGACCATCATCATGGTCTCGGCGGCCAGCACGTCGTTGCAGTTGTTGCCGTGCACGTTGAGGCTCGAGGACGCGATTGCGTAGCCCTGAGCGAGCATCCAGAGCTCGGTGACGCCGCCGGTGCGGTCGCCCTGGCGAAACCAGCCGTTCACGCAGCCGCCCAAAGGTGTAGATGAGCCGCCCGTTCCAGCCGGGCGAGATCGTCCAGGGGTCCGGCTCGGTGCCGTGGGCGGGATCGTGCAGCATCGCAATCTGGTACACGGCGCGGTTGATGGTGCCGGTCTCGATGCGCACGACGAAGGGCACGGTCGCGCCGGTCAGCGTGGTCGTGAACGCCAAGTCTGCGGGTCGGGATGTGGGCTCTGCGAGCGGCTGCAGCTCGTCGCCCTCCGTGGAGCCAGACGCATATTCGATGCGGCGCGCGATGAAAGACGCCCCGAACGGCCCCGGGCGCGCGGGACGCCCGCGCGCCCGGGAGACCCGCCCAACCGCCGGAGCTTGAATCGCAGAATTTTTCCGGTGGCCGTCTTCGGCAGGTCGGCGGCGAACTCGATCCAGCGCGGATACTTGAACGGCGCGAGCCGGTCCTTCACGAACTCCTGGAGCGCGGCGGCGAACGCCTCGTCGGTCTCGACACCCTCGCGCGGCACCACGAACGCTTTCGGCTTGACCAGGCCCCGCTCGTCCTCGGCGCCGACCACGGCGGCCTCGAGCACCGCCTCGTGCCCGAGCAGCACGGATTCCACCTCGAACGGCGACACCCACTGTCCGCCGACCTTGAGCATGTCGTCGGTGCGCCCGCAGTAGTGGTAGCGGCCCTCTTCGTCCACCACGTACTTGTCCCCGGTGCGGGTCCAGGGCCCGTGGAACGTGTCCAGCGACTTCTCCCGCTGGTTCCAGTACGCGACCGCCGAGGAGTCGCCGCTCACCCACAGCTCGCCGATCTCGCTCCGAGCGGCGGGCTCGCCGGTCTCGGCGACCAGCTTGAGCCGGTACCCGGGCACCGCGGTCCCCGAGGTGCCGTAGCGCACGTCGCCACTGCGGTTGGAGAGGAAGATGTGGAGCATCTCGGTCGAGCCCAGCCCGTCGAGGATGGGGGCGCCGAAGCGCTCCTCCCACGCGGCGCCGACCTCCGCCGGCAGCGCCTCGCCGGCCGAAACCGCGAGACGCAGCCGCGACGCATCGTCTCCGGTAGCGTCGGCCGGCAGCGCGAGCATCGCGCCGTAGAGCGTCGGCACGCCGTAGAAGATGGTCGGCCGGTGCTCGCGCAGGACCGCCATCACCGCGTCCGGGGTCGGGCGGCCGGCGAGGACCACCGCCGTCGCGCCGACGTAGAACGGGAACGTCATGCCGTTGCCGAGACCGTAGGCGAAGAAGAGCTTGGCGGCGGAGTAGACCAGATCGTCCTCCCGGATCCCGAGCGTCCCCACACCGTAGTGCACGGCGGTGGTGACCAGGTCTCGATGCAGGTGCATCGAGCCCTTCGGCGTGCCGGTGGAGCCGGAGGTGTAGAGCCAGAACGCGACGTCGTCCCGGGTGGTGGGGGCGGCGTCGAGACTCGGTGACGCGCCATCGAGCAGCACCGCCAGGCGGTGTCGTCCGGGTCCTCCGCTCGCTGCCGCCGCTTGCGGGTGGCCGGCGGCGCCGGCTATCTCGGCCGTTTGCGCGTTGCCGCGCACCTCGCCTCCGGCGACCACGACGTGCTCGACATGAGGCTGATCCGCAAGCGCGGGTGCGAACCGGCCGAGCAATGCATCGCTCACCACCACGATTCGCGCCCGCGAGTCGCGCAGCAGATGGGCGTAGTCGTCCGAGGTCAGCAGGGTGTTGATCGGAATCGGCACGCAACCGGCCTTGATCGCTCCCCAGAACACCGCCGGAAAGTCGATGTCGTCGAGCATGCACATCAGCACCCTCGTCTCCATCCTCGCCCCGAGCGCGCGCAGCGCATTGCCCGCGCGATTCACCCGCTCCGCCAGCTCGCCGTAGCTACAGCCACCCGAGGTGTCGATGAAGGCGGTCTTCTCCGCCCGTCCCTTCGCGAGATTGGCGTCGATGAACTCGACCGCCGCGTTGTACTCGCGCGGCAGATCGATCGTGGCCGGCACGGTGCTGCTGTCGACTGTGGCGAGTTGCACGGACGGTTTCCTCCTTGTCAGCGCCCTGCGCCGGCTGCTGGACAGCGACTACGGAGCCGTGCAGGGATCGGGGCGCTGAGCGCGCGGTGCCGAGCCGGCGCGACTCACCCGTCGATGTACTCCCGCAACGTGTCGTGCAGCGACTTCGGGATGGTGACGCCCTCGGCCGGAGTGCGCTCGCGCGCCCGGAACCTGCGATCGGACGGCAGCCGGGTTCCGTCCTGCTCGAGGATCTTCGCGAAGAGTTTCTCCGAGTGGGCGAGTTGCGCGTCGCGATTGCCGTCGCCGACGCAGCGCGCGGGGTCGATCGCGATCATGAACTCGCCCCCGCAGGGAGCCCCGACCTTGCCGGCATCCCTCTCGGTGGCCTCGAAGCTGAACACGTCGCCAATCAGCGCGCCCGCGAGCAGCTCGACCATCAGCGCGATGGCCGCGCCCTTGTAGCCTCCGAAGGGAAGCTGGGCACCGGCCAGTCCGGTGGCGGGGTCGGTGGTCGGCTCGCCGTCGGGGCCAATTGCCCAGCCTTCGGGAATCGACTTTCCGTCACGCAGATGAATCTGGATCTCGCCGCGGGCGCTGGCGCTCGAAGCCTGGTCGAAGACCAGCGGCGGCCGCCCGGCCCGAGGCCAGGCAAACGCCATCGGGTTGGTGCCGTACACCGGTTTGGTACCGCCGGCCGGCGCGACGTACTGAAGCGCGGCGGTGAACGCGAACGCGACGAGTCCGCGCTCGGCGAGACGCTCCACCTCGGGCCAGAGCGCCGCGACGTTGTAGGCATTCACGATGCAGAGCGCCGCTATGCCGAACTCGCGGGACCGTTTCTCCAGCGGGCCGGCGGCGAGTTGCAGCGTGAGGGGTGCGAATCCGAAATGCGAATCCGCCTGCAGCACCGCGGGGGTGAGGTCGCGGAACGTCGGCTCCGCATCGGGCGAGACGTTCGCCGCCTGCAGCGCCTTGACGTAGAAGGGGATGCGGAACAGGCCGTGCGACGTGCATTCGTCGCGCTCCGCCGCGGTGACGGTGTCGGCAATCGCACCGGCGTGCCTTTCGGAAAATCCCTTGGCGCGGAGCGCCTCGCTTGCAATCCCGTGCACTTCGTCGAGCGTCAGATGTACGCGGTCGTTCACGGCATGTCCTCATGGTCGTCCGGACGGTGGGGGGTTCCGTATACTGGCTCGCCGCCGGCCGCGCAACCCGATACCACCCTCACAGCCATTGCAGGACCCCACCGGAGGAACGCCATGACCGCGATGCCGGTTCATCCACAGATTCAGCAGGTCATCGACGCACTCGCCGCCTCGGACTTCAGGCCGATTCACGAACTGACGCCGACGCAGGTGCGCAAGCAGTACGAACGGATGATCGAGGCGCGCGGCGTGGAGCCGGCACCGGTCGGCGCGATCGAGGACCGGTCGATACCCGGTGCGGGTGGGGAAATTCCGGTGCGATTCTATCGTCCGGAGATCGACGCCGGGGCACGGCCGGGGCTCGTGTACTTCCACGGCGGCGGGCACGTCATGGGCGACATCGACACCCACGATGCGGTCGCCCGCAACCTGTGCACCGGTGCCGGGTGCGTGGTGGTGTCGGTCGACTACCGGCTTGCACCGGAGCACAAGTTTCCCGCCGCGGCCGAGGATGCGCTCGCGGCGGTACGGTGGTGCGCGGCTCACGGCGCGGAAATTGGAATCGATTCGGGAAGGATCGCGGTCGGCGGAGACAGCGCCGGCGGGAATCTCGCGGCGGTGGCGGCACTGATGGCGCGCAATGCCGGGAAGCCCGCCATCCGGCTCCAGGTGCTCGTCTACCCGGTCACGGACTACACGTGCGAAACCGGCTCGTACCACACCTACGCGCGGGGATACGGGGCTCTGGAGGCGGACTCGATGCGCTGGTTTCGCGATCACTACCTGCGCGACGAAACGGATCGGCTCGACTGGCGGGCGGCGCCGCTGCGCGCCGGCGACCTCTCCGGCCTGGCGCCGGCGCTGGTCCTCACCGCCCAGTGCGACGTCCTGCACGACGAAGGGGAGGCGTACGCGCAAAGGCTGCGCGAAGCGGGAGTCGACGTCGAGTACGTGGACTGCGAGGGAATGATCCACGGATTCTTCACGATGACGCCGATAATCGACGGCGCGGTGCGGGCGCAGGCGCTGGTGTGCGACGCGCTGAAGCGCACATTCGCGTCGGACGAATGAACGTGGATTCGGTGGCGGATTCGGTGGCGAACGAACGGGGCGTCTCGCCGAGTGCCACTGCGATCGCGCCGGCGGTTGGCAGCGTGCTCCACGGTGTGCGGCTGAGTGCGCGGCCCGACCCCTGCGTCATCTCCGCCATCCGTGCCGCGATCGCACGTCGTCTTGTGCTCGTCCTTCGCGGTCAGGATCTCCCGGCGGTGGCGCTGCGGGAGTTCACGTCGCATCTGGGTCCGCTCTTCGTGCACCATGACGACGATGCCGTGCTGCATGCGGACGGGCTCCCCGAGGTGCTGGAAATGCGCAAGGAGCCCGGCGGAGATCGGCTCTTCGGCGGTGGGGGCTGGCACGCCGACGTGACCTTCCGCAAGCCGGCGGGACATCTGTCGGTGCTGCACGCCAGGGTGATCCCGCCCGTCGGCGGCGACACCGGCTTCGCCAGCACCATCGCCGCGTTCGAAGCGCTGAGCCCGGGAATGCGGGCACTGCTTCGCACACTGGAAGCCGTGCACAGCTACCACGGCCCCGGCCGCCCCGATCACCCCGAGGAGACCGCCATCCATCCGGTGGTGCGCGTTCATCCCGATACCGGAGCGGAGGGCCTCTACATCAACCGGATGTTCGCCACCCGGTTCCGCAACATGACGCGGGCAGAGAGTCGGCCACTCATCGAGTACCTGGACCGCCACATGACCCGCCCGAAATTCACCTGCCGGGTGCGCTGGCGGCCGGGACAGGTCGTGATCTGGGACAACCGCTTCACCTTGCACTACCCGATCAACGACTTCACCGGCGAGCGCCGACTGCTGTTGCGCTGCACGACGCTGGAGGGACCGCCGGGGTAGGGCGGTATCCTTCCGTTGCGGCGCCACATCGGGCGCGACCTTCCGACCAAACGGTCGTGTCAGGCTGAGACGGTGTCCCATCAGGAGCCGGCAGAATTGATTGACGCGGGGTATGGCCGTACCCTATTTGTATGGCCACCGTCACCGTAAAGTCGACCTACTCGCTCGACGTCGAAACCGTGCGGCAGTTGGAAAATCTCGCGAAGCGCTGGAACACGTCCAAGTCCGGTGCACTCCGGCGCGCCATCCGATCGGCGGCGAATCAAGTGCGCTCCGACCACCATGAAGCGCTTGATGCGCTCGACCGCTTGCAGTCCCTGCTCGCACTGGACCGAGAATCGGCACGAGCCTGGGCAAACGAGGTGAGGCAGGAACGCCGGGCGGCGGCAGAGCGTAGCGCCCCGTGGCCGTCGGAATGATCCACTTGGACACGAGCTTCCTGATTCGCGCATTGGCCTCAGGTTCGCAGGAGGATGCCCGGCTTCGGGAGTGGATCGGGGCGAATGAACCGCTCGGCATGAGCACGGTCGCCTGGGCGGAATTCCTGTGCGGCCCCGTCGACCAGGCCGCATTGTCCGTTGCGTCGATGGTGGTCGGACAACAATCCCCGTTTACCGAAGAGGCGGCCTTCATCGCGGCAAGGCTGTTCAACGGCTCCGGCCGGCGCCGGGGGACGATGATCGATTGCATGATCGCGGCGACGGCGATCGCGGAGGAAGCGGCCGTCGCCACCGGCAATCCGGACGACTTCAGTCGATTCGAGGCTTTCGGGTTGGCCTTGGCGTAGCTGACCGGTGCAGCGCGATACAGGCCGCATCGGCCGGCGGCAAGCCTCTCCGCGCTCTCTATCCATCGTCTCATCGGTGATGGTGGAGATTGAGCTCGAACGGGGAGTGCGTGCGTCTACGGCGCAGTGAGCTTCTCCAGAATCTCTCCTATCGCCTCGTCCGCGATGTCCTGGATCTCCGCATCGGTGCGGTTCTGGATCGGGTGCGGGACCCAGACGATCGCCGGATCGTAGCCGAGCGATTCGGACTGTGCGGCCGCCGCCTGCCGGAACGCGGTGGTCGCGATCATGACGCCGGGGATGCCCCTCTCGTCGAGGTCGAGCATGTCATGCACACTGCACGACGTGCACGAGCCTCAGTCGGACAGGGCGTCGACGACGACATCGACCTCCTCGGCGATGGTCTGCGACAGATCGACGGGCGCGGTGCGGGTGTTGGTGGGCTTGGCGTAGCGCCTGACGGCCACCCCACGGCTGGCAAAGTGCGATTCGAGCCGGTCGAGGAAGGTGTCTCCGCGCGCCTTTCCGATGTCGAGCAACCCCAGAGTCATGCCCTCGAGCGTAGGCGGCGGAGTACGGCGCTCGCGCCGGACGGATGTGGTCTCCGCGGTGGGATCGAGCAACTGGATACCGTCGTTCATTCGGTCCGTCTCCCTGATTGATGGATTTCTTGCGCCGGGCGCCGACCCCCGCCCATCCGGCCGGATGGACTCGGTCAGACGAGGGCATCGATTCTTTCACAATCCGAATGGGCAGGTGCCGGAAGTTCCGCCCGATGCGACGGCGCGGCCATTCACGTCTTCACCTCCCTTGTCACCGGGCTCGTGCCGCGAGGGCCGCTCGCCACCCAGCCCCCGATGACGGCGCTCATGAGCCCGGCCTCGCCGCCGGCGCGCACGATGTTCAGCCCGCCCTCGCGGAACTTCGGCATCCGGTCCTCGACGAGTTCCGGCCTGACGCCGGCGTCGACGCCGTTCGCCCCGCGCACCAGCTCCGCGCCCGGTCGCACCGTCGCGGCCATGAGTTCGGCCTTGAGCCGCGCCCGATCCCATCCTCCTTCCCTGAAAATCGCCCAGTGTTCCGGGGAGAGGACGAGAAAGGCGTCGATGCTCTCCACGTACCTCGGGTGCCCCACCGACTCGAGGGTCATGGCGAAGGAACGCGCGAGCGACTCCGGCGTGCGCGAGACCTCGTCCATGTTCGGACTCAGACCCCCGGCCCCGAACAGGGTCACCGCCGACACCCCCGGCGGGACGCCCCGCTCCACGCTGAGCGGCTGCCAGGCCGGATCGGACTCGTCCTCGGCGAAGCACAGGGTGTACTTCCCCGGCCAGCCAAGGGTCGCCCGATCGATCCCGCCCGGCACTCCGCCGCCCACGTTGCGAATCACGAGCTGCAGCGCGCGTCCGATGCTCGCGTTCGCCCGGTTGCCCTGGCCGAGCGCGTTCACCCCCGAGTTCATGCCGATACGGCCCGTCACCGGGCCGTTCACCACCACCATGGGCCCCGAGAAATACGTGGTGCAGAGCAGCCCGTGCATGGCGAACTCCGGCGCCAGCGCCGCCTCCACCGCCGCGAGCACCACCGGCATGTACTCGGGCTTGCAGCCCGCCATCACCGCGTTGATCGCGACCTTCTCGACCGTGCAGGCGGCGTTGTTGGGCGGAATCTCGCCGACCATCTCCTGCGGATCGCGAGTCGTGCCCTTCAGCATGCGCAGCACCCGCACCGGGGTCGGAGGGACGACCGGCAGGCCGTCGCTCCAGCCGCGCGAGAAGCACAGCTCGTGCTCGTCCTCCGGGGCATGCACGTCAATGACGCGGGCCTTCAGGGGCGGCTGGCCGAACGCGACCTCCAGAATCTCCGGCATGCCGGGGTCCACGCTCTTCGAGCCGCATCCCGGCTGAAAGTCGGGGAGATCCGTCCCGAGCGGATCGAGGCCGGTGACCCGATTCCACTCGCCGCGGTCCCAGCCCACGGTGCGCTCGGCTTCGGCGCCGTGCTCGAGGCGAATGAGCGTGGGCACCGTCTCGATACCGAGGCGCCACGATTGCTCGAGCGAACGATCGTCGACCGGCGCCAGACCCTCGGGAAACGCCGGATCGTCCTGGGTATAGACAGTCAGCTCCGCCCCGCTCGCCGCGATCTCGCGCAGCACCGGCTGCACGAGGTCGCAGGTCGGACAGTCGCGCTTGGCGACGACGACGAAGCTTGCGCTCACAGCAGCTTCGCGTGCTTGTCGAGGAGCGGCAGCACCTCGTCGCGCCCCTTGGGCGGGATGGTGACGAGGGCACGGAAGCAGCCGGCGTCGCGGTAGCTGTCGATCGCTTCGGGGTCGCCGGTGGCTCCGAACACGGAGGTCTGAATGGTGTTCACGTCGCGTCCGGCCCGGTCCGCGAATTCCCTGAGCCGCGCCATCTCCGCCCCGGCGTCGCCGAACGACCGCGTGCGCGGCATCCAGCCCTCGCAGAAGTCCACGACGCGCTGGAGCGAGTACTTGGTCTCGCCCCCGAGCAGCACCGGCGGGCCGGGCTGCTGCACCGGCTTCGGGTACGACCAGATCGGATCGAAGTCGACGAACGGACCATGGTACTCGGGCGTGTCTTCGCGCCACATGGCCTTGATCGCCTTGGCGCGGTCGCACATCACCTTGAAGCGATCCTTGAACACGGTGCCGTGGTTCTCCATCTCCTCGGCGTTCCACCCCGCCCCGATGCCGAGCTCGAAGCGCCCGCCGGACAGCAGGTCGAGGGTCGCGCACTCCTTGGCGAGCACGATGGGATCGCGCTCGGTGAGCAACGCGATCGCGGTACCGATGCGAAGCGTCTTCGTCGACGCGGCGGCGTAGGCGAGTCCGACGAAGGGGTCGACGGTGTGCTTGTACTCCTTCGGCAGTTCCGGGCCGCCCGGCCACGGGCTCCTGCGGCTGGTGGGGATGTGGGTGTGCTCGGGCACGAAGAGCGATTCGAATCCGCGGTCCTCGCACTCGCGGGCAAGCTCGTCGATACGGATGGTGTAGTCGGTGGAGAACTGGGTGATGCCTATGTGCATGGTGTCGGCTCCGAAGTTCGGTCATGGAACGAAGGGCGCATTTCTACCAGAAACCGCATCGCAGTTCGCGCGCGCTCATCCGGGAGCGAAGACGACGGCGCAGGAATCCGCCCATGCCGGCGGCCGGGCTCCGCGGACTCGAAGTTGCCGGCGAACCGACACCGGAATCTGCCGTTGCACTGGAGCAGGCGTATCAGTCGGGCCTGGTCAGTCGGCGGACGAACGCTTCGACAGCGTCGAGCGTCTCCTCCGGCCGCTCCCGGTGAGGGGCATGCCCGCAGCCTTCGAGCCAGCGTCGCGTCACCGGCCCCGCCACGCCGCTTTCGATGGCGTCGAGCTGCGCGGCCGAGCCGTACGCGTCCTGCGCACCCTGAATCAGGAGCACGGGCACGGTGACGCGGGACAGGAATTCCTCGATGGACCATTGCCGAAACTCCGGCCGCAGCCAGGCGTCGTGCCAGCCGAAGAACGCTGCATCGACCTGATTGCCGTGGTAGCGGGCGAGCCGCTCGCGCAGCCCTCCGTCGCGGTAGGCGTCGCCGGCGGCGCGGATGCTCGCAATGCTCACGTCCTCGCAGAACACGTGCGGTGCGATCAGCACCAGCGCTCGTATTCGCGAGTTCGATGGTTGCGCGTGCGTTCCCGCGTGCACGATCGCGATGGAGGCACCGTCGCTGTGGCCGACGAGCACCGCCTCCTCGATCCCGGCCGCGTCGAGGACCGCGCCCACGGCGTCGCGGCCTTCGACGTGCATGTAGTCGATGCGACGCGGGAGCACCGCGGGACCCGACCCACCGTAGCCGGCGCGCGA
This sequence comes from Gammaproteobacteria bacterium, assembly GCA_022826505.1. GTDB lineage: Bacteria > Pseudomonadota > Gammaproteobacteria > HK1 > HK1 > HK1. The sequence continues at coordinate 34,621 of JAJDUQ010000220.1, forward strand.
CCAGGCGAACACGGGGAGGCCCGTTCGCCGGTGAAGCAGCGCGGGAAAGTCCCGCCACATCTCCACGCAGCCGAGCCCCTCGTGCAGCAGCACGAGGACCGGACCGGAGCCGTCGCGCGCTCCCCACCATCGATATTCGAGGCGCATTCGGCCAATCGTCACCCGGTGCATCGCAGAGTCCGATTCACCACGCTGCCCACCCATTCACGGCTCGACTCCGATCTTGCCGCTGCGGGTCCGTCTCCGGGCCGCGGTCGGCACGGCATCGCAAGATGTTCCTGCCCCTTGCGCGGCTCCCGCGAGCGTCCGGGGTCGGCACGCCCGCGCCACCGCCCCCGGTGTCGCCCCCGCGCGGTGCCGACAGCCGGAGATTCGGTTCCCGACAGGCTCCGTTACCACGAACCGGCCGATTCGCCCGTGCACCGGCCGCGCGGCCCGGCACGGGAGCCCACGAGGCCGCTCGCGGGGTCGGCACCCAAGTTTCGCCGATTCACGGCTGCGGGCGCGGACGGTACCACTCATCGCGCGCGGACTCGTCGCCAATGACGAAACGCCGTCCTGGACCCACGGACGGATCAGTTTTTCTTTGGGCTGCAACGAGAAATTCTTCGGTTGAGTCGAACCCGTCGCATCCCAATCTGTCCAATGACCACAAACCAGCAAAAGGAAGGAAACCATGAGCGACACTGCATGCACGGAGCGCGAACCGTGGCTTTCGCACGACCCTCGCGTCTACCTGACGCACACGGCACGGGCGCGGCAGCTCCAGTCCGAAGCGTTTGCCCGGGCCTTCGGGACGACGGGACGTTTCCTCGCCCGGAACGGGTCGAACGCACTTCGATGGATCGCAGGCGCGATTCGCCGGCGACGGACGATCAGCGAGCTGTCGCGACTCGATGACCACCAGCTCGCCGACATCGGCATCGACCGGGCGCAGATTCCGATGATTGCGCAAGGGCTGATCGGCCCGAGCGGCGCGGCGCCCCGGTGGAGCATTGCCGCCGCTCCGTGCCCGCCGGAGCTTCGCGGCGACGCCGCGAACGAGACGAAGACACCGTCGGTCGCCGCCTGAGGCGGCACCGACGACAGTTCGGCAAGGGCCGGAGGCTCTGCGGTCATTCCCCCCTCCCCCGACCGGAATCCTCCGGTCCCTCTGCCGAAGTTCGACAGACCCGCCCGCGGTCTTTCACCTGCGTGACCGGCGCGGACCTCCGCCCCGCTTTCCCCCTCTCTTGCGGCATCTGCACCGACTCTCCACTATTGCGCCCCTGCCAGGGAAGGGCCGCCACGATCGCCGCTCGACAGACATTCGCGCTCCGGGTCAACAACCGGTATTTCTACGGCTGGACGATGCTCGCCGTCGCGGCGCTCACGATGTTCGCGAGCGGTCCCGGACAGTCGCACACGTTCAGCGTCTTTCTGCTGCCGATCTCCGAGGATCTCGGGATATCCCGGACCTCGGTGTCGAGCGCCTACGCGTTCGCGACCCTGATCGCCGCATTCGGACTGCCGCGCGTCGGCCGACTGGTCGACCGTCACGGCGTGCGGACCGTACTCACCGGAGTGGGGGCCGCGCTCGGGGCCGCGGCAGTCGCGTTCGGCGCAGTGAGCGGGTTCGTGCTGCTGACGCTCGGATTCGCCGCGCTGCGGTTCTTCGGACAGGGGTCGCTGATGCTGTGCGCGGGGAACCTCGCGTCGCAGTGGTTCGACCGCAAGCGCGGGCTCGCCCTCAGCCTGACCATGCTCGGTTTCTCGGTGAGCGTTGCAGTACATCCGCCGCTCGCCCAATGGCTGACCGATGCGCTCGGCTGGCGGATGGCCTGGGTGGTCATGGGCGTGGCGACATGGCTGCTGCTGCTGCCGCCGGTGCTGCTGCTCGTATTCGATCGACCGGAAGCGCTGGGGCTTCGTCCGGACGGTGCGGCCAGAGAGGTTGCGGCAGAAGGTGCGGCCACGAAACAGGACGGTGCGGTGGTCGGGCTGACCCTCCCGGAAGCGAGGCGCACCGGCGCGTTCTGGATCATCCTGGCATCGAACTGCTCGTTCTCGGCGCTGGTGACCGCGATGTTCTTCCACCAGGTGTCCGTGTTCGAGGCGCAGGGACTCGATGCGACCACCGCGGCCTCGATGTTCTCGATCTCGGCGGTGGTCATGGTGGTCGCCACGCCGCTCGTGGGGATGCTGCTCGACCGGTTTCCCACCAGACCCCTCTACGCCTGCGCCCTTGTCTCGGTGAGCGTCGCGCTCGTCGCGATGAGCGTCGTGGGCGATCTGCCGAGCGCGATCGTGTTCGGTATCCTGTTCGGGATGTGCAACGCGGCGATGCATGCTCACTTCACCTTCGTCTGGCCGAAGTTCTTCGGGCGCAGGCATCTCGGATCGATCCAGGGGGTCGCCCAGATGGCGGCCGTGATCGGCGCGTCCATCGGACCGATTCCCCTCGGACTCGGGTACGACTATCTTGGCGGCTACGGCGGCACCCTCGTCGCGCTGGCCGCGATTCCGGTGATGTGCGCGGTCGCGGTGATCTTCATGCGCACACCGCGACTCGGACTTGCCGAGGCCTGATCGGGCGGGAGAACCGCACCGCGGGGCTCGGTCCACGAGCGGTGCAGGTACCCGCCCCCGGCTCCGTCGCGACCGGGAAATCGAAGCCGCAAGGCGAAACGCCCCGGGAGGCGACACGATGTCAGGACTCGGCAATACCGCGGCCACCATCCGCGACTACGACAACCGGCACTACCTGCACCCCTGGGACGCGCTGTGGCTGCGCGGCGAGGCGGACCGGACGATCTCGGCGCGCGCCGAGGGCATCTACGTCTACGACCCGACCGGCAAGCGACTCATCGACGGACCCGGCGGCATGTGGTGCTCGCAGATCGGGTACGGGCGCCGCGAGATGGCGGACGCGATCGCCGAGCAGGTCATGCAACTCTCCTACCATTCACCCTGGAACACCGCGAGCGAGCCGTCCGCCATGCTCGCCAGGAAGCTCGCGGAGCTGGCGCCGGGGGACCTGAACAACGTGTTCTTCACCACCGGGGGATCGACCGCGGTGGACACCGCAATCCGGTTCGTGCACTTCTACAACAACCGCCTGGGCCGACCGGAGAAGAAGATCGTGCTGTCGCGGGAGAAGGCGTACCACGGGTCGACGTTTCTGGCCGCTTCGGTCACCGGCAAGGAGCGCAGCCAGAGCTGGTTCGACATGGACCGGGAGCGGGTACGATTCCTGCCGGACGTGAACCCGGCGCTGCGCCCGCCCGGCATGGACATGGACTCCTGGTGCGACTCGAAAATTGCAGACCTCGAAGGCGCAATCGCCGAGCTCGGTCCGGATCGGGTGGGTGCATTCGTCGCGGAACCGATCCTTGCCTCGGGCGGCGTGATCATTCCTCCGCCCGGCTACCATCGGCGCTGCCTGGAAGTGTGCCGCGCCCACGACGTCCTCTACATCTCCGACGAGGTGGTCACCGGATTCGGGCGCCTCGGCCACTGGTTCGCGTCCGACGACGTGTTCGACGTACAACCGGACCTCCTGACCTGCGCCAAGGGCCTGACGTCGGGCTACCTGCCGCTCGGTGCGTGCCTGATCTCGGACCGCCTGATGGAGCGAATCAGCGGACCGGAGCACGAGGACGTGCTGTTTTCCAACGGATACACATACTCCGGCCATCCCGTGTCGTGTGCCGCGGCACTCGCGAACATCGAAATCTTCGAACGAGAGGCGTTGCTCGAACACGTGCGGGCGGTGTCGGCGCATTTTCTCGCCCGTGTCCACGCCCTGCGGGAATCGCCGATCGTCGGCGACACCCGGGGGGTGGGTCTGGTCGGGTGCGTCGAAGGCCGGTTCTCCGGCGACGGCGACCGCCTCGCCCTCGATCGTGAATTCGGCACCCGCATCGACCGCAAGTGCGAAGAGCTCGGTCTGATCGTGCGGCCACTGATGAACATGTGCGTGTTCTCGCCGCCGCTGATCATCACCGAAGCGCAGATTGACGAAATGTTCGACATCCTCGAGGAAGCCATACGATCGGTGGCCCGGGAGCACCGGTAGGAGCCGGGGGGTTCGGAGCGGGATTCAACCACCCCGGAGGAGTATTCGACGGGACTCGACCGTTGCCGGCACGGGGCGGCGCCGGCGATCGCGGGACCTTCGATTCGAGGCACAGCGGATTCGGACCAATCTGACATGAACAACGTTCGCAACTTCTGCATCATCGCGCATGTCGATCACGGCAAGTCGACGCTCGCGGATCGCCTCATCCAGGCGTGCGACGGCGTCGGTGCGCGGGAGTTCCGCGACCAGGTGCTCGACGACATGGAGCTCGAGCGCGAACGGGGCATCACGATCAAGAGCAACGCGATCTCGCTCGCCTACACCGCGAAGAACGGGCAGGCATGCCGGCTGAACCTGATCGATACCCCCGGCCACGTGGACTTCTCCCACGAAGTGCGACGCTCGCTGATGGCGTGCGACGGTGCGATCATCATCGTCGATGCGACCCAGGGGGTCGAGGCGCAGACGGTCGCCAACCTGTATCTGGCCCTCGAGCACGACCTCGAGCTGCTGCCCGTGGTCAACAAGATCGACCTCCCGGCGGCGGACGTGGACCGAGTGCTCGAGGAGATTGACCGCGACCTCGGTCTCGACCCCTTCTCCGCCCTGCCCGTCTCGGCCAAGAAGGGGGTCGGCATCGACCAGGTGCTCGAGGGAATCGTCGAGCACCTGCCGCCTCCGGACGGAGACCCCGAGGCGCCGCTGAGGGCCCTGGTGTTCGACGCCCAGTACGACGTGTACCGCGGGGTCGTGCTCTCGTGCCGGATCCGCGACGGCTCCCTGGGCACCGGCGATCGGGTTCGGTTCATGCACACCGGGCGCGAGTACGACGTGCACGAGGTCGGATACAGCGGCCTGCGACGCGAGAAGGCCGACCGGTTGCCCGCGGGAGCGGTGGGCTACGTCATCACCGGCATCAAGACCATCCGGGACGTCGGCATCGGCGATACGCTGACGCTCTGCCGCCGTCCCGCCGCAGCACCCCTGCCGGGGTATCAGCCCGCGCGCCCGGTGGTGTTCTCCTCGATCTATCCGATGTCCTCGGACGAGTACGAGGACCTGAGCGAGGCGATCGAGAAGCTTGCGCTGAACGATGCGGCGCTGGTCTACCAGAAGGACGCATCGGCGGCACTCGGCTTCGGGTTCCGCTGCGGATTTCTCGGCCTGCTCCATCTCGACGTCGTGCAGGAACGGCTGCGCCGCGAGTTCGATCTCTCGCTGGTCCTCTCGGCTCCCTCGGTGCTGTACCGGGTACGCACGAACGACGGGCAGGTGCGCGAGGTCGACAACCCGAGCCTGTGGCCGGAGCCGGCCACGATCCAGAGCGTGGAGGAGCCCTGGATCCGGGCCACCATCCTGGTGCCGGAGAAGTACATGGGCGCGGCCATCGAACTCTGCCGGCAGCACCGATCCGCGAGTCTCGCGACCAGCTTCCTGGCCCGGGGGCGGCTGGAGATCACGGTCGAGATGCCTCTCGCCGAGGTGCTGTTCGACTTCTACGACCGGCTGAAGTCGGTGACGCGCGGCTACGGGTCGTTCGACTACGAGGAGCGCGACTACCGTGCCGGCGACATCGTCAAGGTCGATATTCTCGTGCACCACGAACGGGTGGACGCGCTTGCCTTTCTCGCCCACCGCGACAAGGCCCGGGGGCGCGCGCTGCACTACTGCGAGCAGCTCGCCGAGAGCATTCCCCGCCACCAATTCAGAATTCCGGTGCAGGGTGCGATCGGGGGCAGCATCATCTCGCGGGCGACGATCAACGCGTTCCGCAAGGACGTGACCGCGAAGTGCTACGGCGGTGACGTGAGCCGCAAGCGCAAGCTGCTCGAGAAGCAGAAGAAGGGCAAGGAACGCATGAAGCTCGTCGGCTCGGTCGAGATCCCCCAGGACGCGTTCGTCTCGGTGTTGCGCACCGACCGCGCCTGAGCGCCGTGCCGCCCGCCCCGAAGCCGGAGCCGGCTCGGTGCGCGGGGCTGTACGTGCACATCCCGTTCTGTTCCGCCGTGTGCCCGTACTGCGATTTCGCGGTCCAGGTCGGCTCGGCGGTGCAGCGCGCGGCGCTCGTCTCGCTGCTGTGTGCCGAGACGGTGCTGTGGGATGCATGGGAGCGGCCGTTCGACACGCTCTATCTCGGCGGCGGAACGCCTTCGCTGCTCGAGCCGGACCAGCTCGATCGAGTGCTCGCGGCGATCCGGGGCGGGTTGCCGATCCGGTCCGATGCGAGGATCTTTCTCGAAGCCAATCCCGAGGACGTCACGCCGCGGCGCATCGGCGAGTGGCGCTCGCTCGAGGTGTCGTTCCTCAGCCTGGGGGTGCAGTCGTTCGACGACGGCGAGCTCCGCACACTGGGGCGCCGCCACGACGGGCGGAAAGCCCGCGGCGCGGTCGAGGCCTGCCTCGAGGGCGGCTTCGACACCGTCTCGGTGGATCTGATGTTCGGGTTGCCCGATCAGGACCTCGCCGTGTGGTCGCGCAACCTCGACACCCTCGCCGCGCTCGGTCCCGGACACGTCTCCTGCTACCAGTTGACGATCCACGAGGGCACGACGTTTGGACGCCGGCGTGCGAGCGGGCGGCTGGTCGAGATGCCGGAGAGCGGCCAGGCGGACTTCTTTGCGCACACGCACGAACGTCTCGCCGATTCGGGCTGGGAGGCGTACGAGGTCAGCAACTTCGCCCGCGCGCCCCGGCACCGCTCGCGGCACAACCTGAAGTACTGGCGGCACGTGCCCTACCTCGGGCTGGGCCCCTCGGCCCATTCCTTCGACGGTGCGCGCCGGTGGTGGAACCACCGTGCCCTGGGCGACTACGCGGACTGCATCGATCGCGGCGAACGAGCGGTCGCAGACACGGAATCGCTCGATGGCGAAGCGCTCGCGCTGGAGGCGCTGATGCTGGGGCTGCGCACCGTCGAGGGCATCGACCTGCCGCGGTACCGGCTGCGGTACGGCGTCGACCTGCCCGGGCTGAATCGCCGGTTGATCGCGGCCCTGGTGGAGGATGGGCTGGTGCACTGCGATGCCGAAACGCTGCGTCCGACGCTGCGCGGTCTGGCGGTAGCGGACGGACTGGCCGCCCGGTTCCGCCTGGCCTGACTGCCGTGGCCGGCGGTGACGGCCATCGTCGCCGACAGGCTCGATTGCGGCAGATCAGCCCGAACCGATCTCCGAGCACGGAAAGATCCGTCCCCCCACCATGGTCCCCCACACCGGCACCTCGTGGAGTCTCTCCGGATCCACCGAGAGCGGGTCGTCTCCCAGTATCGCGAAGTCCGCCCGCTTGCCGCACTCGATCGAGCCCAGCTCGGTGTCCAGCTTCAGCGTGAACGCGGCCCCGATGGTGACGGCGTAGAGTGCGTCCGCCACGCTGATCCGCTCCGCCGCGCCCAGCACCCGCCCGCTCGAGGTCAGGCGGTTCACCGCGCACCACGCCGTGAACAGCGGAGCGAGGTGCGTGACCGGGGCGTCGGAGTGGATGGAGTATCGAACCCCGAGCCGTTGCGCGCTCGCCGTCGCGTCCATGCGCTCTGCCCGCTCCGGTCCCATCGTGAGCGCGTAGTGCTGGTCGCCCCAGTAGTAGATGTGGTTGGAGAACAGGTTGGCGCAGATGCCGAGGCGCGCCATGCGCCGGAAGTGCGCGTCGTGCGCCATCTGGCAGTGCTGCAGGGTGAAGCGGGCGTCCGGGTCGGGAGCGCCCTTGAGCACCTGCTCGATGGCGTCGATCGCGGCTTCCGAAGCCTGGTCGCCGTTGGTGTGGATGTGCACCTGCAGCCCGGCCCGGTGATAGGTGTCGATCACGCCCGGCAGCGCGTCCGGGTCGATGTACCACAGGCCGTTCTCGGCGCCGTTGTAGTAGCCCGGCCACTTGAAGCGGGCGGTGAACCCCTGGATGGAGCCGTCGAGGTGCAGCTTGACCAGCCCGTACCGCAGCCGCTCGTTGCTCCTCGGAATCAGGGACCTCACCCACTCGACGCCATCGGCCGGGGGACGCGACATGCCGACGAAGGCGGGAACGATGCGAAGCGGATAGTTGTCGTCGGAGGTGACCTCGACCTGGCCGGCCACCGTCGCCTCGGGCAGCTCGTTGGCCAGGTCCGTCGCGGTGGTCACCCCGGCGAGCTGAGCGGAGCGCGCGAACCGCCACAGCGCGTGCGGCCGGCCGAACGCGACGGAGCGGTCCTGTCCGAGTGCGCGGTACATGATCGAGCGCAGCGCCGGCCCCTGCAGTTCGCCCGTGGGCTCGCCGTCCGCGCCCTTCATCACCCCCATCACCGCGACGTCCCGGGTGATGCCCGCCCGCTGCATCAATACCCGGTTCGCGTTGATGATGTGGCCGCTCTGGTGCATCACGAACACCGGGCGCGTGGTCGACACGCGGTCGAGGTCCGCCACCACCATCCGCCTGCCGTCGAAGAACAGCGGATCGAGGCCCCACGCCATCAGCGGCGCGTCCGGGTCCGGCAGCGCGCGTTCGGCCTGCTGCAACCTCGCGACGACCTCGTCGATGGACTCGAGTCCGGGATGGACCACGCGGTCCGGCGCCATCCGGTCGTGGAAGCCGACATAGGTCTCGTCCCAGCCGCTGCCCTCGCGGCTGTGGCAGTGGCCCTCCACCAAGCCCGGCATGATGACCTTGTCGGCGAACCGATCGTCGATGGCGTGCGGTCCCCAGCCGGCGAGTTCATCGAGCGTGCCGGCGCCGAGGATCCAGCCGTCGCGGACCGCGACGTGGCTCGCCTCGGGCCGGCGGACGTTCATCGTGATCACCTTGCGGGCAGGGTAGATCGTGAACATGGAAGAGAATCTCGCGGTTGGGAGTGCGGGAATCGGGACCCGGTACTTCCGTCCGTGGTCTCGGCTGTCGGGAATCGATTATCTGGTACTGGAGTGCGCGTCTCACTCCCGAGGATCAGGCGGATTGGACAGGGCGCGCCGCGATCGGCACCCCCACGCGGTGGCAGGCGACGCGATGGCCGGGCTCGTGATCGGCGAGCATCGGGGTCTCGCGGCGGCAGCGATCGACGGCGATCGGGCAGCGCGACGCAAAGCGGCATCCGCTCGGCGGGTCGATGGGGCTCGGCGGGTCCCCGGTGATGAGGATTCTCTCCGAGCGCGTGTCCCGGGCCGGGTCCGCCGATGGCACCGAGGACAGCAGCGCCTTCGTGTAGGGATGCAGCGGATTGGTGAACAGCCGTACCCGCGGGGCCTGCTCGACGATGCGGCCCGTGTACATCACCGCCACCTCGTTGCACATGTGCTGGATGACGCCGAGATCGTGGGAGATGAACAGGTAGGTGAGCCCGTGCTCGCGCTGCAGGCGCCGGAGCAGGTTCAGGATCTGGGCCTGCACCGCGACGTCGAGCGCCGACACCGGCTCGTCGCAGATCACGAGCCTCGGCCGGGATGCGAGCGCCCGGGCGATGCCGAGCCGCTGGCGCTGGCCGCCGGAGAACTGGTGGGGGAAGAGCCGCTGCTGCTCGGGACGCAGACCCACGTCACGGAACAGCTCCGAGACCCGGTTCGCCCGCTCCGCGGGGGAATCGATGCCCAGCCGGTCGAGCGGCTCGCGCACGATCTCGCTCGCCCGCAGGCGCGGATTCAGCGACGAGTAGGGATCCTGGAAGATGAACTGCACCGTGCGCCGGTGCTGGCGAAGCGGCTCACCTTCCAGCGTCAGGATGTCGGTGCCGTCGATCTCCACCTGCCCTGCGCGCGCGGGGATCAGCCGCGCCGCGGCGAGCGCGGTGGTGGACTTTCCCGATCCGGACTCGCCGACCAGGCCGAGGGTGCGCCCGGGCGCGACATCGAAGGAGACCCCGTCCACCGCGTGCAACTGCGCCGGCTTGCTGAACAGGCCCTCGCGCTTGACCGCGAAGCGCACTTCCAGGTCGCGCACCCGCAGGACCGGACGACCGGTGCTGCCGCCGGCGCTCGCGGCACTCCGTGCAGCATTCATGCCCGGGCCGCCCCGCCGTGCCGGCTGGCAGCCCGGCAGCGCGCGCCGATTGCGGACCGCGCCGACCGTACGGCGCTCGCGGCACCCGGGACGGCGCTCATGGCCCGCCCGCCCCCGGATGCCAGCAGGCCACCTGGCAGTGCCGGCCGATCGCACCCAGAACCGGCCGCTCGTCCCGGCACCGCTCGCCCGCCCGCGGGCAGCGCGGGGCGAACAGGCAGCGCTCCTTCCCGAACTCCGCGAGCGACGGCACGATGCCGGGGATCTCGGCGAGATCCTCCGGCTCGTCGGATACCTCCGCGCTCAGGTGCGGCACGCTGGAGATGAGGCCCTGGGTGTAGGGATGGTGGGGTTCGCTCAGTATCTCCCTCACCGGGCCCTCCTCCACGATGCGCCCCGCATACATGACCGCCACCCGCTCGGCCATCTCCGCCACCACCCCCATGTCGTGGGTGATGAGGATGATGGCGGTTCCGGTCTCCTCGCGAAGCGCCTGCAGCAGGTCGAAGATCTGGGCCTGCACCGTGACGTCCAGCGCAGTGGTGGGCTCGTCGGCGATGAGGATGCGCGGCCGGCAGGCGAGCGCGATGGCGATCATCACCCGCTGGCGCATGCCGCCCGAGAGCTGGTGCGGGTAGTCGTGCACCCGCCGCCCCGGCAGCGGAATGCTGACCGAGTCCAGCAGCTCCACCGCCCGCTCCCATGCCGCCCGGCGGGCCAGACCCTGGTGGCGGCGCAGCACCTCGGCGATCTGCTCGCCGATGGTGTACACGGGGTTCAGCGAGGTCATCGGCTCCTGGAAGATCATGGAGATCGCGTTGCCGCGGACATCACGCAGCGCCGCATCGGAGAACCGGGTCAGATCGTCGCCCTCGAAGTGCACGGAGCCCGCGGCGATGCGCCCGGGCGGCGACGGTATGAGCCCCATGACGGCGAGCGCGGTCATCGACTTGCCGCAGCCCGACTCCCCCACCAGCCCCAGCGTCGCGCCGGAGTCGAGCTCGAACGAGAGCCGGTCGAGTACCGGCACCGTGCCCTCGCGGGTGGCGAACTCCACCACGAGGTCGCGTACCCGCAGCAACGGAGCGGTGTGCGACCGGGTCATCGCTGGCGCAGCTTCGGGTTCAGCGCGTCGTTGAGGCCGTCGCCGACGAGGCTGATGGCGAGCACGGTGATGAAGATGAAGAGCCCCGGGATCGCCACCGTCCAGCCCGCGTCCAGGATGTAGGGCCGGTTGGAGCCGATGATCTGGCCCCAGCTCACCACGTTGGGATCGCTCAGGCCCAGGAACGACAACCCCGCCTCGAACAGGATGGCGCTGCCGACCATCAGGCAGGACTGCACCACGATGGGAGGCAGGGCATTGGGCAGGATGACGATGAGCATCAGGCCGAGGTCCCGCGCTCCCGCCGAACGCGACGCGGTGACGTACTCCATCTCGCGCAGGCGCAGGAACTCCGAGCGCGTGACCCGCGCCACCGCGGTCCAGCTCACGATGCCGATGGAGAAGGTGACCATGGCGAGCGAGGCGCCGAACAGCGCCACCAGCACCATCGAGAACAGCAGCGTGGGAAGCACCTGGAAGAACTCGGTGATGCGCATCAGCACCTCTTCCACCCAGCCCCGGTAGTACCCGGACAGCGCCCCGATGGACACCCCGATGAACACCGACAGGAGCGCGGCGGCGAGCCCCACCGCCAGCGTCACGCGCCCGCCGTTGACGATGCCCGCGAAGATGTCGCGCCCGAGGTAGTCGGTCCCGAACAGGAAGCCCTGCTCCCCGGGCTCGGAGAACGGCGCCCACACCATGTCGTAGGGGTCGACGGTGTAGAGGTAGGGGCCGACGAGCGAGCCTATGACGATCACGGTCAGCATGACCAGTCCTGCCACCGCGGCGTGGTTGCGGAAGAACATCCCCGCCGCCTCGGCCAGGGGATGCCGGGCCTTCGGGACTTCCAGCAGATCGAGGGTCGCGGTTTCGCTGGTCATGACACCGGTCCGCCCTATCCCGGATGGCCGAGCTTGATGCGGGGGTCGATGAGGCTGTAGACGAGGTCGGTCACCAGGTTCGCGACGATCACCACCAGCGACGAGAAGAACAGGATGCCGAGCACGGTCGGCGCGTCGCGCGCGGTGATCGACTGGAACGCGAGGGTGCCGAGCCCGGGCCAACTGAACACCGTCTCCACCAGCACCGCGCCCGACACAATGCCGGAGAACTGGAGCCCGGCGAGCGTCACCACCGGCCCCAGCGCGTTGCGCAGCGCGTGCTTGTAGACCACCTGGAATTCCGAGAGCCCCTTGGCCTGGGCGGTGCGCACGTAGTCGGTGCCGAGCACGTCCAGCATGCTGGCCCGGGCGAGCCGGCTGTAGAGCGCGAGGAAGATCGACGCCAGCGTGAGCATCGGCAGGAACAGGTGGTGCAGCACGTCGAGCGCCTTGACGAACCATCCGCCCTCCACCGTCACGTCCACCATCCCCGCCACCGGGAACAGCGGGAAGATGGAGCAGAGCAGGATGATCAGCATGATGCCGGTCCAGAACACCGGCGCGGAGAAGCCGAGCAGCGCGAAGATGGTGACCCCGTGGCTCAGCAGGCCGTTCGGCCGGCGGGCCGCGAACACTCCGAGCACCGTCCCCAGCATGATCGCCAGCACCTGCGCGCTGATCACCAGGAGCAGGGTCGCGGGGAGCCGCTCCAGGAGCAGCTCCGTGACGGGGCGGTTGAAGAAGTACGAGTGGCCGAGGTCGAGGCGCACGAGCTTGGCCCCGTAGGCGTACAACTGCTCGTGGAAGGGGCGGTCCAGGCCGTAGTCGCGCCGGATCTCGGCGATGGCCTCCGCGTCCGCGCCCCCCATGTCGCCGGCGATGGTGTCCGCGACGTCGCCGGGGGCGATGTGGATCAGGGTGAAGTTGAGGACCAGGACCGCGACCAGCAGGGCAAGGCCGTTGCCGGTGCGCCGGAAGAGCATTGCAGCGATCTTCACGCGGGAGATCTCGCGGACGTCGGGTCAGCAGATGAAGCGAGCATGAACTCCGCCGTCGGCGCCTTCGAAGTCGTTGTCATCGCGGACTTTCCGATTCGGCATGGTCGGATCCGGGCATCCGGGTTCCCGCGATCGCGCGACCGACGACAAGTGGCGCCATGCGTGAATCCGCTATTTCCGGGAAGGGGAAAATCCAGATGCCAACCAGGAACCACAACTGTCTCCCCCTGTACACGATACCTTTTGTCGGCATCGATCAATACGGCGAGGCGGGGTTCCTGATTCTGGTCCATTGTGTTTGTTTCCTTCCATGGCTGCATCCGAGCCTTCCCATTTTCGCATTCAAGTCCGGTCTATTCCCTCTCGAAGCCCTGAGACGTGAACTTCAGCGTCCGGCTGTTCTCCGTGACCGTGCGAACTACATGGTCCGGGGCGCCTGACGGCACCCTCGCCGATATCTCCAGGGTGACCGTGACTTCGGCGCCGACCAAGCCAGACAGGTGGGAAATGACTTCGTCCGCGATGCGTCCCGCATCGCGCCCCACGCGCGTCGAATCAAGGGCGACCATGCCGTGGAAGCGCGTAGGTTGGGCCGGCTTGGGTGGCACCGGCGAGTCCTCCTCGGTGCCTGATCCCCCGCCGGGTCCGGTGCCCTCCCCACCGGTACCCGGGACATCCGAGCCAACACCGCCGGGAGCCGGCTTCGGCCTTTCAGCGTCGAGCTGCGTTCGCGCCACATCCGGCTTGACGAGCAAACCGGGCGCATCGGAATCCAGTAGTGAAACGACTTGTCCAGCGCGCAGACCACGGTATCGCTTTGCCTCCTCATCGAAGCTGTCCGCAAGCGCAAACGCATCATGTTCCCAGGTGAGGAGACCAATTCCGTCACTCATCGACCCGAGGAGGACCGCCGAGTCGCTGACGCGCGGCAAGTAGAGATAGCGCGCGAAGTCCTCGACAATCTGCCTGATCGACACGTGGTCACCACGCCACAGCGGCACCCGATCGAGCTCCATCCGCAGGCGCGTGGCGGCAAACCCGGTCACCAGCAGCTCATCGCCCTTCAACCTCTTGCTCGCCCTCGCCGCCAGAGAATCCTGACCCGACAATCTCATCGCCAGCCACTCGACTGGAGCGTCGGGGCGCGTCTGGCCTGGAACCAGGAGCCACTGGTACGCCTCCGGGAGCCGGGCGGTCACCGCGCTGGAGGCGGCCTCCTTCTGGATCTCGGCCTGCTTGACCTGATGCGGCGAGAGGTCGAGCGGCTCGCGCTCCGCGAGGATCGAATCCCATGCCAAGTACCGTCGGACGGCTTCATCGAGGTCCTGCAACCTCGTCCTGTCCACGGCCAGGAACACGAGCGCGTTGCGATAGATCCTCGGTACGCTGCCCCTCGATTCCAGGATGGCTTTCGCGGCGGTCTCGGCCGGATTGTCCCGTTCCTTGCTGTAGGGCGTGTCGGTCCCGAGTACCACGAGTCGCGCGTCGCGGTCGTCCGGAACATCCTGGCCGGACTGCGGGAGTGGATGAATGCGCGAGAATTCACCGGTGTTGCGAAGGTCGGCTCGGAGCCGCGATCCAAGCTCCTTCACGACCTTGTCGGGATCGCGCCTCAACTGCTCGGCGCGATCCTCCGCGAGCTTGGTGACCGTCGGTTGGGTGGAGTACCAGTAACGAGGACCATCCTGGTAGAGGTAGGTCGCCGCACCCGCAAGCCGCCTGAGCGCGTCGCCGAACACCGCTGGAGATTCCCCCGGCATGACACAGCCAAGCTTGACGCGACGGTCCTCGATACCACGCTGCGCGGCGTCCGCCGTGGGCGCGGATCCGAGGTAGATCGCTCGCGCCACCCGTCTGGAAGCGGCGAACTTGCCGAGATTCGGGACCTCGCCGTCGAGCCGTAGCGGCAGAGAGCTGGGCCCGTCCACGTCCTTTTCGAGAACCGGCACCCAGTTGTCGGCGAGATATCGGGTCAGCTCGAACTGCACGCGTGAGTCGTCGATGGCGACGTTCGCGGGCAGGATGAGCGCATTCCGGTCGCCCTTCTCCCACAGGCTGTGGATCACGGCCGCCATCAGCCGCAGCACCCCGCGGGTGCGCTGGAACTTCACCAATGTCGACCAGTCCGTGTACAGGCGGTCGAAGATCTCGGGATGGATGGGATAGGCGGCCTTGATACGCTTCTCGTAGTCGACATCCCGACACTCGGGCGGGAACTCCTGGTGCTGGATCCGATAGAGCTCCACAAAGGCCCGCGCAACCACGTCCCGGTCCTTGAACTGCGCGGGATCCGAGAACGGCTCGAAGAGCCGCCGCCGCACGATCTCGAAGCCTTCCTCGGCACTCGCCGGCCGCCAGGACGATTCGATGCGCCCGACGACGTTCCGCAGACGATCGAGCGCCTCGCGTCCGCGTTGCCCGCCAACCTCTACATCATCGGCCTGGGTGTGGGGGGACCCGGACGTATCCGAGGCGGGCAGGCTGATCACGAGCAGACAGTGGTTGGCGAGCTTGGCCGATTCCGTCAGCGCCTGGGCAAAGCTGAACTGGGTCTCGAAGCTGCCGGCGGGGAGGTCGCTCTGGTCGTGAAGCTGGCGGGCGTAGGCCACCCACTCGTCGATGAGGACCAGGCAGGGGCCGTACTCGTTGAAGAGCTCGCGCAGCACATCGCCAGGATTCGTCGCGTTCTCGTCGTCGGCTGCGATGCGCGCGAATGCCTTCTTGCCACCCAGTTGCCACGCCAGCTCGCCCCAGAGGGTTCGAACGACCGTGCCGTCCTCTTTCGTCACCGGGTTCCCCGGCGAGATCTTGTTGCCGACCAGCACCACCCGACGTGCCGCCGCGAGCTCCGATGCCTGCGCTCCCTGCAGCACGGTGTCGATTCCGGCCAGCTCCCCTAGTGTCGTCCCGGAGAACAGGTGATACAAGGCAAGCATGGAGTGGGTCTTGCCCCCGCCGAAGTTGGTCTGCAACTGAACGACGGGGTCGCCGCCCCGACCGGCAAGACGGTGGATTGCTCCGACCAGCAGGCCTTTCAGGCTCTCCGTCAGGTAGGTCCGCCGAAAGAACTCGACCGGTTCCCGGTACTCGTCCGTCCCTTCGCCCAGGTGCACCTGCCAAAGATCGGCCGCGAACTCGGCCTGCTGGTAGCGCCCGCTCGCGACGTCCTTGTGGGGCGTGACGATCTCCCGCCATGGCTTGAGGCCGGTCGCGGCAACGCTTCCGATGGCGGTGCCCGCCTGCCTGCGCCGCTCTCCGCGCGTCTGCTCGTCGAAACGCACCCGCAGCAGCTCCATCTTGAGCTTCTCGAGCTCGTCCGATTGCGGCGCCGATACCGCGGCGAGGAGCCGGCCCACCGAGTCCAGTGCCCGATAGGCGTCGTCGCTGGAGAAGCTCTCCTGGTGGGCCCACTTGTTGCGGTAATCGCGCAACTCGCTGACGAGGCTACGTTCGGCTCGCCCGAGTATCTGGCGAAAAACGTCGTTCCAGGTCTCCCACATCAGCTTGAGTAGCCCGGCCAAGTCCCACTTGGACGTGGGCTTGCTGGCCAGCGTCCGATCCTCGGCGTAGTCGCGAAGCTTGAAGGCGTCGAGCCTTCGCGACGCGAGGGCGTCCTTGACCTCTCGTTCGACGAAAGGACCCAGACCGGCCTTGAGCAGTTCCAGCGACTTGCCGACCCGTTCGTGATTTGTTATCGCCATTCCATGCAGCCTCTGTCCGGGATGCGCACGGGAGTGTATCCGAGGTCGTTTGAACCGAGGGCGCATGTCGCGGAGAACATTGCCTGCCTGTACGGTAAGGCGGTCGACGACCGTGCATTGATGACGGGACATGGTCGCCGGATAGGAATATCACCGCAGCGGCGGCCGAACGTGGCAATCGACCGGATCTGCTGTCCGAGCATCGAACTCGGCCACTACTTCGAGAGCGACAACGATGCTGACGAGACTCGCGGTCAGGAACTTCAAGCTGTTCGAGGAGATTGAGCTGGACCTCGGCCAGCAGGTCGTCCTGATCGGTCCGAACAACGCCGGCAAGACAACGGCGCTCCAGGCACTCGCTCTTTGGGATGTCGGCCTCAAGCGATGGCTCGAGAAGCGGGGCGCAGGCGACATGCCATCGAAGCGCCCGGGCGTCACGGTCAACCGGCGCGACCTGATCGCGCTGCCGGTCCCGACCGCGAAGCTGCTGTGGCGCGACCTCCACACCCACACCGGCGGCAGGTATGAGGACGGGAGGCAACGAACGGAGCACGTGCGAATCGAGATCATCGTCAATGGCATTGATTGGTCATGCGGCCTCGAATTCGATTACGCCAACGAGGAGTCGTTCTACAGTCGGCCCCTGCGCCAGGAAGGCGGCGAGCGCATGCCGGTACCCGAAGCCGCGAGAGACGTCCGCGTGGCCTACCTGCCTCCGATGTCCGGACTCGCGGCCAACGAGACGCGACTGGATCAGGGAGCCATCAACGTCCGCCTCGGTGAAGGACGCACCGCCGAGGTGCTGCGTAACCTGTGCTATCGAATCCTGGAGGAGGACGGTGGCGACGCGAGATGGGAGCGCCTTGACGGACGCATCCACAAGCTGTTCGGAAGCCGACTCGATGAGCCGAAGTACATCGCCGAGCGAGGCGAGATCTCAATGAGTTACCGGACTCATGAGGGCCTTCAGCTCGACCTCTCGGCCTGCGGGCGGGGCCAGCAGCAGACCATGCTGCTGCTCGCTCACATGGCCGCCAACCCCGGCGCGGTGCTGCTTCTCGACGAACCCGACGCGCACCTCGAAATCCTGCGCCAGCGTCAGATCTACCAAGTGCTGAGCGAGACGGCGGACGAAACGCGCAGCCAAATCATCGCGGCCAGCCATTCCGAGGTAATGCTCAATGAAGCGGCCGGACGCGACGTGCTGATCGCGTTCGTCGGGAAGCCGCATCGACTCGACAACCGTGGCAGCCAAGTTGCGAAGGCGCTCAAGGACATCGGATTCGAGCACTATGTGCAGGCGGAGAAGACCGGCTGGGTGCTCTACCTGGAGGGTGCGACCGATCTGGCGATTCTGCTCGCCCTCGCCCGTCGTCTCGACCATCCCGCCGCGGAACTCCTGGAAGCGCCCTACGTGAACTACGTGGCCAACCAGCCAGGCAAGGCGCGCGAGCACTTCCATGGCTTGCGTGAAGCGAAGCCGGATCTCGGTGGCGTCGCGATCTACGATCGTCTCGACCCGCCACCCCGGACGGATCCGAATCTGCTCCAGCTCACGTGGCGGCAGCGCGAGATAGAGAACTATCTGTGCAGTCGTGAGGTGCTGCTGGACTTCGCGCACAGCGAAGGCATACGTCATGGGGGAGCATTGTTAGCCCCCATCTGGCGGTCACACATGGAGGAGTGCATCAGCGAGATCGAGCGTGCGCTCGATACGCTGGGACGACCCTCGCCATGGGGTCCCGACATCAAGGTCACGGACGACTTCCTCGACCGACTCTTCACGCGCTTCTACGAGCAATCGAACTCGCCGGCCCTGATCCGCAAGACCGACTATCACCGCCTGGCGGAGTTCCTGAACGCCGAGGACATCGATCCCGAGATCATCGAGAAGCTGGACACCATCGTCGATGCGGCGCGACAGGCGCATGAGGGAGGGGATTGACCCTCATGTAGCGCTCGCCGGTCCGCCTGTTGGATGGGCCGCCGAGTTCACCTCACGATGTCCCCGAATCCCCGCCGACAGCGTTTGGCTTCCGCTTCCCTGTACCGGATTGGATGCGGATTTCAGCCACAGCCACCAAGCAGACCCGTCCTTCGTATCTTCGATCCGGCGGACGCGCTCACCGAGACCGATACCTGCCGGATGCGACTGCGTAGCTGACGATGATGCACAATCAATCCGAAGCTCCGCCCGCCAGCGATGCGAAAACCACGTTCGAGTCGGTCGCCGAAGAAGTCTTTCACTGCTACGGACGCACCTGGAAGCCGCGGACCATCACCGTCAACCGGGCGTACCTGCGCAACCAGATCATGCCCTTCTTCAGAGGGCGTCCCATCGCCGATATCACGCGCCGGGAGGTACAGCGCTGGTTTGCCGCCCTGCATCCGACCCCTGCCGCGGCGAACCGCTCGCTGCCGATCCTGTCGCTGATCCTGCGTCAGGCGGAGATCTATGGCTATCGACCCGAGGACAGCAACCCGTGCGCGGGCCTCCGGCGTTACCGACGGCGCAGCCGGGAGCGGTTCCTGACCGTGGGCGAGACCCGCCGTCTGGGCGCTGCGCTGGCCGCGCAGGAGTCCGTGACGCCCCTGCCGGCGGCGGTGATCCGACTGTTGCTGCTGACCGGCTGCCGCCAGAGCGAGGTCCGAACGCTTCAATGGCGGGACTATCGCGAGGGTCATCTGTTCCTTCCGGACAGCAAGACCGGGCCACGTACCGTATGGCTGTCATCGGCCGCGCGCTCGGTTCTCGACCGTCTTCCCCGGACGGATCGCTGGCTCTTTCCCGCTTCCAAGGGGATCGGACCCATGCGGACGGAGACGCTGTACGGCTGTTGGCGAACCGTGCGCGCCGCAGCGAATCTGTCCGATGTGAGGCTCCATGATCTGAGGCACTCCTATGCGAGCTTCGCCCTGCAGCGGGGCGAGTCGGTCTCGACGATCGGCCGGCTCCTGGGGCACCGCGACCCGACGACCACTCTCAGGTACACCCATTTCGCCGACACATTGGCGCGTGAAGCGGTGGAGACTGTCGGAGCGGCCCTGGCAGGCTGATTGATGCCGGCGCCGACACTTGGGGACTTCGTCGCGGTGCAATGGAAGGCGGCCTGCTACGACCGCTGCAAGCCGTCGACCCGCAAGCGCATGGACAGCGCCCTCGATACGCAACTGCTGCCGGCCTTCGGAGCGCTGCCGCTCGACCGGATTGACCGGGCGGCGGTGCATCTGTGGTTCGACGGCTACAGCCGAACCGCGCCGGGAGGAGCGAACCGAACGCTGGACGTGCTGCGACAGATCCTGAACCACGCCATCGGGTGCGGTTAGGACTCTCGCCAGAATAACCTGTTCGTCGACGATTGGAATTCTCCATTTCTACCGATACGGCGAGGAGAAAAGTGAGCAATTTATTCTGGCGAGAGTCCTTACGTCGCGGCGAATCCGACCCGCGGCGTCATTCGCAATCGGCGCCGGAAGCTCACCCGCTTTCTCTCGCGGGACGAAGTCTATCGGCTCCATCAGGCCCTCGCCGCTCATCGGGGACGGGGGTCGGGACGGCAGCAGGCGGATATCATTCGCCTGCTGCTCCTGACCGGATGCCGGAAGGGCGAGTGCGTGCGCCTGCGCTGGTCCGATGTCGATGGTGACATGCTCCAACTGAGCGACAGCAAGACCGGGCCGCGGTCGGTCTTCCTGAATGCGCCGGCCCAAGCCATCCTCGCGCGCCAGCCCCGGACGGGAAGTGCATATGTCTTTCCTTCGTTGAGCGATTCCTCGCGGCCTCGCTCGATGGAGTTGTCGCTCTGGGCGAAGGCGTGTCGGCAGGCCGGACTCGAAGGCGTGCGCCTGCACGATCTGAGGCACAGCTTCGCCAGTCACGCCGTGATGCGGGGTGTTCCGCTGCCGGTGGTCTCGCGCCTGCTCGGACATGCCCATCCTCGAATGACTTTCCGCTACGCCCACGTGAGCGACCAGGAAACGGAAGCTGCGGCCGAAAGAATCGGCGTCGCCATCGCCGCGATGCTGGCCGAACCGACGCCTTCCGCTCCAGGCCGCTGCCATCGGAAGACCACCATGCAAGTCGCTGGACCTGCTCTCTGAGGGACGGCAGGATGGCATGTGTGCCGGTTCACGCCGGACGCAACGTAACACTTGACCCGCGGTGCTTGTCTTCACGACGCCCGGTACGCGCCCATGACCCGCTCGAGAAAGCTAATCGAAGTCGCACTGCCCCTGGATGCCATCAACGAGGCGTCGGCGCGGGAGAAGTCGATCCGCCACGGTCATCCGAGCACTCTGCATCTGTGGTGGGCACGAAGGCCGCTGGCCGCGGCGCGAGCAGTCATCTTCGCCCAGATGGTCGACGACCCGTCCGAGTACGTCGACGTGCTGCTGTCCGACGCGAAGAGGAAGCGCGCTGCGAAGCGGCTGCTGAAGAAACGGCTGGCCGAACACGAAGCGAGGCGGGCGTTGTCGGGCGGACAGTCGGACGATGCCGCGTTCACCGAGCCGGAGCCGACCCTTGAAGCGGTGGCGGCGCAGCTCGAGCGCGAGCGCCTGTTCGAGATTCTGAGAGAGCTGGTGCGGTGGGAGAACACCACCAACGAGGAGGTGCTGGAGCGGGCGCGGGTCGAGATCTGGCAGAGCTGGCGGCGGGCTTGCGCGGCGAACGCGGACCATCCACGCGCTCGGGAGATC
>JAJDUQ010000275.1 GCA_022826505.1 Gammaproteobacteria bacterium
GCTGCCGAGCTTCGGGAACAACTGGCTCGTCCTGCTGAAGACGACGGCGCTGGTGTCGGTGCTCGGTCTGCACGAGCTGGTGTGGGAATCGTTCACGGCCGGCCGCTCGACGCGCCAGCTCTTCTCGTTCTTTCTCGTGACGCTGGTGATCTACCTCGTCCTCACGGCGATCTCCGACATCGGCCTGCGCTGGCTCGACCGAAAGTACAGCGTCGGGGTGCGGAGGGCCTGAGTCGTGAACGAGTCGCGCAGTCCGGACATTCTTCAAGCGCTGTCCGAGTTCAGCGAGCATGCGTCGCCTGTCGACTTCATCCTGATCGCCCGGCACTGGGACATGTTCCTGACGGGGGTCGGATATACGCTGTTGCTGGTCGCGGTCGCGCTCGTCGTCGGTGGAGCGCTCTCGCTGCCGCTCGCGGTCGCGAGGGCGAACCGGACACCGGTGATCAATCCGATCATCTGGGGGTACGTGTACGTCTTCCGCGGCACGCCCCTCCTCGTGCAGCTCTACCTCATCTACTACGGTCTCGGACAGTTCGAGGCGGTGCGCGAGAGCGTCCTGTGGCCGATCCTGCGTGATCCCCTGTGGTGCACCCTCATCGCTTTCGTGCTGAACACGGCGGCATATACGACGGAGATCTTCAGAGGGGCGATCGAGGCGATTCCGTACGGGGAGGTGGAAGCGGCGAAGGCCTACGGCATGTCGGGCTGGAAACGGGCGACCCGAATCGTCCTCCCGAGCGCGCTCCGGCGCGCGCTGCCCGCGTATTCCAACGAGATCATCTTCATGCTGCACGGGAGCGTGGTGGCAAGCACCGTGACCATCGTCGACATCCTCGGGGCGGGTCGGATCCTCAACGCGAAATACTATGTGGCCTATGAAGGCTTTCTGACCGCGGCCGTCCTCTACATGCTGCTCGTCTACCTCATCACGCGCGGGTTCAGGGTCTGGGAGCGACGCTGGCACGCCCACCTTCGCCCCCGCGAGGCGTGACGCCTCGAGCCGGGTGCGGGTGGGGCGCACGCGCGCTCGTCGACACCCACGGCGCCGATTATCTGTTCACCGCCAGTTGCACGCCATGGACATCGTCGTCTGCCAAGCGGAAGATGATGCATCCCTGGACCTCCACGTTCATCGAGAATTCGTCATCCAGCTCTCCTCCGCGGAAACAGGGCCGATAGCCGGGCGGGTCGCCGCACCGGGAGGTCCGAGGCGTTCAGCGAGGCGGGCATCACGCGAGGAAGAACAAGCATGAGCACTGCCGCCAATCTGGTGCCGTCCGCCCTCGAGACACCCAGCGCGCAGCGCGCTCTGTACTGGGCGGCCGCCAACAACTTCCAGCAGCTTCAACCGGATGTGCCGAGCCACGTGTTCGTCGCCGAGCGCGACCGGGCCATCGACCCGCAAACCGGCACCGCTCTCATCCCTCTCGATCTCTCCGACCGGCTGGGCCTCGGATACCCCGCCACCGTTCCCAACCTGCTCGCCCGCTATGTCCGCATCGCGGGCGGCGACGAGACGGGCTACGAGCTTGCCTCCTCCGGAGAGGTGTACTACGTCATCGAAGGGAGCGGAGCGGCGGTCAAGAACGGCGATTCGATCGCCTGGGCGGCGGGCGACGTGTTCGTGCTTCCCGGCGGAGGCCGCACGCGGATTCGGGCCAACGACGACGACGCTCTCCTGTGGATGGTGACGGACGAGCCGGCGCTGTCCTACTTCGGGGCGGAGCGCGTCCGGCACGATCAGGAAGCGGTGCACTATCCGGCGGAGGCCACGGACCGCGAGATGGCGCGGATCCACGACCGGGTCGATGACGGCACGCAGTCCGGGAAAGCGGTCCTGTTCACCCGCGCCGGCTTCGAGGCGACTCACCTCGCCACGCCGACCGTGGCATTTGCCTACAACTCTTTGCCGCCCGGCGAAGACCAACCTCCGCACCGGCACAATGCGGCCGCCCTGACCCTGTGCATCCAGGGTGAGGGGGTTTATTCGAAGGTCGACGAGCGCGAGGTCGCCTGGCAGGACCGGGCGGTCATGGTGACGCCGCCCTCCGCCCTGCACTCCCACCACAACCGCGGCCCGGCCATGATGTACAGCGTCGTGGCCCAGGACGGGGGTGTGTTCTACAACGCCCGCACTCTGGGGTACGCATCGAGCTGACCTCGGTCAGTTCTGCCGGCGCCCGGCAAACGCCTGCCGGGCCTCGCCGATGGCCGGCTCCGAGTACATCGAGACGAGCGCTTCGGTCTCCATTGCGAGCGCGGTTTCCAGATCCGGGAGGCTGAGCCGGTCCAGGGTGCGCTTCATCAGGGAGACTGACGCCGGTGCGCAAGCGGAGATCTGCGTCGCCAGGGCGTGGGCACGCGGCATGAGTTCGGCGGGTTCCGTGACTTCGTCGACGAGGCCGATTGCGAGGGCTTGCTCGGCGTCGATGTGCTCGCTCGTGTAGAGCAGTCGCTTCGCTCGCGAAAGCCCTACCGTGCGCGGCAGCAGCAGCGACGCGCCGCCGGTGACGAACCGTCCGATTGCCGCCTCCGGGAAGCCCACCTTCGCGGTCCGCGACGCAATGCGGATGTCGGCGGCGAGCGCGATCTCGAGTCCTCCGCCGAGCGCGTAGCCGTTGATGCAGGCGATGACGGGAACGGCGAGTCCGATCAGTTCGCGGGCGACCTGCTGGTTGCGGCCGTCGATGCGCGCGCGGGACTCGTTCGGGGCCTCATTTCGCCATGGGGTCTCTCTGAGGTCCGCGCCGGAACAAAAACCGCGCCCGTTGCCGGTCAGCAGACAGGCTCGTAACGAGGCATCGTCCGCAACGGTGCGGGTCGCATCGAGCAGGGCCGCCCACATTGCCTGGTCGATGGCGTTGAGCACCTCCGGACGGTTGAGCCGCAGAACGGCGATGCTGCCGTCACGCTCGATTTCGACTCGACTCATTCTTGGGGGTCCCCGCCACGTGCCAGCGACGGCACGCAGACCGTGCGGCCGTCCGCGAGCCCCTCGACCCGGACGTCGACTCCGTAGACGGACGAAAGCGCCTCCGCCGTCAGCGCCACGGCCGGGGCGCCCGTTGCACGCACCCGTCCCTCGTGCAGCAAGGCGGCATCGGTTCCGACCGCGAAGGCGTGGTCGGGGTCGTGGGTCGAGAGGATGACAGTGAGCCCGTCGGCCGCAAGCCCTGCAATTTGCTGCAACACCAGAGTCTGGTTGCCGAAGTCGAGACTGGCGGTCGGCTCGTCCATGATCAGGACGGACGTCTCCTGGGCGAGCGCCCGCGCGATCAGCACGAGCTGGCGCTGGCCGCCCGAGAGCCGGGTGTAGTCGGCCTCGGCCAGGTCGTCGATGTGCAAGCGGGCCAGTGCCGTGCGGGCGGCCTCGCGGTCGGCTTCGCCAGGCTGGGTGAACAGCCCGAGGTGCGCGGTCCGGCCCATGAGTACGACTTCCAGGGCTGGATATGCGAACGGGGCGGCATGCGCCTGAGGAACGTAGGCGACGCGTCGTGCGATCTCGGTCCTGGGCAGGTCCTCGAGCGCCTCCCCGGCCAGAAGCACCCGCCCGCCACGCGAGGGGAGGAGGCCGAGCAGCGTCTTGAACAGCGTCGTCTTGCCGGAGCCATTGGGACCGAGCAGGCAGAGCACCGCAGCGGGGCCGGCCGCGAGGGAAATGCCCGACCCGACCTCGTGCCCCGGATAGCCAATGGCCAGATCCAGCGTTTCGATCGTCATGCCCACGCCCGGCGCCCCCGCGCGAGAAGCCACAGGAAGAACGGTGCCCCGACCACCGCGGTCAGAATGCCGAGCGGCACCTCCACCGCAGAGATGGTGCGCGCCAGCGTGTCGACCGCAATCATGTAGCCCGCTCCGAGCAGGGCGGCGGCCGGCAGGAGGGTCCCGAATCCGGGGCCGACGATCATCCGGGCGATGTGCGGGATGACGAGCCCGACCCAGCCGACGACCCCCGCGACCGCGACCACGCTCGCCGTGATGAGCGTGGCGCAGACGATGACGACGAGCCGGAGCCGGGCCGCCTCTACCCCGAGGGCGCGAGCCTCCTCGTCGCCGAGGGACAGCACGTTGATCCGCCAGCGCAGGAGAACGAGGGGAACGAGGCCGATCAGGACCACCGGCGCCGCGGGCAGGATGTCCGCCGGCGTCACCCCGGCGAGGCTGCCGAGGAGCCAGAAGGTGATGGCGGGAAGCTGGTCGTAGGGGTCGGCCAGGACCTTGAGGAGCGAGGTCGCGGCTCCGGTCAAAGCACCGACCACCACGCCCGCGAGCACCAGGATCAGGATCCGATCGCCGGTGCGCACCGCGCTGGCGACGAAGCCGACCAGCGCTACCGCGCCGAGTCCACCCGCGAATCCCATCAACTGGATCGCGGCCACCGGCAACGACAGGAAAATCCCGAGCACCGCGCCAAGCCCGGCTCCCGCCGAGACGCCGAGGATGTCGGGCGAGACGAGGGGGTTGCGGAAGAGAGTCTGATAGCACGCGCCGGCAGCGGCAAGCGCCGCACCGACGAGAAGGGCGGCGGCGACCCTGGGAAGCCGAATCGCCAGCAGCACGGTCTCCGCCTGCGGTGTCGTCGCGTCATCGCCGAGGCGGCCAGTCAGAATCGACAGCGCCTCGACCGGTCCCAGCGGAAAGGGACCGATCAGGAGTGCCGCGAATGCGCCGGCGGCCACCGCGAGGGCGAGCCAGACTCCGGTTCCGGCTCGCGCGACGTGGGCCCGCCGAGGGGTCAGGGCCCGCGCCCGCTCGCCCATTCCAGCAGCCGGTCGAGCTCCGCCTCGCCGAGGTCGACGTGATACCAGAGCTTGTAGAACGCGGCGGTATCCTCGCGCAGATCTCCGCTCCAGCGTTCGGGGTAGAAGAGACCGGCCAGCCATTTCAGGCCCATCATGCGATTGATGGAGGGTGGGCGGTCGATCCAGCCGAACGGTGCGGTCGGGGAGAGGTAGACCCGACCGGCGCGGACGGCGGTGATGCCCTGCCAGAGCGGATCGACCCACACGCGGCTGAAGAAGTGCCGGTCCCAGGTCATGATCGTGTCCGGATCGGCGACGATCACCGCCTCCGGCGAGGCCTGCACCAGGCCGTACTGGCCCGGCACCTCAGCAACGTTCCGTCCGCCCGCCCGCTCGATGATCTCGGTGTTGATCGAACCTTTCAGGCCGGTCTCGAGTCCGTCCGGACCCCGCGCGAGATAGACGCGCGGGCGATCGTTCTCAGGTACGGCGTCGAGCGCGGCCGCGAGCTCGGCAAAGGTCGCCTCCACGTCCGCGGCCAGCGCTTCGCCGCGGCCGGGCACGCCGAGCGCCTCGCCGACCAGTCGGAGCGAGGCCGCGGTCTCCTCGAACCGGCCGTTGACCAGGATGTAGGGGAAGCCGGTTTGCCGCTGCACTCGGTTGGCGAGGTCGATGTAGGTGTCCCGCACGGACCCGAAGTCGACGATGAGATCGGGCTTCAGGGCGAGCACCCGCTCCAGGTTGGCCCCTCCCCCGCGTCCGGTGAGACGGCCTGTCTCGGGGAGCTCCCGATAGGGCTCGGCAATGTAGGGCTTCTCGTAGTCCCGCAGCGCGCGGGGCCATCCGAGCAACGCTTCAGGCTTCAGGGCGTAGACGAGGATCGAGGCGGGCGGACCGGCGGCGAAGACGCGGGTCACCTCGTCGGGGATCGCCACGACCCTGCCGGCGGAGTCGGTGACGGTTCGGGCCTGGGCGGTGGCGATCAGGCCGAGGAGCGCGATGAGGAAGACGGGGAGCAATCGCCGCGCCGCAAGAATCGTACCGTGTCGGTGGTTCACGGACATCGCGGGGTCCCGAAAATGAATTGCAGGCGCAGGTTCGCCGACTTTCCGGCGAATGAACAGAGGGGAATCGCGCAGACAGCGCGATTCGGGTCGATGGCTGGACGCGGCCGAAGCGGCAGATGCGGGCGCGAACCGTGACGATTCCGGCTGGTGGGCTCAGCTCGCTTCCTTTTCCCTGTCGGTCTTCCAGCGCCCTTGGGCAGCGATCGCATCGCGCAGCCCCTCGAGCAAGCCCTCGGTTCTTGCCTGACGTTGCTCGACCGCCGATAGACGGGTCCCCAGCGAGCGAATGTCACTGCGCATGTCCGTGAGGTCGGCACGTACGTCCGTGCGCAGACTGTGCATTTCCGTGCGCATTTCCGTACGCAGATTCTGCATCTCGGTGCGCATGTCCGAGTGCAGGCTGGCGTTGCTCCCGATGACCACCGCACCGAGCGCGATACCCACCGCGGCAATCGATCCGATGATGCTCAACAGCTCGAACGTCTTCATGGCCTGTCGCTCGCAGCCCTCACGGTCACCCCTGCCCTCGGCCCGAATTGGAACACGACCTCGATGCCGGGAACAGAGGCCACGGTCTCGACCGCTATAGGCCGGCGGCCCAGTACGCGCAGGCGCTCGGCCCGGCGTGCCGATGCGAGTCCCGTCGTGGATGCGAACAGTCGGAGATCGAGCGGCATCTGCTCCCTCGAAACGGCATTGGGTGCCGTTCGCGGCGGCCGTCGAACCAGCCGACTTCCGGACCGGGCGAACCTCGCGGACAGTGTCCGCGATTTCCGTGTCGAAGCCCCGGCGATCGACTTGTCGTCCGGCCGCCGCCCGATGCCGCTCCGTTCTGCCGCTTCAGGAGGTGCGGCCTACATGCCGAACCACTTGTCGATGCGTTCCTGGTTCTGTTCCGCCCATTCCCTGACCACCTCGGCCGAACTGCGCTTCTTGCCCGCGATCTCGTACGCCCACGCGCTCACCGTGTCGGTGTCGATCTCGATGTTGGCGAGGAAGTTGGTCACCACCGGAAGCCGCTCTTCCAGCGCCTTCGCCCAGCCGATGGTGACCTTCTTCGGGGCGCTGGCGCAGGTGATCTTCGACTTCTCGAACCACTCCGAGTCTTCCGTGGCATTGACCTGGTTGTGGCACGAGGGGTCGTGCGGCGGCTCTTCGAGCTGAACGACGTCGTACTGGATCCACACCTGGTTCGGCCGCCAGCAGTAGAACGCCCGGCCCTCCTTCTTCTTGACGGCGTCCGCCAGGGCGGCGAAGTTCACGGCCGCATCCGCCTTCACCGCCTCGTTGAAGGTGAGCAGGCCGTAGTCGCGGACCTTGATGTGGTTCTCGTTGGTCGATGCCCAGCCGGGCTTGCCTATCCAGATCTCGCCCTTGCCATTGCCGTCGGAGTCGAGCAGCGCGGCGACCTCGGGCCGGGCCAGGTCGAAGATGGATGTCACGTTGTGCTCTTCGGAGAAGTGCTTCGGTACGCAGAAGCCGCTCGTCGCCGGGTAGCTGATGTCGCTGTAGATGACCGTCTTCTTCTTGTCGACGTACTCAGCCTTGAAATTCTTCTGGTTGGGCAGCCAGACGGTGACCGTGAGGTCGTAGTCGCCCTTGCCCCGATCCATGCCGGCGTAGAACTGGGCGTTGTCGCCGGGCTTGGAGATCACCTCCAGGCCGAGCCGCTCCTCGAGCAGCATCTTCACCAGGTGCAGCTTGGCCTGGGCGGCGGGATACTTGAACTCGGCGATCGTCACCTTTTCCGTGGCGATGGCGGCATTGCCGGCCAACATCATGGCCGTCGTCAGGGCGAGGCCCTGGATTGTCCTCTTGTACAGTTGTCTCATCTTCTTCCTCCACTGGGTCCTTGTGGTCGGGTTCACGGTTCCCGGCACCGGTCGGCATCATCCGGTGAATCGCCGAACGATGCCAGTCCCGATATTTCGCCGAATCGAGAAGCGAGGGCGCGGAGATGTCGGCAGCGCCAAGGTGAACGCGAGTCAGGGCGCGCAGGCGTACCTGACCAAACGGTCAACGACCTTGGGTCGAGCACCCTGACCGCGTTCAACGTAGCCGATGCAGGCAGATGCGCCTCCGCGGCCGTGAATCGGTGAAGCATGGGGGCTTGCTCACGCGGGGTGCCGTCGCCATTGGCGCGCGGGTGACCGCTGCGCCGGGTTGGCCGTGCCTCGGATCGAGGGAGGATGGCCTGCCGCGGCCCTGGATGCGGTCAGCCTGCGGCGTTCGGGAAGAAGAGCTGCCGGCCATCGACATTGAAGGAGGCGATCGCGGCCTGACCTTCCTCGGACAGGATCCAGTCCACGAACCGTCGGCCCAGCTCGGCCTTCACGTTCGGGTGCCGCTGCGGGTTCACCAGGATGATGCCGTACTGGTTGAAGAGCCTCGGGTCGCCTTCAATCACGATCCGGTGGTGGCCCCTGTTGCCGAAACTCGACCAGGTGGCGCGGTCGGTCAGGACGTAGGCGCTCATTCCGACGCCGATGTTGAGCGTCGCGCCCATGCCCGAGCCGGTCTCGCGGTACCAGCCGCCGGAGGCCGCCTCCACGTCGATTCCGGCCTCCTCCCATAGCCGGAGCTCCGCCTGGTTGGTGCCGCTGTCATCGCCGCGCGAGACGAAGGGTACCTCGGTCTCGGCGATCGTCGTCAGCGCCGCGACCGCGTCGGTCATGCCCGCAACATCCGCGGGATCCGAGGGCGGACCGACGATGACGAAGTCGTTGTACATCACGTCGAAGCGCGCCACTCCGTAGCCGTCCGCCACGAACTGCTCTTCGGCGGCTCTGGAGTGCACGAGCAGGACATCGCCGTCTCCGTTCGCGGCGTTCCTGATCGCCTGCCCGGTGCCGACCGCGACGACTCGGACCTCGATTCCCGTCTTCCCCGTGAACATCGGCAGGATGTGGTCGTAGAGGCCCGAGTTCTGTGTCGATGTGGTCGACTGCAGGACGATGAACCGATCCTGAGCCGCCGCGGGGCCGGTCGGTCCGAGCGCGGCCAGGGTGGCGGCTGCCGCGCGGGCGAGGAACGCAAGCAGGATCAGGATGCGCGAGCCCCGCATCGACCTTCGCGCGGCCGTAGGCGTCGTCGCAAGGGCGAGGAACGCACGCACGATCAGGATGCTCCGTTCACCAGGACGGCATCGCACGAGCCGGATTCCGTCGCAGGGCCGAGCGGCATGGGCCTGATCACGATGCGTCTCCTCGCGAGTGCTGGACGTTCCGGCAAGACGAGGGGTCGAGATACAGCCGGCCTTCGAGCCAGGCGCGAGCCGCCTCCGATCGGGGCGCGTCGAGCACCTCCGACACGCGGCCGGTCTCCACGACGCACCCGCCGTGCAGGAAGATCAGGTCGTCGCCGAGCCGCCGCGCCTGGCCGATGTCGTGCGTGACCAGCACGATGGTGACGCCGCTTGCGTGCGCCTCCCGAATCTGCTGTTCGATCGCGTGGGTCGACGCCGGATCGAGGCTGGCCGTGGGTTCGTCGAGAAACAGCACCCCGGGCGCGCAAGCCAGCGCGCGGGCAACGGCAAGACGCTGTTGCTCACCCCCGGACAACACGCGCGCAGGCCGGTTCGCCAGATCGCCGAGCCGCGCCCGATCCAGCGCGTCCGCTTCCCGCGCCTTGCGTTCCGAGCCGCCGATCCCGCGCACCGCCAGCGCGAAGCGAAGGTTGGCGAGCGCCGACCGCCGCAGCATGACGGGGCGCTGAAACACCATCGCCTGCCCGCGGCGGCCCTCGCGATCGAGAGGCCGTCCCCGCCACAGCACCTGGCCCGAGGTCGGCTGGATCAGGCCGTGCAGCAACCGCAGGAGCAGGCTCTTGCCGGTGCCGTTGGCACCCATGATCACGGTACGGCGGTGGGGCCGGAAATCCGCGTCGATGCGGTCGATGAGCCGCTTGCCGCGGGCGTCGAAGCACAGGCCCCGTGCCTGCAGAAGCGGCACCGGGGACCCCTCCGGCCGTGTTGCCGTCTTCCCGGTGGTCATGTCGAGCGCCGCGTCACGCGTAGGCCGACCGGACCGCGGAGGCTCGCAGCGCCATCACCCCCGCATTGACCATCACCGCCATCGAGAGCAGCACGACACCGAGCGCCAGTGCGAGCTGCAGGTTGCCCTTCGACGTCTCCAGCGCGATGGTCGTCGTCATCATCCGGGTCACGTGATTGATGTTGCCGCCCACGACGAGGACTGCGCCGACCTCGGACACCGCGCGGCCGAAGCCGGCCAGCGCGACGGTCAGCAGGCTGTAGCGGGCATCGCGCAAGAGCGCGACGACCCGGTCGAACGGTCCCACCTGGAGCGATGAGAACTGCTCGGCATACTCGCGGTGCAGGTCCTCCACGACCTGCCTGGTCAGCGCCGCGACAATGGGTGTGACGAGTATCGTCTGGGCGATGATCATGGCCGTCGGGGTGTAGAGCAGGCCCAGCGGACCGAGCGGTCCGGCGGCCGAGAGCATCAGGTAGACGATCAGCCCGACCACCACGGGCGGCAGCCCCATCAGGGCATTCAGCACGACGGTCACCGCCGTGCGGCCGGGAAACGAGAAGGCGCCCACCAGCGCACCGAGCGGCAGGCCGATGACGCATGCGATGGCAACGGCGGTCAGGGTGACCTGGAGCGAAAGCCCGATGATCTCGACGAGGTCGGGGTCCCAGGCCAGGATCAGGCCCACCGCTTCGCCAAGCACTCCCCAAAATCCGTTCATTTTTGTGTTTCCTCCCTCATTTCGGAAGGAAAACAGAAAAAACGAACAAAATCCATCCATCGCGCCAAGGATGGATGCATCGACGAGTCATGCCGTCGTACTTCAGAGGCCGTCGTGCACCCTGCCGTCACCTGCTCATCACCTGTCCATCACCTGTCCATCGTCTCTGGACTGCGGATCGGATCGAAACCGGACGAGCTGTGCGATAGTTGAGGGCGTGAGATTCCCCGGAACGGCAGAGAGAGACCCATGAGGCAGTTTCTCGACCTCGATCGCTATCCCCTGGATCGTCCGCACGGCAACCGCGGCCGGCGGTGGGTCGCCCGTTGCCGGCAGGAGTTGCGCGACTCCGGCATGTTCAGCCTTGCGGGGCTGATTCGCCCGGACGCGCTGGAGCGCTGTGTCGCCGAGGTGGAACCACTCTTCGAATCGGCCGCGTTCACCCACTCCCGCGAGCACAACATCTATTTCGATGACAACATCGAGGGCCTGGAAGCGGGACACCCCGCGCTCGGCCGGTTCAGGACCACCAATCACACGATTTGCGGCGATCGGATTCCGACCAGCCTGATCACCCGGGTCTACGAGTGGCAACCCTTGATTGATTTCCTGGCCGCGGCGATGGACAAGCCAAGGCTTTTCCCGATGGCCGATCCGCTCGCCCGCATCAACGTCATGGCCTACCGTGCGGACGACGCGCTCAACTGGCATTTCGACCGGGCGGAATTCACCACCACCTGCCTCCTGCAAGCGCCGCTGGCAGGCGGTGAGTTCCGGTACCGCAGCGGTCTGAGGAACGACACCGACCCGAACTACGGAGGCGTCGGCCGGCTCCTGGCGGGCGAGGACGAGCAGGTCCGGACCCTTCCTCTGTCACCCGGCACCCTCAATGTGTTCAAGGGCAGGAACACCGCCCACCGGGTCACCCCGGTCGAAGGTGCCCGGCCGCGCATCATCGCGGTGTTCTCCTACTACGAGACACCGGGCGTTTCCTTCAGCGAAGCGGAACGGATCGGCTTCTACGGCCGGAAGGGAGAAATCGAATGATCGAGAAGCGGCGGTTCGGACGTACCGGGCACATGAGCACGGCGACGATCTTCGGAGCGGCGGCGCTCAAGAACGTGAGCCAGGGCGAGGCGGACCGCACCCTGGATCTCCTGCTGGAGTACGGAGTGAACCATATCGACACCGCGCCGCGGTACGGCGATGCGGAGCTGCGGATCGGACCGTGGATGCGTGCCCACCGCGACGACTTCTTCCTCGCGACGAAGACCGGCCAGCGCACGTACACGGCGGCGCGTGACGAGATCCGGCGTTCTCTGGACCGGCTTCGAGTGGACTCGGTCGACCTGCTGCAACTCCATTCGCTCGCACACCCCGGTGAATGGGAGATCGCCATGGGGACCGGCGGCGCCCTGGATGCGGCGGTGGAAGCCCGGGCGGAAGGCCTGACCCGCTTCATCGGCGTGACCGGACATGGATGGACCATCGCGTCGATGCACCTCAGGAGCCTGGAGCGATTCGACTTCGACTCGGTCCTGATGCCGTGGAACTTCGTGATGGGGGAGAGCGACCGCTACCGCGAGGACTTCGATGCGGTATGCGCGCTGTGCGAGGAACGCGACGTCGCGGTACAGACGATCAAGTCGGTCGCGCGCGGCCCCTGGGCCACCACCGAGCCCAATCGCAACACCTGGTATCAGCCACTGGAGGATTCGCTCGACATCGAGCGCGCCGTGCACTGGGTGCTGGCGAGACCGGGGATTTTCCTCAACACGGTCGGTGACCTGGACCTGCTTCCAATCGTGCTCGACGCGGCGAGCAGGTTCGAGGGCTCACCAGGGGACGATGCGATGCGCAGGGTCGTCGAAGCGCGTCGTGCGACGACGTTGTTCGGGATCGGAACCTGATGGTGGCGTGAGGCCGCGCGGCATGCACGGACCGTTCAGGTTCGGGGTGTCGGGGAGCAGACAATGCCGGTCGACGACGTTCGAATCTCTGCCCTCACCCACCGTCGAATCGATGTCTGCGTGCGGCAATCCGGTCCATTGACGCTCAGGAGCAGATAGCGTACAGGTGGGCTGCTTCTCGAGTGCCTCAGGCGCTCGTGACGATTGAATCGAGTGATCGAAATGGCATTGACGAAAAAACACCATGGAGGAAACAGATGAGACCCGAATGCAAGAGCTTGTTGCGGCGCGTTGCCTTGGCCATGGCGGTGGTCCTGGCGAGTTCCGCGAGCATGGCCGCGGAGAAGTTGATGATTGCCGAATTCAAGTACCCTGCCGCCGCGTTCAGAGTGAATGTGATCAAGGTGCTCCTCGAAGAGAGGCTGGGCCTCGAGTCGGATACGGCGACCGGCGACCATGCGATGTTCTACGCCGGGATGCATCGCGGCAAGGGCGATATCGACATCCATCCCGAGATCTGGCAGCCGAACCAGAAGAACTTCAAGGCGGAGTACGTCGACGGACATGGGACGGTGGTCTACAGCGATAAGTACCATGACGCCACGAGCGGATTTTGTGTGCCCAGGTATTTCTCCGAAGAGCACAACGTCAAGTCCATCTTCGACCTGGGCCGGCCGGATGTCGCAAAGATGCTGGACTCCGACGGCAACGGGAAGGGCGAAATCTGGATAGGCAAGTCGGGTTGGGCCTCGACGAACGAAAACCACGTCAAGGCGCGCGATTACGGCCTGTTGACGTTCAATGAGGTCACCAAGGCGGACGCCGCCGTCAATGTTGCCGCGCTCAACGACGCAGTAAGAAAACACGAGGGGTATGCTTTCTATTGCGCGAGGCCGGAGGAGGTCTGGATTCGATTCGACATCGTGGAGCTGGAAGAGCCGCCCTTCGATCCTTCCTGCCACAAGATCATCAATGCGAAGGGAAATCCCGAGTGGTTCGAACAGTCGAAAATCACCTGCAAGGGCGCGCCCAAGACCGTCAGGGTTGCCTGGTCGAAGTCCCTTGAAGAACGACTCCCCGCAGTCACGTCCTTTCTGGCGAACATCGACTTCGACCTGGACATGGTCACCGCCGCGTCTTACGAGATCGGCGCCGGAAAGCGTGATCCTCACGATGTCGCGAAAGAATGGATCGACAACAACAAGGAGCGGGTCGATAGCTGGTTCGGGATGTAGACGTCCGCCGGCGGCAAGTCCACGCCGGGTCAGGTCCCATCCCTGACCCGGCTTCCGATTGCCTGGGCCCTTCGTTTCTTCATGTACCGATGAAGCCCCATGCAGCCTGAATCCGCAATCGAGGTCCAGGGCGTCTGGAAGATATTCGGCGAGGTCGCCGACGAGACGTTCGAGCACATCCGCGCCAAGGGAATCGGCAAGGAGGAGGCGCTCGAGGAGTACAACTGCGTCATTGGCGTCGCCGACGTCAGCTTCGAAGTGAGCCGGGGTGAGATCTTCTGCGTCATGGGACTCTCCGGGAGCGGCAAGTCGACCCTGATACGCCACATCAATCGCTTGCTGGAGCCGACGGCCGGGGGCATCCGGGTCAGCGGTCAGGACATCCTGTCGCTGT
Source organism: Gammaproteobacteria bacterium (assembly GCA_022826505.1). Classification (GTDB taxonomy): domain Bacteria; phylum Pseudomonadota; class Gammaproteobacteria; order HK1; family HK1; genus HK1. Next base: position 14,065 of record JAJDUQ010000275.1, read on the forward strand.
CCGGCAACGCGTTGCGCCGCTACCGCAACGAACACATCGCGATGGTGTTTCAGAACTTCGCCCTGATGCCTCACCGCTCGGTCCTCGACAATATCGCGACTCCCCTCGAAATCCGGGGCATCCCCAAGAATCGGCGCAGGGAAACGGCGGAGAGGGTCCTGTCCATGGTCGAGCTGACCGGATGGGGCAACAAGTTCGCCCACGAGCTCTCCGGCGGCATGCAGCAGCGCGTCGGCCTCGCCCGCGCAATCGCGGCCGATTCGGAGATCCTGCTCATGGACGAGCCGTTCAGCGCCCTCGACCCGCTGATTCGTCGCCAGCTCCAGAACGAGTTCCTGGAGCTCGCCTCGGTGATGAACAAGACCACGGTCTTCATCACCCACGATCTGGACGAGGCGGTTCGCATCGGCAACCGGATCGCCATCATGCACTCCGGCCGGATCGTGCAGATCGGGACGCCGGAGGACATCGTCATGCATCCGGCGGACGACTACGTCGCCGACTTCGTGGCCGGGATTTCCCGGCTCAAGGTCGTCCACGCCCACGCGGTGATGCAGCCCCTGAAGGCTTACGAACGCGAGTCCGGCCCGCTTGCCGCCGATGTACCCACCTTCGAGGAGGATGTCAGTCTGAACGAGCTGATGCACGCCGCGATCGAGTCGGACTCACCGATCGCGGTGACCGACGCATCCGGCGCAAGGATTGGCGTCATCACCCGCGCCGACTTGTTGAAGACCATTGTCGAGGGGTCGGATCACCTTGAATAGTCCGGCAGCAACGACAGCCGCGAAGGCATCGTCCGCCGAAACCGAGGACACCCGCTCCCTGACTGCAAGCTTCGTCGGGTCGAACGCGGACTACTACGCGCGGCAGTTCCAGCTTGTCGGCAGCAAGTCGGGCTTTACATGGACCTTCAACGCCGCCGCCGCCCTGCTGGGGCCGGTGTGGTACGGCATGCGCGGAATCTGGAACTGGGCGTTCGCCTTCGTCATTCTGGAAGCCTTCGCCTGTGTCCAGATCGGGCGTGGCTCCTGGGGAGATCTCGGCGTCGAGGAGCGAGGTCGGCTCGCGTCGGTCGAGGCCCAGATTGGCCTTCGACAGGACCAGCTCGACGCCGCGGTCAAACGAGGTGATGCGAACGTCGAGGTCTTCGAGCGCAACATCGAGTCCCTGAAGGACATACTCACCGACATCCAGGTCGACATTCAGCAGGCCGAAGACTCCCGCATCTGGATCATCGCCCTCGGCATAGGAATGTTCCTGGCCGCAAAGGTGCTGCAGGGCGTCGTCGCCAACACACTGCTGGAGGGTCGCTATTCCGAGTGGTTGTCCGACCGCACGGTCAAGTCCGGGGTCCCCGTTTCCCGGGTTGCCTTGAGCGTGTTCTTCGCGGTTCCCGTCTACGTCGCCAGCGTCATCCACTACACAGTGCCGGAATTGATTCCGGCATTGGCGGACTTCCCGACAGACCGCCAGATTCGCCTGACGGGAATCGAATGGATCGAAGCGTTCTTCGACTACATCATTCTCGGCGGCGAGGCCTTCTTCGACGCCATCACCCATGGCATCCGGTGGGTCCTCGATGGCCTGGAACTCATGCTGGTGCAGTCGCCGTGGATCGTCATCTACATTTTCCTGGTGACGTTGACCGGCCTGTCGGCGGGGCCCCGCGCCGCGGTCTGGACGGCTGCCTTCCTCGCCTACACCGGGACGGTGGGACTGTGGGAAAAGGCGATGACGTCGCTCGCGCTGCTGGGCACCGCAGCCTGCATCAGCATCAGCATCGGCATCCCGCTCGGCATGTTCTGCGCCCGCCGGCCCCGGGTCTACCGGGTCGTGCGCCCGATCATGGACTTCATGCAGACCATGCCCGCCTTCGTCTACATGATTCCGGTCATCGCCTTCTTCGGCACCGGCAAGGTGGCGGCGGCGGTCACCGTCATGGTCTTCGGCGGCACGCCGGTGGTTCGCTTGACCGTGCTCGGGCTGCGAGGGGTGCCGGAATCGATCCGCGAGGCGGCAATCGCCTACGGGGCCTCGAACTGGTACCTGCTGTCGAAGGTGGACCTGCCCCTCGCCGCGCCGTCCATTCGCGCCGGAATGAACCAGACCATCCTGCTCAGTCTGGCGATGGTCGTCGTCGCGTCCCTGATTGGCGCCAAGGGGCTGGGCGAGGACGTTCTCGAGGCACTGCAGTACGCGTCCGTCGGTCAGGGCATCCTGTCCGGCTTCTCGATCCTGTTCCTGGCCATGATCCTGGACCGGATCATCCAGGGGCGACGCAGGGACCGGTGACTCGAACGACGGCATGATCGGTGGCCCCGGGCGTCGCCATGCGTCCGTCGTCACCGTGCATGCGTTTCTTGCCCGGATGTTGATCCTCTCGCCGGATACCGGCCCGGCAAGGGGTGCGACGGCCGTTCCAAGGGCAGGTTGGAAAAATAGTAAACTTCGTGCTACATATCTCATGGATTTGTAGTGCGAAGGAGCCATATGCCGACTCCTCACAACCCTCCCGCCGCCGTTCGGCGAGCACTGCGCAAACTTGGAGCGGACATCCATGATGCCCGTCGTCGCCGGCGGCTGCCCATGGCGGTCGTGGCGGAGCGCGCCTTCACGTCCCGCTCCACCCTTCAAAGGGTCGAGGCCGGCGACACCAATGTGAGCATCGGCATCTACGCCGGCGTCTTGCAGGCGCTCGGCTTGCTCGACGGCCTGAGTCGGATTGCCGACATCAGCAATGACAGCGTCGGACAGGCCCTCGCCAGCGCCGAGCTGCCCAAGCATATCCATCTCAAACGGCCGGCCGGATCGTCCTGCGATGGCTGACTTCGAGGTTCATGTCGATCTGAACGGCCGCACCCGGCAGATCGGGCTGGCGCGGAGCAGTCGCGTTCGCGGCAGGGAGACTGTCATCTTCGGGTATGACGGCGACTGGCTGGAAGACCCTGACAGGTTCTCGCTGGAGCCTGCCCTTGCCCTGGGACGCGGCACCTTCGCGCCGCCGGCCGGCCTCGCGACCTTTGGATCCATTGGTGATTCAGCGCCCGATACCTGGGGCCGCCGGCTGATGCAGCGCGCCGAGCGCCGCCGTGCCGAACGCGAAGGCCGTGTCGTTCGCACGCTCCTGGAGAGCGACTATCTCCTTGGCGTGGCCGACGAGACCCGGCCGGGCGCATTGCGCTTCCGTTGGGCTGGGGACATCACCTTCCAGGCTCCGGTCCGCGCGGGGGTGCCGGCTCAAATCGAGCTTGGCCGCCTGCTTCGGATCACCGAGCGGATTCTCCGCGACGAGGAAACCGACGAAGATCTCCAGCTCATCTTCGCTCCCGGCTCCTCCCTGGGCGGTGCGCGCCCGAAGGCGTCGGTCATCGACCGGCACGGCCACCTCTCCATCGCCAAGTTTCCGAAGGAGACCGACGAGTACAGCATGGAAACCTGGGAGGAGATTGCGCTGCGTCTGGCTCGCCGGGCCGGCATCGCCACGCCCACGCATCATCTGATCGATGTCGCCGGCAAGAAGGTCCTGCTGTCACGGCGCTTCGATCGCCAGGGCGCAATCCGCATTCCGTTCCTGTCGGCCATGGCGATGATGGGCGCGAGAGACGGCGAGCGCGGCAGCTACCCCGAGATGGTCGATGTTCTCGCGGAACATGGTGCCCGGGGAAAGCCGGACGCCCATGCTCTTTATCGGCGCGTCGTCTTCAACGTGTTGATCTCCAATGTCGACGATCACCTGCGCAATCACGGCTTCCTGTGGCTCGGGAAGACGGGATGGTCACTCTCTCCCGCCTACGACCTCAATCCTGTACCCACGGACCTCAAGGCGCGCGTCCTGACCACAAACATCGATCTGGACGAGGGCACCTGTTCACTCGATCTGCTGGAGGTCGCCTCGGAGTTCTTCGCGCTGACGCTGGCGCAGGCTCGCTCGGTCATCAAGGAAGTCGCGAGCGTCACTGCGACCTGGCGAGACACCGCGAAAGCGGTTGACGTGCGCGCTGTCGAGATCAACCGCATGGCCAGTGCCTTCGAGCACGATGACCTGAATCGAGCACTGGCCCTGTGACGAGAACCTTCCGTCCCGCTTCCCGGCTTCGACCCGCCAGCGGACAGCCCTGTCACCGGCGCGACCATCGCTCCGACCGTCGCGGACATCGAGGACGCTGGAATTCGCGAAGTATTGCAGATTCCCGGTACCGCATATGGCGCATGGTCCATTGCAGACGCGCTGTCGACTCTGACAGGTCGGATCGAAATTTCCGGAAGCACCACAGACGCTTTCTCGGCACGTGAACTACCATGACCAATTAGGCGAGCAAGGTGACGATATGACACTCACCTACTCAATCCGTGAAGCAAAGACGCGGTTTTGCGAAGTCATTCGGCATGTGCCTGAAGGCAAGACCGTCACAGTCTCGTATCGAGGGGAGCCAGTGGCGGAGATTCGTTCGATCCGGCGACGGCAGAAGCCGACGCTCGACGAGCGGCTGAAGGATCTTGAATGCAGTGGCGCTCTTGTTCCCTCAGCCATCCCGAGGCGGACGTTCCGGCCGGTTGAACGACGACCGGGGGCACTATCGAGGTTTCTCGCCGAGCGCGGCGAATGAGCGTCGTGTACGTCGACACCTCGGTGTTCACGGACATCGCCATTGACGAACCGAGTGCGGCGCGCACCCGCAACGACTGGACGAATTCACTCGCCAGATCTCCCACAACCTGCACAAAGCCGAACTGCGGGCAGCGTTCGCGCGTCAGAATTTACTCCTTGCGAAGATTGCTCGACGCTCCGCCCGGTCATGCGGTTCGGCGATCTCGCGCTCCTACCCCTTCCCAGCCAGCCGGCTGAACCCGTCGCGCGTCTGCGGCAGCTTGCGCCCGAGAATCCGCGACGCCACCACCGTGCGGAGAATCTGCGCCGTCCCCCCGCCGATGGTGAACATTCGGGCGTCGCGCGCCATGCGCTCCAGGGGCAGGTTGCGCGAATAGCCGCGGGCTCCGAAGCACTGGAGGGCGTCGTTGGTGACCTTGATCGCCATGTCGGAGGCGAAGACCTTGGCCTGGGCGGCCAGAGTCACGTCCGGAAACGGAGCAGCGCTCGAAGCAGCCTTGTGAACCATGAGCCGGGCCGCGGTGATCTGAATGCTCATGTCCGCGAGCATCCATTGCAGGCCCTGGAACTCGGCAATCGGCCGCCCGAACTGCTCGCGTTCGCCCACGTACGCGAGAGCCCGCTGGTAGGCGCCGTCCGCGATGCCGAGCGCGACCGTCGCCGCGCCGACCCGTTGCGAGTTGTAGACGTTCATCAGGTCCGCGAACCCGCGGCCGAAGCCGCGCGGAGGCATGAGCACGCGCTCGGCCGGAACCTCCATGTCCTCGAACAGTATTTCCGTCTCGGGGATGCCGCGCAGTCCCATCGCGGGCTCCCGCCGGCCGATCTTCAGACCCGGAGTCTCGTCTCGCACCGCGAGGAACCCGCCGATCCCCTGTTCGGCGCCGTGTTCGTCGAACACGCGCGCGAAGACGAGATGCAGGCGCGAGACGCTGCCGCCGGTGATCCAGTGCTTCTTGCCGTTGAGAACGTAGCCGTCGCCTCGCCTGTCGGCGCGGGTGGTCATTTCCCCCGCCGCGCTTCCGGCCCCGGGCTCGGTGATGCAGATGGCGGGCTTGTCGCCGGCCAGGACCAGCTCCGCACCGAGGCGTTTCTGCTTCTCCGTGCCGTAGTGCATGAGGGCCGAGATCGCCCCCATGTTCGCCTCGACCACGATCCGGCCGGTGACGCCGCACGCTTGCGCCATCTCGTCGATGACGAGGGTCACGTCCAGAAAACTCCGCCCTTGGCCGCCGTAGGCCCGCGGGATCGTCATCCCCATGAACCCGGCCTCGCGCAGCGCCTCGACGTTGTCCCAGGGATACTGCTCGGTGCGGTCCACCTCGGCCGCACGTGGCTCGATGACCTCGCGCGCGAGTTCGCGGGCACGATGCTTCAGCGCCTGCTGCTCCGCCGTCAGCTCGAACTGCGGCACGTTGTCCAGTCGATGGTTCGCGGTCATCGCCTCAAATCACCTCGATCTCGATTTCGTCCACGCCCTGGACGCCGCCGGTCAGCACGTCGCCCCGGTTGACCGCCCCGACTCCGGCCGGGGTTCCGGTGAAGATCAGGTCTCCCGGAGCCAGCGTGAACAGGGCGGTGAGTTGCTCGATGATCTCCGGCACGCTCCAGATGAGCTCGTTCAGGTTCCCGTCCTGGCGCGTCTCGCCGTTCACGTCGAGCCAGATCCGGCCCTCCACGGGATGGCCGGCCGCGCCCACCGGATGCACCCGGGTGCAGGGCGCCGAATGCTCGAACGCCTTGCCGACCTCCCACGGGCGACCGAGCTTCTTCGCGGCGCCCTGGAGGTCCCGGCGGGTCATGTCGATTCCGACCGCGTAGCCCCACACGTGGCCCAGGGCGTCGGGGGCCTTGATGCCGGAGCCGCCCGTGCCGATGGCGCAGACAAGCTCGATCTCGAAGTGCACGTCGCGCGAAGCGGCCGGGTAGGGGAACCTGGAACCGCTCTCGAGCAGGGCGTCGGCGTTCTTCTGGAAGAAGAACGGAGGCTCGCGGTCCGGGTCGTGCCCCATCTCGCGGGCGTGGGCGGCGTAGTTTCGTCCGACGCAGTAGATGCGGCGTACCGGAAATCGAGCGCCGTTGCCGGCGACGGCGAGACTCGGGGTCTCCGGAGGTGCGATGACGTATTCCATGTGCGTTCAGGGTCCTTGTCCGGGCAACGGGCGGGGCTCGTGCACGGCGGCTGCCGCTGCGTCGATCCCGCCGGATGAATGTGGCAAACAGCAGGTACTGCTCGCGCACGGCGGCTGCGGGGCAAGTGTAGCCCGCATCGCGGACCCGCTCATCGGGTGGCCCTCGGCGGCCCACGCCTGTGGGCGCTCACGAGGCTTCACGATTGTCGACGCGGGCCTTGGGTGGTCTCGTCGTCCGACGAATGTTGACAGAGATGCCGCGTTCCCGGAGCGCCGTCTCCCCGGTGCTTCGGGTGCGGCCTCAGCGGCGGAGATCGTTCGGCACCGCGAAGGCACCGCGGTGGATGCCGCGATTGTAGTAGCGCGACTGCGCCTCGATTCGCTCGGCGCGGGTATCCACGATCGCGAGCGGATCGACTCCGTGCGACGCGCACGTCCACGACCAGATCCCGCAGCCATAGATCGGGGCCGGCCCGAAGTAGGGGTCGACCCGGCCGAACACCCGGCCCAGCGTTTCCTGAATCTGGAGGTAGATGTCGCGCATCAGGAATGGGGATTCGCTCTGCAGGGCGAAGACTCCGTCCGGCGCGAGCACCCGCGCGCAACCGCGATAGAACGCCTCGTCGTAGAGTCCGGTGCTCGGACCGATCGGATCGCTGCCGTCGAGGAATATCGCGTCGAACGGCTCGGTGTCGGCCTCCTTCACGAACGCGATGCCATCGCCGATGCGCAGTTCGAGCCGTGGATCGTCCCAGGCAGTGCCGATGGTGGGCAGGTGCGCCTTGCACGCCTCGACGACCTTCGCGTCGATCTCGACCATCACGCATTGCTCGACCTCGGGGTGCTTCAGGACCTCTCGGGCCGTGCCGCCGTCTCCGCCCCCGATGACCAGCGCGCGGCGGATCCTCGGGGCGGTGGTCATCGTGGGGTGCACGAGCATCTCGTGGTAGAAGTACTCGTCCAGCTCGCTGGTCTGGTATACCCCGTCGAGCGCGAGCACGTGTCCGTACCGCTCGGCCTCGAACAGCTCGATCTTCTGGAAGTCGCTCTGCTCCGAGACCAGGCGGCGCCTCACCTGCATCCCGAGGCGGGTGTGATTCTCGAACTGCTCGTAGTACCACTCGTCCGTCATTGCGTCGCTCCGTCGCGCGTGCCGATGGGCATTGGCGGCTCTTGGGGTGCGCAATGTACGCCAGCGGCGCTCGGCGCACAGCATGGACACTGCGCCGATCGTCGCTCCGGCGGCCGGGTGCGGATCGGAGGCTACGGCGCTAAGCTTCGCTCCGTCCGTCCAGGCGCCCGCCCATATCGTGCCGGTGCCCAACCGCCCGGGAGCCATTGGTGAACACCCTGGATGCATTCGAAATCGTACCCACCGGCGCCGCGCTCGGCGCCGAAATCCGCGGCGTGGATCTGTCCCTCCCTGTTTCCGACACGATTCGACAGGCGTTGCGCGAGGCGTGGTACGAGCACCTCGTGCTGCTCTTCCGAGGCCAGGGCATGAGCGACGACGCAATCATGCGCACCGCCAACATTTTCGGCGGCTCCCAGACGACCAGCGCGCATTCGTACTTTGACCGCGAGCCCTCGACGTACAACCCGCACCGGGTGGAGGGCTACCCGGAAATCCTCGCGGTCACCAATCTGGACGCCAATGGCAATCCGACCCTCGACAACGGGGGGCTCGGGAGCCACGAGGTGGTGTGGCACAGCGACAACTCCTACAACGAAGTGCCGCCCGCGGGCAGCCTGCTCTACGCCATCGAGATTCCCGTCGGCGGGGGCGGCAACACCTCGTTCAACAACCAGTACCTCGCCTACGAGACGTTGCCGGCCGAACTCAAGGAAGCGGTCGAGGGCCTCCATCAGGTCCATGATTCGAGCCGCAACAGCGCCGGGGTATTGCGTCCCGGGTTGACGGAGCCCGAGAGGCCGGAGGAAATCGACGGTCCGGTACACCCTCTGGTACGCGTGCATCCGAACACGCGGCAACGCGCGCTCTACCTGGGGCGGCGGCGCACCTGGCCGTCGAGCTACATCGTGGGCCTGTCGAACGACGAGAGCGAAGCGTTGCTCGATGCGCTGTGGGCGCATGCGACACGGCCGGAGCTGGCATGGGAGCACGTTTGGCGCGAGGGCGACGCGGTGCTGTGGGACAACCGATGCGCGATGCACTACCGCACCCCGATCGATCCGTCTCGACGCAGGGTGATGCATCGAATTCAGATTGCCGGGGACCCGGTCGTTGCACCCTGGGAGTGACGGCAAACCGGAAGTGCGAACCGGAAGCGCGAACGAGGAGGACAGAATGCGTCTGGAAGCGAAGGTAGCAGTCGTCACGGGAGGCGGTGCGGGTTTCGGCGAAGGGATCTGCCGGCGCTTCGCGGCCGAAGGGGCTCGGGTCATCGTCAACGACGTGAACGAGCAGGACGGCCGCCGCGTGGCCGATGCCATCGGCGAGGCGGGCGGCGAGGCGCGGTTCGTCTACGCGGACGTGTCGCGTGACGACGACACCGAACGACTGGTGGCGGAGACGGTCGAGCGCTACGGACGTCTCGACATCATGGTCAACAACGCCGGCGTGCCGCAGCGCGCCCAACCGATGGAGAGCGTCACCGAGGACGAATTCGACCGCATCTTCGCGGTCAACGTGAAGGCGCTGTACTGGTCGGCGAAGCACACCGTGCCCCTCATGCGAGAAGCCGGAGGCGGGTGCATCATCCATACCGCATCCACGGCGGCGATCAGCCCTCGTCCGGGACTCGTCTGGTACAACGGCTCCAAGGGCGCGGTGAACACCATTACCCAAGGGATGGCGGTCGAGCTCGCTCCCCACGGGATCCGGGTGAATGCGGTGTGCCCGGTGGCCGGCGAGACCCAGATGCTCTCGGAGTTCCTCGGCGGCGAGGTCACTCCCGAGATGCACGCCAGGTTCCTGAGCACGGTGCCGCTCGGCCGGCTGAGCCAGCCGGCCGACGTCGCCAACGCGGTCCTGTTCCTGGCCTCGGACGACGCGGAGTTCCTGACCGGGGTCTGTCTGCCGGTGGACGGGGGGCGGACCATCTGAAGCCGGAGTCAACAACCTGATCTGCTGGATGAACTTCGGCGGCCTGCCGATGGAGGTGGTGGAGCGCTCGATGCGGTTGTTTGCCGAGGAGGTGATGCCGGCGCTGCGCGGGGAGTTGGATTCGGCGGTTGCCGCGAAAGGCTGAATCGAATCTGCCGCGGCGGGCCAGAGGGGCTTCGTACCTGCGCGTCCGCGCCGCCGTACCCTCCTGGTGATCTTCCGCGGCGGAACCCCGAGCTCCGGGGCGACCACGGTAACGGCGGCGCTACACGACCTGGCCCGGGGATGGCTCGATGATTACCGAATCCGTCATCCAGCAGTCCACGTAGGGCGGCTCCGACTGCCGGGACAGATAGAACCAGTAGGTCATGGTTTCGCGGGTACCGGTCAGCGTGACGCGTTGACGCGCCCGGTCGGCGACCGTCTCAACCGGACCGTAGATCGCGTCGCGGAATTCCAGCATGAGCGCGTAGGGGCCTTGCTTGATCATCGGGATGAAGCGGGCCAGCGGACCGGTATTGGCGCGGTTGGCGGGGGAGGCGAATCGGAACGCGACTTCGATGCCGCGGTCCTGCTCGTCGTTGTGCCGAAGCGCTTCGAGCTGAATCCGGATGACCTCCGCCGGAGACAGGGTGGGGTCCGGTGCAAGGGTGTCATCGAGTGGGTTCGGGGTGCCCGCTCCGCTTCCTTGTGCGAGCACGGAAGCAGTGCCGAGTGCGACGGCGAAAGAGAGCAATCCCGGTACGACCAATTCTCGAATCAGTAGAGCCTTCATCGCTTCCTCGTCTCCTCGAAGATACTTCTGTGACGGTCGTTCGTCCGAACCCGATCGAAGCGGCGGTGTCAGCCGAGTGTACGTGTTCTCTCACGCTGTTATACTTACACTTTGTAGGTACGGAAAGAGCGATGCGGTTCGAGTGGGACGAGGCCAAGAATCAGGCCAACATCCGCAAACACGGTATCGCCTTCGAAACTGCCAAGCGGATCTTCGAGAGACCGGTCGTGACATCGATCGACCGTCGCACGGATTACGGTGAGGATCGCTACATCAGCATCGGCTGGGTGGCGCCGGCTGTGCTGATCGTGGTGGCTCATACCGAACGGGACGACCTGATTCGCTTGATCTCTGCTCGCCCGGCATCTCGCAAGGAAAGGCAGGCTTATCATGAGTGGATACGATAGACCTCTCACACCCGGCCGGATCGGGGCCGTGAAGGACGAGGACATCGACTTCAGCGATATCCCCGAGCTGGACGAGAGCTTCTGGCAGCGGGCGAAGCTCGTCGAGCCCGATCTCACCGAGCAAGTCACCATGCGCGTCAGGCGTTCGGTGCTGGCCTACTTCAAAGCGCCCGGAAAGGGCTATCAGACCCGGATCAACCGGGTGCTGGAAAGCTATGTCCGGGCGCAACGCGAACGCCGATAGCACTCCGGAGATACCGGAGCCGCATTCAGGCGGTGAGGAGTGCGTACCGCAAGCGCCCGCGGTCACTGAGTTCGAAGGCAATTTCCCCGCACGCCGCGGCGCCGTCCAGCATCTCTCTCCCCGTGGTCGGTACTGGACACAACGGCCCTCACCCGCCCTTCAAGTTCGGCATGAAATGCACCGCGTCGCCGTCGGCCACGGCCCGGGTGGCATGCTGGCTGCGCGGCACGACGACACCGTTCAGCGAGATGAGAGGCTTTGCGCTCTCGGGGATCCCCGCTGCTTGGCGCACCGCGACCAGGGTCGCTTCGACCGGCGCTTCGATGGTCATCGCGCCGTCCGAGCCCGCCGGCAGGTAGTCCTCTAGCACGCCCGCCGCGGTGACCTGGACCCTCATTGCACGCTCCCCTGGGTGCATTCGAGATAGGCGTTCATGACCTGGTTCGGGTCGTCGCGCAGCTTCCGCATCCAGGTGCCGAGGCGTACCCGAGTCTGAATCAGCCCGCGCAGCACTCCGACGTGCTGCGTCAGGCCGAGCGCGAGCGCACCCACGATTCGGTCCTCCTCGAATTCCAGCCTCAGGTAGCGCGAGCGTGCCTCGTCGGCAGCGACGGAGCGTTCGCCGCCGTCGGCACCCATCCACAGGCCGAACGAGCTCGAGACGAGGCCCAGGGTGTTCAGCACGTTCATAGACAAGCTGCCGCGGAACGGGGTGTCGGTCCCGGCCATGTTGAGAGCGGCGATGCGGCCGTGCTCGACGGCGGTGGGCTGAATTGCGTGCACCTCGCGCTGTCCGGTCGAGAAGTCCGGCCCCTGCGCGACGTCGCCCGCCGCGTAGACGTCCGCGACGTTCGTGCACAGCCGGTTGTCGACGAGAACGCCCATCTCGCATTCGATTCCGGCTCCGTCGAGGAATCCGGTGTTCGGCGACACCCCGGTGGCGCATACCACGAGGTCGGCCTCGATGGGGTCGCCCTCGTCAGTGGCCAGCGTCAGGCCGCCGTTGCTGCGTGCAATCTCCGTCACCCGCGTCCCGGTGCGCACGGCCACGCCTTTCGACTCGCACCAGCGCGCGATCATCGCGCCGCCGGTCTCGTCCATCATGCGCGGCAGCATCCGATCCGCCATCTCGACCACCACCAGGTCGACCCCGCGCGCGGCGAGTGCTTCGAGCACGATGCAGCCGATGAAGCCCGCGCCCATCAGCACCACGCGGTCGCCCGGCTTCGCACCGGCGAGGATTCGGCGCGCGTCGGCAAGGGTCCAGCAGTTTTCGACCCCTTCGGAATCGATGCCCTCGATCGGGGGCTTGACCGGATGTGCGCCGGTTGCGATCAGCAGGCGGTCGTAGGAGAGCGCTGTGCCTCCGATTGCGGTCACGGTCCGGTTCGCGGTATCGATGCCGCTCACGCGTGCCTGTCGCACGTCGATCGCGAGCTTCTCGAAGTGCCCGTCGCCGTGACGAAGATGGGTACCGGATTCGTCGACGTTCTCGGCGAGGAGATAGGGGAGCGCCATTCGCGAGTAGGGCGGCTCCGGTTCGTCGCCGAGGATGACGATCTCGCAGGAAGGGTCGTGGCGGCGCAGTGTCTCCGCCGCCACCACGCCGGCCGGTCCGGCCCCGATGATGACGTGTCTCATGGTCCGTTCACACTCGCAGGCGGCTCAAGGTCTCGTTGGTGGGCACCCCGTCGTCGGTCCATCCGCGCTCCCGGTAGTAGGCCGGAAGCATCTTGTCGAGCTCGTTGACCTTGCCCTCGGCGGTGCCGCTCGGCGCCGGGGTCCGGAGGAAGCGCTGCGGCAGGGTATCGTCCGCGCGGGTGAGTCCGGCCGCGAGGTTGAACCGGCGCTCCAGAGTGAAGGTGCGCTCGCCGACCTCGGTCAGCCGCTCGGCGGTCCATTCCCCTTCGCAGGCGGCATCCACCTGCACCGCGAACTCCTCGAGCCCCCACGCGCTGGTGGTGAACCAGCAAAGCCCTGTGGAATCCACCGCCGCGATACGGTCCTGGCTGTCCTTGCAGGGCTTGGCCTTGCCGTTGCCGCTCACGTCGTCCATGTCCTCCTCGAACACATCGTGCTTCATGTGGCACGCGCCGCGCGGCGAGGTGGCGTAGCCGAGCCCCATGCCCTGCAGGGCGCGAGCGTCGTAGCCGGGGATCTCCTGGCCCTTGATGGTGATGGAGACCTCGGGGTGGCCGTACTTCTCGGCCAGTCGCTTCGAGCCCATGCCCAGAATCCGCCCGAAGCCTTCGTACTTGCCGGTCTTCTCGGCCATGATGGTGAGCGCCTCGGCGTTTCCGAAATTGAGCGCCACGCCGTCGGTGTCGGCGTCGGTGATGACGCCCATCTCGTAGAGCTCCATCGCGGCCGAGAGGGTGCCGCCGAACGAGATCGGGTCCATGCCCTGCTCGTTCATGATGAAGTTCGCGAAGGTCAGCGCGTCGATGTCGTCGATGCCGCACTCGGCGCCGAATGCGAACGCGGTCTCGTACTCGAGCCCGCCCGAGGCATGCCGGTACTCCTTGCGGTTGACGACGGTGAAGTGGGTGGGGTTGATCTTCGCGATGCGCCCGCACGCGATGGTGCAGCCGAAGCAGGCCTTGTTGGTCACGAGGTTGCGGTGCCCGTCCTCACCGGTCGAGAGCATCGCCTTCGCGTTGATCTTCGTCGTGCCCTCGAACTGCACCTGCTGGGAGTTGCGCGTCGGCAGTCCTCCCCAGCCGTGCATGTTGTCGATCATCGCGTTGGTGCCGTACTTCTCGAGGCCGCGGCGGCCCGGGTCGTCCCAGAGCTTCGCCTTCGTCTGCGCGACGACCGACATGAAGCGCTTCGGATCGTCAACGGTCACGCCTCTCGTGCCGCGCACCGCGATCGCCTTGAGCTGCTTCGAGCCCATCACCGCGCCGACGCCTGAACGCCCCGCGGCGCGGTGCAGGTCGTTCACCACGCACGCGTAGCGCACCAGGTTCTCGCCGGCGATCCCGATCGAGGCGACCTTGAGCAACGGATCCTGGTGGTGGCCCTTCAGCCACTCCTCGGTGTTCCAGCAGCTCGTTCCCCATACCGGCGCCGCGTCCACGATCTCGACCTCGTCGTCGACGATGTGGAGGTACACGGGCTTCTCGGAACGACCGTGGACGATGAGCAGGTCGAAACCCGCGAACTTGAGCTCCGCCCCGAACTTGCCGCCCGAGTTCGAGCAGGCGATGGCCCCGGTAAGCGGTCCCTTGGTGACCACCGCGTACCGCCCGCTGGTGGAGGACATGGTGCCGGTGAGCGGGCCGGTCGCGAAGATGAGGACGTTCTCCGGCGAAAGTGCGTCCACGGAGGGGTCCATCGACTCCATGAGGTACTTCGTCGCGAGCCCCCGCTCGCCGAGATAGGCGTTGGCCCACTCCATGTTCAGCGGCTCGACGGTGCTGGTGCCCGCGCTGAGGTCCACCCGCAGGATTCTTCGTTGCCATCCCATGCCGGTCTCTCCTTTCGGTGTCGCGGGCGGATCAGGCGCCCGATTGCGGTGCGTGGGCGGCGACGGCGCTCGCCCGCATGCGATCGAGTCCGGTCCAGCTCGCATCGACGTAGGTGATCGCGCCGGTCGGGCACGCCTCGGCGCACTGCGGGTTCCCGCCGCAGAGATCGCACTTCACCACCTTGCCGGTGTCGGCGCTGTAGTTGATGGTGCCGAAGGGGCACGCGATGGTGCAGACCTTGCAGCCGACGCAGACGTTGGGGTCGACCTCCTTCGCGCCGGTCGCCAGGTTCACGGTGATCGCCTCGACCGGACACGCGTGCAGGCACCACGCCTCCTCGCACTGGGTGCAGGTGTAGGGGATGGAGCGCGCGCCGTGCTCGAACTCGAAGATCTTGATCCGGGAGCGGGCGGGATTGAATGCGCCGGTGTGCTCGAACGAACACGCCAGCTCGCACTGCATGCAGCTCGTGCATTTGTGGGGGTCGATCAGCAGGGCCTTGTGCATGGTCGGTCGTTCCGATGTTCGTCCTGAGCGGCGCAATCTACTGGATGCGGGGCGGGGTGGATAGCCTGTCTTCCCCGTGCCGGTTCCCGGTAGGGACATGAAGCAGTGGCGGTCGTCCCCGCCCGTGCTGGCGCATCGCCCGGTCGTTGTTCGGGCTGGCGGAGAGCGTTTTCCAATTCGGAGTTGAGTCCGAACGAGATTGCAGGCCTGCGCCGGGCATCGCCCGCATCGCCTCCACCGGGTCAGCCCGGAATCCGTCGACTACCTCGATGGCTCCGAACCGCCCGACGAGGTCCTGCGACGAACCCACGGTATCGACGGCAATAGTGTGCCCCGCCCCCGATATCGCGGCGCCGTTGGCTGTGGCCAGTTCGACCCCGCCGAGACCGATGACCTGCCACCATTCCGCAGTCGCGGCTTGAGAGTGCGCGGCGCACTGCGGGCGGGAT
>JAJDUQ010000192.1 GCA_022826505.1 Gammaproteobacteria bacterium
ATTTCCTTCAGCTCCGATTCCATGTCGTCCAGCTCGAACAAGCTGTGTCCGGCGCCCTCCGCAAAGCTGACCAGCACATCGACGTCGCTGTCCGGGCCGAAGTCGTCGCGCAACACCGATCCGAAAAGCGCAAGCTCGACAATCTGCCAGCGGCGGCAGAAGTCCCGAAGTGTCTCGGGCGGGATGGCCAGGGAATCGTTCAACAGTCCTCCCTCCACTGCGGGCATTCGCTTCCGGTGCAGGTATCGCTTTCCGACTGGAATCATACCCGGTTGCAGCCCGTGTCCCAGTCCGACGCTGCCGTGCCCGCCAGCCGTTGGGAGCCCCTCCAATGCTTACATCCCCACCCCCCTCGATATTCGCACAAGCCGATCGAGGGGCTCGACCGGAGCTGGATCAAGGCCGCCGTCCTGGCGCTCGGCGCCCGCAACCGGCGGGACTGGCAAGGCGTGTCGATGGACGCCATCGGATGCGATTCACACGGCTCCTTGTGCCCAAGCCAGATCCCGACACGTGGACTGCCGCCAATGATGGTTCCGTTCGACTCGCGATGTTGCGGCAGATGGAGGCTCTGCTCCGCAAGCCGATACTGCAAGGCGTTCTGATGGCATCCCGGTCTACGCCCAAGGCCACGAAGTAGTCCAGCCAGGTCCTTTGCGGGTGACCCTCCACCTTGAAGTAGACGAAGCTGTTCCCGGCCACCAGAACGTCGTCTCGGTCGGCGAAGTGTGCAATGAGCGCCTGCTGAACTTCGCTGTAGACCGGTTCCATCTTCAATCCGTCGATCTCCGGCACGTCTGTATCGCCGGACGGATACACGATGTCCGGCTCGTCTTCCAGACGAACGCTGATCTGCAAGTCGTCCATCATTGCCTGCTTCACCATGGTCAACGGCCGCCACCAGCCGGGGGCTCTGCCGGTTGCACGCATCGCTCATGCGCCCTCGCCAGAAGCGTATACCGGGACCGAATGCGGGCGGCGAGGGCGGCCGGCCATCGGTTCGAGTCGAGCAGGTCGAGGAAGTTTTCGAGCACCATCGCGAAGTGGGCCTCGTGCGGGGTCCGGAGCGCGGCGGGGATGACGATCTCGTGGCCGGAGGGAGACCCGCGGCGCCCGATCCCGGGGAACTCCCGCCGCCATTCGGCGAACACACGGTCGAGGCGAGCGCCGAAGGACCCGGGCGCGCCGCGCGGGGCGATATGCAGCTCGGGTCGGAACCCGGTTTCCGGGCCGCGAGCGGCGGTGATCGTGGCCCCCTCGCCGCGAACCGTCGTGCGAAGAGCGTCTCCGCCCCCCTCGGGCTCGCGCTGTCCCCACTCGGCCCGTTGGCGCACGGCGACGCCCCGCAACCGGTAACGGATCTCGCCGTTGCACGCGAGGTCCAGCACACCGTCCTCGATCCGATCCGCCAGGGCTTCGGGAAAGCGGTCGAGCCCGGTGCTGGCACGAAACAGATCGAGCGGCACCGGCGTGGTCCAGAGCCGCGAACCGTCGAGATCGAAGTCCCGCCGGTAGTCGAAGCCCGGTCCGTCCCCGACAAGCCACTGCGCCTGGTCGGTCATGTGGGACTGGATGTCCACGAGCCCGTTTCCCTGGATGCGCGTGTCGTAGTACCAGGCAGGGCGCGTGAGCGGCGCGCGGTTGACGACCTTGAGCAGGTGGTGCACCGAGTGAAGGTCGATCGCGGGCTCGTCCGAGGTGCCGTAGAGCGCACCGAACAGCTCCGGTGATGTCGCGATTCGGTGGGTCAGGCGGGCCACCACGTCATGGCGAAGCGTCATGATGTCCATCGCGAGCGGTCCGCCCGCGGTCACCCGTTCCAGGGCCGGCAGGGCGGCGGGGTCGGTCAGCCACGGCTTGTCGGCCAGCACGTGCAGGCCCGCCGCGTGCAGGTGCGCGATGGTCCCGAGCTTCGGTCGGTTGCGGCCGGCGAGGACGACGATGTTCCCGCGCCGCTCGTCGACGAGCGCCCGCTCCGGGTCATCCGACTCGTGGACGTGGAGGTCCCAGTGCGTGGGATCGTCGTCGCCAGTGTTGAAGGAGCGCACCAGGGCGATGAATGCGTCACGCTCGGGTCCTTCCCTTGCGTAGAGATGAACGTCGGGGGTCACGCGAGGGTTGCGCTCGCGCAAGGTGAGGGCGGCGTGAAAGTGACCGGGTTCGAGGAAGAGCAGCGTGTGCATGGCGGGTGGCTGGCGCTCAAGTCCGAGAGGAATGATCGCCGATGTTCCGCGTCGTCCACCAATGGCGAATCAGAACGACTGATGCAGCGTCAGTGCGTACCCGTTGCCGGCGCCGAAGCGATCACCAGGAACAATCCGTTCATCAGCACCGAGAACAGCGTCGCCCGAACAGCAGCGTCCACGCCGCGTGCATTCGGAGCGCCGTCGGCCACCACACGAGCGAAACGCCGAACTGCTTCAGGAGCGGACGGCCTCGAGCACGGCGGTATTCCCGGCACCACGATGCCGGCCTTGATGGTGTAGAACAGCGGCGCGGAGCCGACTAACATGGCGTACGGCACTACCACGCGAGCGCCTTGCCCAATGCACTCCTACACCGCCATCGTCGAACGTTGCCCGGAGACGGGCCTTTACGTCGGCCATGTCCCGGGATTTCCCGGCGCACACAGCCAGGGCGCGACCCTCGAGGAACTCAACGACAACCTCAAGGAAGTCGTCGCCATG
>JAJDUQ010000148.1 GCA_022826505.1 Gammaproteobacteria bacterium
TGCGCCGGCGGCCCGGCGCAGGGCGGGCGCGAGGGCGCGCCCGCTCGCGGTGACGCGGGGGGCGGCGGAAGAGTCGAGGTCGGAGGAGGAAGCGGGCCGCCGGGACGCGGAGGTCCGGCGGGCGGAAGAATCAGGCGGGGAGGCCGGGTGGCCTGGACAGCGCCGCGAGGGCGCACTCATGGCCGGCGGCTCGGCTCGGCTCGGCGAACATTATAGAGAGAGCCCGTCCGGCGTTTGTCAACCCCCGGCGCGGAATTTCACTACCCAACCCGTACCCGATGCCCGACCGTTCGCTCATGACCGCGTCCACCCGTTGAAGGCGACCCCGGCCCTGGCACCGTGCTGTCGGCCGGAAGTGCGCACGCCAGCCTCACGCGACCATCGCACGAATCACCGCCAAAGGGCAAATGAGAGCGGGCGCGCCGACGCGCGCCGACAACGGGGCCGGCGGCGGCGGACCGAGCCTCGTGCTGCACACCGCCTCGTCGAGCACGGGCCGCTCGGAGCCTGTGCTTCGTCGAGCGCACCGGCGCGAGCCCTCGCGCGGGGTGTCGTCGGCGAGCGCTCGGGGGCGGCTCAAGCGGGCCTGGCGTCTGTCACTACCCGACCGGCGGGAGGGGCGGGTCGGGGCGAGCGGGTAGTGACAGGCGCCCAATGCGGCCTTCGGGCCAGTGGCGGCAAGGGGATTGCTAAGAAGATCGTCCGTGAGGCTCTCGTGACGGCGTGGTATGGTGCCGCCACCACCGAGCTGCCACCGGCAGCGTGGTCGGCTGACGCCGACGTGGGCGCTTGAGAAGGCGCAATCAGGTGCCGTATCGCGATCCATCGCGATGTCGCGCGGGCAGACGCCCCGCCCCAGGCACGACGGGCCACTCCGAAGCGGAGGCGGGCCCGTTCAAGCCAAACGGCGAGGCGGCTGCCGTACGGGACCTCACGGACCGGTGCGGCGACCGGGGAACCCCCCGGGGTTGGTGATGCCTCCGAGCCGAGGCGCGTGGCGTTGCAAGCGGGGCCGGGGGATATTCTCTGGCCGTGCGGATGAAGCGCAACGCTGGCAAGCGCGATGCGCCGAAACCGTGCTCGCGGCCACTGCCGGACGACCGGCACGCCGCAGCCGCCGCTTTGGTCGGCAGCGTAAGGCGTCACAGGGCACTCTCGCAGCATTGCTGCGGCTCCGCCCGTCTCGCACAGCGAGGCAGCGGATCGCCCATCACAACTCAGCTACCCCACGCCCGCCCCGGGCGCTGCGACGCGGCCTGGGGCGCGGTCGATCATGCTTCGGCTTCGGAGCAAACCAGCGGCTCGCGCGGTGCCAGAGGACGGCACCTCGCGGTCGGCATGAGAGGATCGGAGGTGTTCTCTCTTTCCCCGGTCCATCGGCCGAGGCGGACGCGAGATTGACTTCGCCCGGAGAAGCCGCCATAGTCGCCCCCGAGACGCACGACGCGAGT
The DNA here is from genome assembly GCA_022826505.1 of Gammaproteobacteria bacterium. Lineage (GTDB taxonomy): Bacteria > Pseudomonadota > Gammaproteobacteria > HK1 > HK1 > HK1. Next base: position 1,452 of record JAJDUQ010000148.1, read on the forward strand.
CCTGCCCTCTTTCCGAGGCCCGCACCTAGGTGCGGGCTTTCGCGTTTCCGGGAGGCCGTTTGATCTACATCGCCTACCTCGACGAGTTCGGCCACGTCGGCCCGTACGTCTCGCGCGAGCACCCGCGCCACAACGATAGTCCGGTCTTCGGCTTCGCGGGATTCGTCATGCCGGCGGAGGAGGTGCGTGGCTTCGGCACTTGGTTCTACCAGCGCAAGTGTGAGTTGCTGGACTTCGAGATCCGGCGATCGGGACAACACTCGGCGACCTGGGAGAAGAAGGGGGCGAGCCTGTACCGGGCGGCCAACTTGAGGCGGTATCGGCAGCTACGCCGGACGACCAACCGGTTGCTCGGTCGGATCGAGCGGTCGGGCGGCCACGTCTTCTACGTAGGGATCAGGAAGACGGCGCAACCGGGCGAGCACGACGCGAACTCGCTGTACTCGGCGATGCTGCGCGAGGCGATTCGGCGACTCGACATGTTCTGCGCCGAGCACCCCGGCGGTCCCGCGCGGTTCCTGCTGGCGCTGGACGAGCACCCTCGCCGCGCGGCGCTCCTGACCGCCGCCACGCGGGACATGTACGGCTCGGACGAGCCGCGCCGGTGGCTGATCGAGCCGCCCTTCCATCTGGAGAGCCACCGCTACCAGACGGTGCAAGCGGCTGACTGGATCGCCGGCTTGGTGGGACGTCTGGGCGCCTGCTGGAAGGAACCGGCAGCTTGGCCGGAGAACGTTGTCTTCCGCCGGTACTTCGAGTCCCGGCTGACGCGCATCCAGATCGGCAGCGGCATCCGCGATTGACGGCTCCGGGGGGATCCGAATCAAATAGCGTGCGTGCACTCAGCGCATCTCGGTCGGCTCCAGGTCCGGGAGGCTTCCCAGAACGGTGGAGGCCGAACCCTGCCCATCTGAACGCGCTGACGGCGCTCGACCGCACGCTCGGCACCACGCTGGAGCGTTGGGGTATCGAGATCGCCGAGCTGGACCGGGAGCCCGCGCGATGAGCGGTGACGTGCCCGCGATCGGACCGGTTCGGCCGGGCGACGGCCCGCACGCCCAAGGCAGCCGCATGTGAAACTCCCATTTCATCAACCGTCTTCGCGACACCGGGACCACTCATGCAGCGGGGTGGTCTCCCCTCGATCATGAGCACTCAGCGTTGCCCCACCGGCTTCCACGGCCACGGATTCTCCGCGTGCCAGCCGCGCACGTCCGCCTCGCCGCCGGTCTCCACGAGGACCTCGGACAGCGCAATCGCGTGGCCGAGGTGTCCCCCGAGCGCCTCGTAGTCGGCGACCGGCACCGTGAACTCGATGGGGGCCACGATCGCCGGCGTCGGCACGTATCCGAACGCGTTGGCGGGGAGCCGGGTGACGTCGACGAGAATGGTGATTCCGCCTCCCGGCCAGATGTAGACCGGCGCGCCACCCATGGTGACCCGGGTCGCAGCGGACTTGATGGAGTCGGTCAGGAGAATGGGGTTCTCGGTCACCCCGGCCCGCAGCGAGCCGCCCGCGCCGGCCATGAACAGGACCGAGCAGAGGGATGGTTCGCAGTTCTCTCCGATGCGCTCGACCACCGCCTGCACCGGCTCCGGGATGGGCGCGGGCAGCAGGGTCCGGCGATCCTCGTCGAGGATGCACCAGAGGCTGTCCTCGCCGGTGGTGGTGGTGAGCAGCACCCGCATCCCCGGCCATGCCACCTCGGGGTCGATGCTGCGGATCATGGTGAGCGGCTCGGTGATGTCGGTGCCGCCCCAGCCGGTGCCGGGATTCGCCACCTGGAAGTAGCGTCCCGGGGTCGATTTCCGCCCGCGCACCCGGATGCCCGCCCGCGGCATGTCGAGACAGACGCCCGCCTGATGCTCGGTCAGCACCCCGGTGATGTGGTCGTCGACCACGATCACCTCGTCCACGTGTCCGTGCCACTGCTGCGCGAACATGCCGACGGTGGCCGAGCCGCAGCCGGCCCGCATGCGCTGCTCCTCGACCCCGTTCACCACCGGCGCGCGACCGGCCTGCGTCACCACCGTGCTGCCGTCGTCGATGGCGAGCTCCACCGCCTCGCGATTGCAGAGCGCGAGGAGCGTCTCGCAGGTGACTCGCCCCGCCTTGCGGGTGCCGCCGGTGAGCTGATTCACGCCGCCGATCGCGAGCATCTGGGAGCCGTATTCGGCGGTGGTGACGTGGCCGACCGGTTCGCCCTGGACTCGAATGGTCGCGCACTCGGGGCCGAGGTAGCGGTCGGTGTCGATTTTCACCTTCACCCCGCAGTACGAGAAGATGCCTTCGGAGACCACCGTCACGGTGTCCACGCCCTCGTACTCGGCGGCGACGATGAAGGGCGCCGGCTTGTAGTCGGGGTAGGTCGTGCCGGAGCCGATGCCGGTGATGAAGGTGCGATCGCTCGCAAGGGCCCTGCCGTCCCAGTCGTCGCCGGTCTCCCCCGCGAACGGCACCATCGGCGCGCCGGCGTCGAGCGCCCGTTGGGTCAGCACCAGCGGGTCGGTGCGCACCAGCACCCCGTTCTCGTTGGCGTAGCGATCGCAGGCGCCGAGCTTTCCCGGCTTGATGCGACAGAGTATCGGGCAGGCGTCGCAGCGCACGATCCCCGATTCCTCGCGGGCGCCGAACTTCTCGGTGCGATCGGTGCGGCGGCGTCGGGAGTCGTGGCCGGTCATCGGAGGGTGCCTGCCGGAACGCCACGCGCGGTCATTCGGACGGAAGCGGGAAACCATCGGCCCGAATTCAGAGGTCCGCCGTCGCATCCGGACCGCGGAGCCCGGAGTGCCGACACCGATGCGGTCGACGCCTCAACCATCGCCGCCTCTCGTTTCGAGTGCTTCGCGGACGCGGTGCGGGAGGATTGGCAGCCGGCGCAGGCGCACCCCGGTGGCATGATGGACCGCGTTGAGGATGGCCGGCGCGGTCGGAATCAGAGCGGGTTCCCCGATCCCCTTCGCGCCCCAGGGACCGAGCGGCTCGGGGTCTTCCACCAGGAGGCACTCGATCTCGGGTACGTCCCCAATGGTGGGGAACAGGTAATCGTGGAGGTTTTCGGTGCGGCCCGGTATGTACTCCTCCATCAGGGCGAGCCCGATACCCTGCGCGATTCCGCCCTCGATCTGTCCCTCCACGAGGGTCGGGTTCACCGCCGCGCCCACGTCGTGGGCGGCGACGATGCGCCGCGGCGTCACCGTGCCGAGCTCGAGATCGACTTCCACGACCGCGACCTGCGCGGCGAATCCGTAGGTCGCATACGGTATCCCCTGACCATTCTCGTCGAGCGGCGTGCAGGGCGGGTCGAAATATCCACGGCCTTCCAGGACGATGTCGTCGCCTTCGACGACCGGCAGGCGCCCGAGCGCGACCGTGTGTTCCACGCCGTCGTTGTCGGTGATGCGCACCTCGCTACCGTCGAGCCGGATGGCGGCGTCCGGCCCGGCATTGACCAGCGCCAGCAACTTCGCCCGCAGATCCGCGCCCGAGAGCTGGGCCGCGCGGCCGGAGACGAAGGTCTGGCGCGACGCGGACGACTTTCCCGCGTCCTCGGTCAAGTCGGTGTCGCCGATCACCATGTCGATTCGCCCCATGGGCAGGCCCAGGGCCTCGGCCATGATCTGGAGCATGATCGTCGACGAGCCCTGGCCGATGTCCTGTGCTCCGTTGCGGAACAGCACCCTTCCGCTCCGGGACAGAGTGACACGCATCGACGAGGGATTCGACATCGAGGTGTTGCCGCAGCCGTACCACATGCAGGCGACCCCGGCGCCGCGTCGCCGGTGCCGAGCCGCGGCCGAGGCGTTGAAGACGTCGGTCTCCTCGCGAAGTGCCTTCCAGCGCGGGCGCAGTCCGTCCAGGCAAGCGACGAGCCCTGCGCTCGCCTCCAGCACCTGGCCGGTCGCGGTGCGATCTCCGGCCCGCAGCGCGTTTCGGTAGCGGAACTCGAGCGGATCGAGACCCGAGGCCGTCGCCAGTTCGTCGATCAGCGTCTCGTGGGCGATGGCGGCCTGAGGCACCCCGAAGCCGCGAAACGCGCCGGAAGGCGGAGAGTTGGTGAGAATCGCGCGCGAGTCCGCACGCACGTTCGGCACTCGGTACGGGCCCATGCAGTGAACCGGGACCCGGCCAGCCACGGTCGGACCCCACGACGCATAGGCGCCGGTGTCGAAGTCGCCGTCGAACTCGTACGCGACGAGGCGGCCGCGGGCGTCGGCCACGGCACGGGCGCGCATTCGCGACGGGTGGCGCTTGGTGGTGGCGGCCATCGACTCCGGACGCGTCCAGGTGCAGCGCACCGGCACGCCCAGCACCCACGCGGCCAGCGCCACCAGGGGCTGCACGGACTGGTCGAGCTTGCCGCCGAATCCACCACCGCAGGCGGATGGCCGAATTCGCACCCGCCCCGGCGCAATACCGAGCACGTTGGCCACCTCGTCCCGATCCATGTAGGGGGTCTGGGTGCTCGCCCCGACCTCGATGCGACCGCCTTCGATGGGTCTCGCATAGCCTGCCTCGGGCTCGATGTAGGCGTGTTCGACGAAGGGGGTCTCGAACTCTCCGCTTGCCTCCAGCAGTCCGTCGCGGCCCGGTTGCGGCACCTCGCCGGTGTGCACCCGACCGCGGGTGAGTACGTTGTCGGGGTGTGCGCACTGGACGGGCGGAGCACCGGGAGCCACCGCTTCGCCCGGATCGTGGATTGCCGGAAGCGGCTCCCATTCGAGGGGGAGCTGATCGTCGGTGAGACGGCCGAGGGTGTCGGCGTCGCCCACCAGCGCCGCCACCGCCTCGCCGCGGTAGCGTGCGGTGCCCGGTGCGAGCACCGGCTGGTCCTTGATGTCCGGATAGATCCCGAATCCGTTGACGCCTGGAACGTCGGCGGAGGTGAGGACCCGGGCGAGTCCGGGATGCCGTGCGTGCAGCGCGGCGCAATCGCCGATCGAGAAGCGGGCGTGGGGGTAGGGGGAACGAACCACCCGCAACCGCAACGCGCCGTCCGGTGCCCCGTCCGCGCCGAAGACGGCCTCGCCGGTGAGCTTTCCGATGCCGTCGACGCTCGGGATGCGCCGGCCCATGTACCTCCTCGCATCGTCGTTCCGCGCCGCGTCGCCGGCGCTGCTCGGGCTCTGACGCACGGGTCGGGTCAAGCCCGTCTCGGGTGCGTCGGGCTGCGAGCGAGTCGGCCGATTTCGGAATGTGCCGCTCGGGTCCGGCGTCGGGGCCGATACCGAACTCCACTCGCCTCCCGGGAGCGTTTCCCGGGTCGTGTCGGCGCCCCGGACGGCGCACGACTCGCCGTTCACCGCCACGAGCACCGCCTGTACGATCTTCCGGTAGCCGGTGCACCGGCACAGGACGCCGCCGAGCGCATCGAGCACCTCCGGCTCGGTCGGGGGCCGCGGGCGGCCGAGGAGGGTGCTTGCGGCCATCAGCATGCCCGGCGTGCAGATTCCGCACTGCGCCGCACCGTGCTCGTGGAATGCCTGCTGCAGCCGGCTCGGGCGGCCGTTTTCGGCCAGGCCTTCCACCGTGGTGACGGATCGGCCGACGACCTGCCCGAGCGGCACCAGGCACGCGCAGACCTGCTCGCCGTCGATGACCACCGTACACGCGCCGCAGTCGCCCGCGTCGCAGCCGACCTTGGTTCCGGTCAGGCCGAGATGCTCGCGGAGCACGTGCGTCAACCTGAGTGCGGGCGACGCGTCCACCTCGACCGTCCGGTCGTTGACGCTGAATCGGGTCCGGGCGGTCATGGAGTCGTCCCGCAACCGCAGGCCCGAGTCATGCGGTCGGGCCGTTGCCGCGGTCCGGATTCAGCTCGCCGTCTCCGCGTCGCGAACAAGCGTGTCGAGCGCCCGGCGCACGAGCGCCCGTGCGCCATGCCGGCGATACGATGCGGACGACCGCACGTCGTCGAGGGGGGAGAGCGAATCGAAGTCCTCCTCGCGCACCAGATTCGGCGCGTCGCCCGGCCGCATTCCTTCAAGGCGTGCTTCGAGTTCGGTCAGACGCCGCGCGACCTCCGAGCACGCACCGACTGCGACGCGCGCGTCACGAACGCGACCGTCCTCGATCGTCAGGCAGGCCGCGACCATCGCGATTGAGATTACCAGATAGCGCCGCGCACCGAGCTTGAGGAAGGTGGAGCGCGCACCGGGGGCAGGGGAGGGGATGACGACGGCGGTCATCAGCTCGTGCGTCTCTCGGCAGGTGCGGCGGTTGCCGCAAATGAACGACTGGAGTGAAACTTCCCGCGAACCGTCCCGGTGCTGCAACCGTACCCGCGCGTTCAGGGCGAGCAGGGCGGGAACGCCGTCGGCCGCCGGCGACGCGTTGCAGAGGTTGCCGGCGAGGGTGCCGCGGTTCTGGATCTGTCGCCCGCCGATCTCGCGGGCCGCCAGTCGCACGCAGTCGAACCACGCCGGCAGATTCGACTCGACGGCTTCGTTCCAGGTGACGAGGGCACCGATTTCCGTCCGATTCGGGAATCGGTGGATGTACGAGAGCTCCTCAATGGCGGTAATGTCGAGAATCGGCACGCTGTCCGGGTGGTTGATGCCCCGCCTCCCCCAGCCCAGCTCGGCCGCATCGGCCGGAAACAGGTCGGTGCCGCCCGCGAGAATTCGGTGCGGGTTCCGGTGCAGAAGCGCCAGCGCCTCGATGAGACTGGCGGGACGTACGTAGGCGGTCATTTCGCGCCCCGCGTGGATCGCGCGCCTCGAACAGCCCTTGCCGCCAAAGCGCGGTTCCGCGGCGGAATCAGGGGACGAACTCAGAACCGCTTGTTGAGGGTAACGAAGAAAGTGCGTCCCCAGCCGGCCACCGTGGGTCCGTCCACGCTGCTCGGGTTGGCGGTGTTCACGGAGAGGCCGGCATCGGTGATGTTGAACACGCCGGTCGTGAACCGTGTGTCCTCGAGCCCCAGCGGGCGTTTCCAGTCCAGCACCAGGTCGTGACCGGTCCAGGAGTCGAAGGACCCGGTGCCTGTCCGATTCTCGTAGCCGGAGCGGTAGCTGGTGGTCCACACCGCGCTGAGGTCGCCGCGCCGCGCCAGGAAATCGACGCGGAAGACGTTCTCGGGTATGGCGAACCCGTCCTTCTCACCCGCGATTCGCAGTTCGGCGCTGTTCACGCGCCGCCAGGACGCACGCAGTCCGACCACCCCCCACCCCGTTCTGAAGCCCCCGCCGATCCGGGAGTTGATGCCCGAGACCTCGTCGTCGACGACGTTTGCGTACCCGTTGTGAATGGTGAGTTCGCCACCAGTGCGGTCGATGCACTTCGTCAATTCGCCATCCATGCATTCATTCAGGTTCTGCATGGCCCAGTCGGCGCTGTTCTGTCCGGGCAGGCCGGAGCGCGACAACCGATACCATTCCACGTTGGCGAAGAACGGCCATTTTCGCACCTCGGCGCCGACGGCCACCCTTTCGTTCTTCGAGGGGTCGAGCTCCGTGTTGCCCTTGGTCACCCGCGTCACCTGCCGGGGGTTGATCTCCGGGCAGGAGCGGGGTGGGCTCCCGGTACCCGGGTCGCACTCGATATAGGGATGGTCCTGGAACTCCGAGCTGTGGAGGTACACCATGGAGGGCGCCCGCTCTCCCGCGCTCCAGGAACCGCGCAGCGTGACGATGTCGCTCGGCCGCAGGTTGGCCCCGAGGCGCCACGATGTCATTCCGCCCACATCGTCGGCCTCGTCTCCACGGCCCCCGAGCCTGAGGTCCAGCTTCTCGCCGAGCGGCAGGGACATCTCGGCAAAGGCCGCAGCGTTCCTGCGTTCGCCGGCGTAATTGGTCCCACCGGAACCGAGCACCTCGGACACGTCGTAGGTCGCGCCGTCGTTGCTTCGATAGACCGTGACGTCATGCGCTTCCACGCTCTCCAGCTCCAACCCTGCGGTCCATGCCGCATCGCGCCCTCCGATCGCGAACCCGGATCCTTCCAGCGCCAACCGGGCTCCCAGGTACTCCGCGCCAAAATCGTTCTCCTCCCGCAAGCTGCTTCTCCTGATGGCTTCTCGGTGCTCCGCGGCGTCGGAGAACGGATTCTCGAGGTCGTAACGTCCTGCCTTGATCTCTTCGCTGATCGTGCGGAGATGCACGAAGGTGTTGCCGTCCAGGAAACCGTCCAGCCGTAAGGCGCTGATGCGCGCATCGTAGCCGAGGGTCTCCGAAATCCGGCCCTCGACGGTCGCGGAAACATCGAGCTCGGTGGTGTCCGTCAGCCAGTCCCGGTTGCCGTGGCGTACGAAGCGGTGACCCACGACGAACCAGTCGTTGTCGTCCGCCTCGAACTGCGAACCGGCCGGGTAGTCGCCGGCCGCGTCGTTGATCGCGGCCAGCACGCCGGCGCTCGGCTTGAAGGAAAACACGCCGATCGACGGCGCGTAGCGGAATGCAGCGTCGCTCTGCGCGAGATTCGCGTCCACGTGGAGCTCGGCATCGTCCCCGAGCGGGTGATCCAGGTTCAGGATGACGCTCCGCTGCTCGTAGCTGCTGGTGTTCCACATGATGTTGCCGTAAGCGAAACCGCAGCCCTCGTCACCCGAGATGATGCCGGGGGGATTGCCGAGCGGGCCGGTGTAGCCGCGCGCCGGGTCGCACTCCCCGAGCGGGACCGACCGGGAGCCGGTCGGGATCCCGTTTGCGTCACGCTGGGTGACAAAGACGGTGTTGCCGCCGACGCTGATGTTCTGCGCCTCGCTGAACGAGCCGCCCTCCTGCCAGTCGGAGCGGCTGTAGTCCCTGCTTGCAGCTCTGATCTCCTGGCGCCGCAGGACGTCCGCGCCGAGGGTCATGCGCCCCTCGCCGACCTCTCCGCCCCAGAATACGCTGCCCTGCCAGCCGTCGCCTCCGTCCCGGCTCGGCAGCCGGGCGAGCGCGCGCGCCTCGACGCCGTCCAGATCGGTGCGGAGCACGACGTTGAGCGCGCCTCGTACGGCGTGGCCGTCGAGAGTGCCCAGGCTGTCGCCGCTCACAAGCTCGAGGCGCTCGATGGCCGAGAGCGGCAAGGTATCCAGATTGCTGGAGGTGGTGGCGTAGGGCCTGCCGTCGACCAGAACGAGCAACGGCTGCCCTCCGGTGAGGAAGTACCGGGCGATTCCGGTGTCCAGCAACTCCTCGAGCGTTTGGGCGCCGGAACGCTCGATGAAGTCACGCTCGAACTTGGCGGTGACGCGCGGGGCAGGCGCGAGGGAGCCGGCATGAAGCGTATTCGCCGCCAGCAGGGTGACCAGGGCAATCGAAGCCAGAACAGTCTTCATCACAGCTTTTCCTCCGTCTCGACCAACGCGACCGGAATGCCGCCGGCGCCCGCGCATCCCGCCTGCATCGCGGCGTGGCCGGCCGCCGTGGTGATCGCCGACGCGGCGAACGTGCAGCGCAATTCCACCGAACTCGCGACTGCCCTGGAACAGGTGCCGATGGGGGGCGGGAATCGATTCGGCCATCTCCATCCACGCTGCTCCCGGGGAACCTGATCTTCGCACTCCGGACAAGCGGTCGCCATCGAAAGCAGTTCTGTTCGCGATAGGAAGAAATTATGCTGTCTTCGACAAGCCCTTCCTCTCCCACGAATGGTTCACCGATCGGTCCGATACCGGGAGCGGGTTCTGCTCTCAGGGCAATCTGCATTGATGGATGAAAACCACCCGGCGCATGAATCGAGCGCATGTCGCGACCGAGACGGGACATGCCGTTCGGTCGCGGTGCGGGAAAATCCGCGCGATCCGGTTCCAATCGCCGAGGCCGGCATCGCAACGATGGCGACAGGAGAGTCCTGCCTCGCGCCGGCACCGGATCGGAAAACACCGCCGATGCGATGCCCGGTCGACTCCGCGAGCGGGGCGAACCCGCGGGCAGGGCGCGCACCGGCGCCGCGAGCGGTGGAGTGCGCACCGAGTGACGATTCCCGCCTGACCGCGTGCCCATCATCGCGCGATGCGCGTTCTCGAAGCGACTGCGCGGGCGCTTCGAGATGACGCCGACTCGGGAAGACCGTCACGCGGGCACCGACGTCGACGTCACGGAGCGCACGCGCGCGTCCGAGGCGCGTCACCGGCGGCTCGGCATCATGATGGTCGTTCTCGCGGGGGTGTTCTGGAGCCTGCAAGGACCGGCGGTACGGATGATCGAGGCCGCCAGCGGAGCGCAGATCATCTTCTGGCGCAGCATCGGTCAGCTCGCGGTGATGATGATCGTGGTCGCGATCGTGAACCGGGGCCGTGTGCTGAGCGCCTTCCGGCTCGCCGGCTACCGGGCGGTCATCGGCGGAATCTGCGGCGCGGCGGCGGGGACGTGCTTCGTGCTCGCCGTGCTCCACACCACCGTCGCCAACGTGGTGTTCATCATGGCGTCGGCACCGCTCGTCGCCGCGGCCGGTGCATGGCTGCTGCTTCGCGAGAGGGTCGAGCCGCGAACCCTCGGCGCGATGGTCGCGGCAGTGACGGGTATCGCGGTGATGATGTCGGAAGGACTGGCGACAGGAAACGTCGCCGGCACGCTGTTCGCGCTCGTGACCACCGTCGGCTTTGCGGGGATCGCGGTGGTCGCGCGCTGGGGAGGAGGCCTGAACATGCTGCCGGCCGTGTGCCTCGCCGCCGCGTTCACCATCGTGGCGGGCTGGGCGATGGCCGGCGGGGACGTGACGGTCACGCATTCGGACCGGCTCTATGCGCTCGCCTCCGGCGGTCTTCTCACCGCGGCGGGTGCGACCCTGTTCCTCTACGGCGCGAAGTTCGTTCCGGCCGCGGTGCTCGTTTTCCTCACGCTGACCGAAGTGGTGCTCGCCCCGATCTGGGTATGGGCCGTCTTCGCCGAGATCCCGAGCGCCTATACGCTGGCCGGCGGCGCCATCGTGCTGGGCGCCATCTCCATCGAGGCGGTGCTGCGGGTTCGCGGGGCGGAACGCCGCTGATCGAACGGAAGAAGGGCGCATGGATATGCGGCCAGTGCGGGAATTTCACCGAGTCCCGCAGCGAAGGTGTGGAGATGTCGACAGTGGCAGGGCGAATGCGAGTCAGGGCGCGCAGGGCCGACCGGGACGATGTGCCGGTGGCATTTCGTCCCGGCCCGCAAGCACGCGTGGACTGTGAATCGCATCGGGTACCAGACGGCAGGTCGGGCACCGTGGCCACGTTCAACGCGCCCGATACGGGCTTGGCCGCCCCCGCGGCCGGGAATCGGTGAAGTTTTCGCACTAGAATTCCCCTGATGAAATCGCGCTCACTGATTACCAACGTCGCGCTCACGGACCGGCCGGGGCTCGTCGATGGTGCGAGCGTGGGGCTCGCGATCGCTCATGACAGCGCCGAGCGCCACGTCCGGGGTTCGGCCGCATACGTCGACGACCTGCCCGAGCCGTCCGCCACGGTGCACGTCGCACCCGGTGGCGCCGGCTCGGCGAGAGGCGCCATCCGCGCGATGGACCTGGAAGCGGTGCATGCCTCGCCCGGGGTGCTGGCGGTGCTGACCGCCGCGGACATTCCCGGCGTGAACGATTGCAGCCCCGCTTTCGGAGACGATCCGATCCTGGCCGACGGTGAGATTCTCTTCCACGGACAGGTGGTGTTCGCGGTGGTTGCCGAGACTCGCGACGCGGCCCGACGCGCGGTGCGACGCGCCTGCATCGAGGTGGAGTCCGTCGCGCCCCGCGTCACCGTGGACGACGGTCTGGCCGCCGGCGTCGATGTAATGGCACCGTACGAATTCCGGCGCGGAGAGCCGGCGAGCGCCATCGCCGCGGCTGCGTACCGACTCGAAGACACGGTGCGTATCGGAGGGCAGGAACACTTCTACCTCGAAGGGCAGGCCGCGCTTGCGGTTCCAGGCGAGGCGGACGAGATACAGGTCGTCTCCTCCACGCAGCACCCTTCCGAGGTCCAGAATCTCGTCGCGCACATGCTCGGTGTTCCGGGCGCGGCGGTGGTGTGCGAGTGCCGGCGCATGGGCGGGGCCTTCGGGGGCAAGGAATCGCAGGCCGCGCAGTGGGCCTGCCTCGCCGCGCTCGCCGCGCACGTGACCGGCCGGCCCGCCAAGGTGCGTCTCGACCGCGATGACGACATGACGATGACGGGGAAGCGCCACGACTTTCGCGTCGACTGGCGTTGCGGCTTCGGTGGCGACGGCGTTCTCGAGGGTGTCGACGTGGAGCTGAACGGGCGCTGCGGATACTCGGCCGATCTCTCGCTGGGAGTGAACGACCGGGCCATGTTCCACGCCGACAACGCCTACTACTACCCGGCGGCACGCATCCACTCCCGGCGGGTACGCACCGATACCGTGTCCAATACCGCGTTCCGGGGGTTCGGGGGTCCACAGGGGACTCTGTTCGCCGAGCGCATGATGGACGCCGTCGCGATCACCCTGGGGCTCGACCCCCTGCTGGTGCGCAAGCGCAACCTCTACGCGCCGGGGCGCGACGTCACCCCGTACGGGATGCGGCTCGACGATCACGTCGTCACCCGCATCGTCCGCCGGCTGGAGCGCACCAGCGGGTACGCGGCGCGGCGGCGGGCGATCGCGCGGTTCAACGCGGGGGCGGAGCGCGCGGGTCGGGCAGGACGCGGCGCGACGCTGCGCAAGGGGATCGCGCTCACCCCCGTCAAGTTCGGGATCGCGTTCACGCTGAAGCAGCTCAACCAGGCCGGCGCACTGGTGCACGTCTTCACCGACGGCTCGGTGCAGGTGAATCACGGCGGCACGGAGATGGGCCAGGGGCTCTACATCAAGGTGGCGCAGGTGGTGGCGGAGGAGTTCGGCATCGGCATCGATCGGGTCCGCATCACCGCCACTCGCACGGACAAGGTACCCAACACCGCCCCCACCGCCGCCTCTTCCGGCTCCGACCTGAACGGCATGGCCGCGCTCCGCGCGGCGCGAACCATCCGCGGCCGTCTCGCCGGACTCGCCGCGCGGCTCTACCAGGTGCGCGAGGCGGACGTCGCGTTCAGGGGCGGCGTGGTGCGGGTCGGTGCGGAGACGATCCCCTTCGAGCGGCTCACGCAGCTCGCGTTCACCGAACGGGTGTCTCTGTCGTCCACCGGCTACTACGCGACCCCCAAGATCACCTGGGACCGCGACACCGCGAGCGGGCGCCCGTTCCTCTACTTCGCCGGCGGGGCGGCGTGTTCGGAGGTAACGGTCGACATCGAGACCGGCGAGATGCGCGTCGACCGCGTGGACATTCTCCATGACGCCGGCCGCTCGCTGAACCCGGCCATCGACATGGGGCAGATCGAGGGTGGCTTCGTGCAGGGGATGGGGTGGCTGACGACCGAGGAGCTGGTGTTCGGGAAGGACGGGCGGCTGCTCACCCACGCCCCTTCGACCTACAAGATCCCGACCTGCTCCGACGTGCCGGCCGACTTCCGGGTAGAGCTGTTCGAACCCGGGCGCAACCGCGAGCCTACCATCCACCGCTCGAAGGCGGTCGGCGAGCCGCCGCTGCTGCTGGCGATCTCGGTGTTCTCGGCCGTCACCCACGCAATCGCGAGTCTCGCGCCGGGGCGCGTGCCGCCGCTGGACGCGCCGGCGACGCCGGAGGCGATATTGCGGGCGGCGGATGCGATGCGAGGCGATGGCTCCCGAGACGGGGACCATCGACGTTCACGCAGACCCCTCAAGCGAACGGATTGACGATCGCCAAACCTTCGATACGCCGGCCGGATTGAAGGTCCTCTGTCAGCAGTGTGTCGCATCCGGCTTCAAGCGCCGATGCGACGATCAGCGAGTCCTACAAGCTGAACCTGTGCGTGCGGACAAGAGAGACGTGTCCCCCATCCGCATGATGGCGCCCTTGCGCTGAAGCCGTGCGCGTGAGGGGGAGAGACGGCCTCGGTGTGGGTGACGACATCGATGGGGCGAACAGAATCGAGCGCCGTTCGCACGTCGGCGATAGCTTCGGAGATCGCCTCCCATTCGAAGCCGAACTTGCGGCGGAGGACGGCAGCGAATTCGTTCAGAACCTGCACACTGATGACGCCGCCCGCCAGGATCATCTGTCGCGCCACCTCGCTCTTGGTACCGGTGCCTTGGGCAGCCGGACAGCGAGGCTGTTGCCCCATTTGGAGACGATGCCCCTGCTACAAGTGTCGCATTGGCGAGAGCCCTTGCTTCGGCAAGCGCATTCCGTTGCTGCTCCTCGCACTCCTTCCAGCGTGCGAGATCCATCAGCACCGCCGCAATCCTCAGGCGCTGTGCGATCCGCTCCTCGGGGCTGCCCACGCTTTCCAGCGTGTCCCGCAGAAAGGCCAGCCTGGTTTCGGAAAACGTGCGTAGCGTCAGCCCTTGCCCCATCTCCGCGAGCCGGTGGGCAAACGCCTCGAGCTCGCCGTTTCGGTGCATCTCCCAAGCCGCGACCATCTCCTCGATTTCGGAGAGATAGTCGGGAGCGGACGGAGTGTTCGCGCCGGAATTCCACATCATGCTGGAGTTCGACGGCCTGGCGCAGCTCGACCTGGCGTTCGGCTCGGTGGCCGCCCGCTCCGGCATCGTCGAATCCCTCCACCACAGCGTGAACTCACGGGTACAGGACGTCTCTTTCGCGCTGTACCGGGACTTTCCCGACGAGCAGCGCGTCCGCGGCGACGAGCAGTTCTAGCCTGAAGCGAGCGCCGGAATGTCCGCGATCGGCAGGACCGAGATCCGGTCGTCGAGCCGGTACGCCTCGTTCCCGGGGTAGATCACCCACAGGTGCTCGAGCTCCAGGTCGTTCAGGGCCACCCGCATGGAACGCGTGGTGCCGGGAGCGTCGGCGAGCTTGCACTCGAAGCCGTAGCGCTTCCCGCCGTGCATGACAAGCAGGTCGAGCTCGGCGCCCCCGTGGGTCGCCCAGAAATACATTCCGCCCGCACCGAACGCGCCCGCGATCTGCTCCACCGCGAACCCTTCGAAAGAGGCGCCGACCTTGGGGTGTCCGGCGACCTGATCGCCGGTCTCCACGGTGAGGAGGGTGTGCAGCAGCCCCGTATCGCGCACGTAGATCCTGGGGGACCGGACCTGACGCTTGCGGATGTTCGCAAACCACGGAGGGAGCGCCCGAACCATGAACGCGCCGGTCAGGATGTCGAGGTACCTTCGCGCCGTGCCTTCGCTCGACCCGAGCGCCCGGGCGAACTCGGCCGCGTTCCATACCTGACCGTGATAGTGAGCCAGCATCGTCCAGAATCGTCGAAGGGTCTCCGCGGGGACCGTGATGCCGAGCTGGGGGATGTCACGCTCGAGGAACGTCTGAACGAAGCTTCGCCTCCACACCGCGGATGCGCGGTCGCGCGGGGCGAGGAATGCCCGCGGGAAGCCGCCGCGGAGCCAGAGGGTGCGCCACGAGTCCGGACCGACCTCCGAGAGATCGAATCCGCCCAGATCGACAATCCCGATGCGCCCGGCGAGGGACTCCGAAATTCCGGTGATCAGAGCCGGCGATGCGCTTCCGAGCAGGAGAAACCGCGCCGGATTGTCGGGCCGGTCGGCAAGCACGCGAAGCGTCTCGAACAGGGCAGGCCCGCGCTGTACCTCGTCGATGACCACGAGGCCGGACAAGCCGGCCAGCGCCTGCTCCGGTGCTTGAAGCCGGCGGCGGTCCACCGCACTTTCGAGATCGAAGAACGTGCTCCGCTGCGGATCGGCGGCCGCGACCGCGCGCGCGAGGGTGGTCTTGCCGCACTGGCGCGGCCCGGTCAGGGCGACCGCGGGATGAACCGAGAACGCTTCGTGAATGCGGGCGCGGGCAAGGGGGCGGTCGATGTCCATGCCGCATCATATTCCTTGAAAATCCTCGGTTCAATTGTGGATTTTCAAGAAACTCAAGCTCGCTGACGATGTGATTTCAGTCTGGGCATGCGATTGACTTCCAGGTATGACGCCCGCGCTGGCCGCAACCTGCACACTCGATACCGGGGCGGGACGGATCATGGAAGATGTCGGCGGATTATCCTTCCTGCGGCCCTTCCATGGCCTGTGTTCTGTCAAGTCGGGGGACGCCACAGTGGCCCGGGAACGTACCGTGCGCCGTGCCGAATGATCGCGCGGGAGCCGCGCAGCGGCACGTCGACGTTGCAGAGCATGACCCATGACGTGCACATTCGGGGTGAAGACCAAGGCGTTCGCCGCGGTCTGGACGTGGATCGGGGATCGAGCCGGTGAGCGGAGAGGGTTGAGCGGATGCGGATCTGGTCGGTGGTCACGGAGATGATCGCTTCGCACGGACGCTGCGCGCTGGTGACGGTCGCGGCGGTGCGCGGCTCCGCACCGCGCGAGGCCGGTGCACGCATCGTCGTCGCGCCCGACGGTGGCTTCCGCGGAACCATCGGCGGCGGCGAGCTCGAGTGGCAGGCGATCGGGGTGGCGCGCGACGCGCTGTCGCGAGATGCGCCGATCGCGACGCTCGGTCGATTCACGTTGGGTCCGGACCTCGGCCAGTGCTGCGGTGGTTGCGTGCGCCTGCTCACCGAGGTGTTCGACCGGAATCGCCTCGACGAGGCCCGGGCTCTCGCCGCGCGCGAGGCCACCGGCCCGTTCGTGACCCGGGGGCGGATCGGCCCGCGCGGCGTCGACCGACTCGTGGTCGACGGCGCTCCGCTCGATGCGGACGGGACCGATCGATCGCTGCACGGTCCGACCATCGTCGACACCTCGGCCGGCCGCGATGACGCGAGCGAGGGCCGACGCGATGGCCAATCCAGGGGGCGGAGACGAGACGACAACACCGGCGTCGCGCCGGCGGGCGACCCGATCGTGCTCGAAGGCGACAACGTCGTCGTCGAGCGGTTCTGCGACGCCCGCTGTCCGGTGTGGCTGTTCGGCGCCGGACACGTGGGCCGGGCCCTGATGCTCGCGCTCGCACCGCTGCCCTTCGAGGTCACCTGGATCGACGAGCGCGCCGACGCTTTCCCCGCCGCGGCGCCCGCCAACGTGCGCACGGTGCGGAGCGCCGATCCGGCCGGTGAAGTCGCGCGGGCACCGGCCGGGGCGCTGATCGTGGTGATGACCCACAGCCACGCCCGGGATCTGGCCATCGTGCACGCCGCTCTCGCGGCCGGACGATTCGGCTACGTCGGACTCATCGGGTCGGCCAGCAAGCGCGCCCGATTCACGCGAAGGCTCGGCGAGGCCGGCGTCCCCGACACGCGCATCGCGAAGCTCGTCTGTCCCATCGGATTGTCCACCATCGGCTCGAAGCATCCGGCCGCCATCGCGGCCGGCGTCGCCGTGCAGCTCCTGGAGCGGTACGAAGCGCTCGCGGAGTCGTCGGCCCCGATGCGCGATGTCGCGGGGGGAACGGCGCGGTGAGCAAACCGGAAGCGAGAATCCGGGAGTCACGGCCGGGTCTGCCTCGGCATGCGCGGTACATGGTGGACACGGACCAAACGACATTCGCGAGGCCGGTTCCCGGCGCCGCAGGCGAGACGTCGCAATGAACGCGCCGGCGAGTCCCGCCGACGGGTACCTGCTCGAGGCGCTCGACATCGTCAAGCGCTTCGGCGACTTCACTGCCAACGACCGGGTGACGCTGCGCCTGCCGCCCGGAGAGATCCACGCCCTGCTCGGGGAGAACGGAGCCGGCAAGTCGACGCTCGTCAAGATCGTCTACGGCGCGCTTCAGCCCACCGGCGGCGAGCTCCGGTGGCGCGGGGAGACGGTCGAGGTCCCGAGTCCGGCGGCGGCTCGACGGCTCGGAATCGGCATGGTCTTCCAGCACTTCTCGCTGTTCGAGGCACTCACCGTCGCCGAGAACATCGCGCTCGCCCTGCCGGGCAGGTTCGATCTCGCGGCGTTGGCCGAGCGCATCGCGCGGGTGTCGGCGGAGTACGGCCTGCCGCTCGAGCCGACCGCGCTGGTAGCGGATCTTTCGGTGGGCGAGCGCCAGCGCATCGAGATCGTGCGCTGCCTCATCCAGGAGCCGCGCCTGCTGATCATGGACGAGCCGACCGCGGTGCTCACGCCCCAGGAAGCGGATCAGCTCTTCGTGACGCTGCGCCGGCTCGCCGGCGAAGGCTGCGCGGTGCTCTACATCTCGCACCGTCTCGAGGAGGTGAAGCAGCTCTGCCACGACGCCACCATCCTGCGCCACGGCAAGGTGGTCGCGAACGTCGACCCGCAGGTGGAGACCGCGGCCTCGCTCGCCCGGCTGATGGTGGGCGCGGACGTGCACGCGGTAAGCGCCGAGGGGCACGCGCCCCAGGGTCCACCGATGCTCGCCACCGCATCGCTTTCGCTCCCGGCCGACGGTCCCTTCGGGGTGGCGCTGCACAACGTCTCGCTGGAGGTGCGCGCGGGCGAGGTGGTCGCGATTGCGGGGGTGGCGGGCAACGGGCAGTCAGAGCTCTTCGAGGCGCTGTCGGGCGAGCGGCTCGCGCCGGTCCCGGAGGCGGTCACCGTCGCCGGCCAGCCCTGCGGCACGCGAGGTGTCACCGCGCGCCGGAAGCTCGGCGCCGCCTTCGTGCCCGAAGAGCGGCTCGGACACAGCGCGGTCCCGGGCTTCTTGCTCTCGGACAACGCGCTGCTCACCCGCCACGCAACCGGCGGCGATCTGGTCCGTGCCGGATTCATCGACCGGCCCGGACTCCGTGCGGTGGCGGACCGCGTCATGGAACGGTTCGACGTGCGCACGAGTCGGGTGAACCCGCCTGCGCAGTCGCTCTCCGGGGGCAACCTCCAGAAGTTCGTGGTCGGACGGGAGCTGGACCGCGAGCCCGCCGTTCTGGTGATCGACCAGCCGACCTGGGGGGTCGACGCGGGTGCGGCGGCGCTCATCCGCCAAGTGCTCCTGGACATGGCCGAGGGCGGCGCCGCGGTGCTCGTCATCAGCCAGGATCTCGACGAGATCTTCGAGATCGCGGACCGCATCGCGGTGATCTCGCGCGGCGAGCTCTCCGCGGCGTATCCCGCGGGCGAAATCGATCGCGAGCGCGTCGGTCTGCTGATGGCCGGCGCGCACGAATCACGGATACGCGGGGGCGAATCGAGTGCGACGGGTGCGCACGAGAATCAGGCACCCGCGGCGGGGTCGAGCGGTACGGGGGGACACGGCCACGGAGCACCCGCGAACGGCGGGCATGCGACGCGGGATCGGGACTGCGGGGCGCCCGCGGCCGGCGCGCACGAGACGCGAGGTCCGGAGTCCGAAGCGCCCGGCGGCCGCAAGAGCGGCGGGGAGTCGACGGCATGAGGCTACAGCTCGAGGCGCGGCCGCAGCCGAGTCAGGCGATGACCGCGCTTTCTCCAGTCATCGCGATCGTGCTCACGGTGTGCGTGGGAGGCGTGATCTTCGCCGCGCGCGGGCTCGACCCGCTGCACGCGCTCTACGTCTATTTCGTCGAGCCGGTGACGACGCTGTGGTCCATCGAGGAACTCATCGTCAAGGCCGCACCGCTGGTGCTGATCGGGGTTGGCCTCGCGGTGTGCTTCCGGGCCAACCTCTGGAACATCGGCGCCGAGGGCCAGTTCACCGCGGGGGCGATCGCGGGTGGAGTGATACCCGTCATGGCGCCGGACCTTGGCCCGTGGGTCTCGCTTCCGCTGATGCTGGTGCTGGGGATGCTCGGCGGCATGGCGTGGGCCGGTATCCCCGCGCTGCTCCGCAACCGATTCGGGACCAACGAGATCCTGACCAGCCTGATGCTGGTGTACGTCGCTCAGTATCTCCTCGACTGGCTGGTGCGCGGTCCGTGGCGCGACCCCCACGGCTACAACTTCCCCAAGACGGTCGCGTTCCAGGACTGGCACCTCCTGCCGACGCTCGGCTTCGGGCGGGTGCACCTCGGGGCGCTGTTCGCGGTCATCGCGGTGGTGGTGCTGTTCGTGCTGATGTCGCGCACCCTCAAGGGCTTCGAGATCCGGGTGAGCGGCGATGCTCCTCGCGCGGGCGGATTCGGGGGCTTTGCGCGGCCCCGAATGGTCTGGTTCTGCTTCGGGGTCGCCGGCGCGCTCGCGGGGCTGGCGGGTATCTGCGAGGCGGCGGGACCCATCGGCCAGCTCCAGCCCCACATCTCGCCCGGGTACGGCTTCACCGCCATCATCGTGGCCTTCCTCGGGCGGCTGAACCCGATCGGAGTGCTGCTCGCGGGCATCGTGCTGGCCATCAGCTACCTCGGCGGCGAGGCGGTGCAGGTGGAACTCGGCATCTCGGACAAGACGGCGAAGGTCTTCCAGGGCGTGCTGCTGTTCTTCATCCTCGCCTGCGACACCCTGATCCGGTACCGGGTCCGGTGGGTGGGTGCACGGGCGGCATCGGCGCAGGGGTGACGGCGGCGTGGTGCACCGATGACCGCCTGACTTCCGCTGATCGCACGGCCCCGGACGAATCACCGCCGCTGCGAGATTGACCGGCGCACGCAGAAGGCTGGCCCTGGGTGATGGCGAGTCACCACCACGACCGGACGTTGTACTTGAGCATGGTCGGACAACCGCTCCGCTCCAGGCTGGAAATGCCGGATTGCGTCACGCTCGTCGACCTGCGAACTACAGCCCGGTCAGCGTGAAACGGTCCTGGCGAGCCGGTGGTCGAACGTCCCGGGAGGCCGGCCGCGCACGTATAATCGTCTTCCCGCGGGCCTATCGGTGTCGACTTGAGCGCAGCCCACACTCCGCTTGACGATCGGCTGGTGAACGATCGCCGCGCGCAAGCCATGGCAAGGAAATACGTCTGGTGGCAGCCGCCTGATCGCACCCTCGCCGACCGGCGGCTCTTCCTCGCGCAAGTGATGACCCTCGGCAGCGTGGCCGATGTGCGCTGGCTGCTCTCACTGGTCCCCGAGGAAGACTTGTGCGGAGTGCTGCGCGATCCGCCCGCCGGTGTGTTCAACGGTCGTTCGTGGCGGTTCTGGCACCTGCGGCTCGGCTGCGTTCCGGTGCCGGAGTTGCCGGTCAGGCCGGTGCCGCGATGACGTTCGTACCGAGGCTCGACATGTTGCCCGACGAGCAACGCGCACTGTGGCCGGCGCTTGCCCGGGTTCCGAAGTCCTTCGTCCTGTACGGCGGTACCGCGGTCGCGTTTCGGCTGGGGTACCGGGCGTCCGTGGAATTCGACTTCTTCTCCTCCGAGCCGCTCGACTTCGAAGCTCTGCTCGCGCTCCCGTTCGTTCGCGATGCGGAGATCCTTCAGCAGGAGCCCGCGACGTTGACCATCTCGACTCCCCGGACGGGGTTGGCGGCTCCCGTCAAGGTCTCTTTCTTCGGTGACCTCGACATGGGCCGGGTCGGACATCCGCAGCAGACCGACGACGGCGTCGTGTGGGTGGCGGCGATGCTGGACTTGTTGGCCACGAAGCTGAAGGTGTTGCTCCAGCGGATTGCCGCGCGGGACTACGAGGACCTCGCCGCGATGCTGCGTTCCGGGATCGCGCTCGAAGACGGTCTCGGCGCTGCCGTCGCCCTGTACGGCACGCAGTTCCCGCCGATGGAGGCTGTCAAGACACTGACCTGGTTCGAGATTGACGATGCCCGGAACGTCGGCGTGGCGACCCGGGAGCTGCTGAGCCGGACGGCGGCGAACTGGCGTTGCGCGGTCTCGACGATCGCAAAGAGCGAGGATCGCCGTCTCGGTCCGTAGTCGCTCACCGGCTCGGGGCCGGTCGGGCGACGCAGGCGCTGCAGGGGCCTTGCAGTTTCGTCGAGCGTGCGACGCGCGATCCCCGGCGGGACGCCCAGATGGAGCGTCATGTCGGATCCGGGCATCTCCGGAGCCCCGCGCGACACCGGAGTGACGGATCGGGTCTCCACCCCCTATTCGAGTATGGCGCCGACCTCCCGAGCTGCGTCCTCCACCTCGGTGGTCACTTCACGAAGGAACTGGTTGCGATCGCGCGAGGGCGTGATGTCCGGAACGGGTGCAGCGGGTTCGTAGATTTCGTTGCCGATGATCCGTGCACGCACGGACGCCGATCCGGTCCCGCGCTTGTAGTACGCGTCCTGCCACCGCGCCGCGCGCTCATGCCATACCCTCCGCGTGCAGAGTGCGAGGAGCCGCCGGCCGAGATCGTCTGCGAAGGCATCGAAGCAGCTCTGCTTCCGATCCTCCGCTGGCTCCGGTCCTTCCCAGCGCAGAGGATTCTGCGCGAACACGTACACCCTCTCCACGAGCTCCTTGCGAAGATCGGCGACGGGGCGCAGTGTGTCGTACTCATCGGCCCATCCCGTCGCGAGGCGCCGGCTTAGAGCCTTGACCCGCGTCCAGTGCTCTTTCGGAAAGCTGTCCCCGAGTCCAAGGCGCGGTCGCCATGTCTTGTGGAAAGCATCGGCTGCACTGCGAATCGCGAGTACGAGATTCATCCGATCGTAGACCGGGCTGGCTTGCGCCGGCTGCGGTCGTCCGATCACCGCATCGACCGCGTGGAGTAGCTTGCGGAGTTGGGAAATCGTCCGCTTACCGGAGGAGGTGGTTTCGCTCAATGGCTCGTGAAGGTCGGCCAGGAAGAAGCAGGCGCAGTCCAGACGTTGGCGCAACGCCCGCTCGGCGTATGGAACGAGTTCCTTGCCCAAGGCTGCGAGCACGTTCTCCGCGGAAGCCCGAACGCGCTGCACCTTCGCCGAAGCGTTCGGAAGGTCGTCGCCCTTCACCGCGTCGAAGTGTGTAAACGCCATGATGAGCTTGCGGGCATTGCCGGTCGTGACGACCTCCCGCATCGCGGCCATCGGCGCCCTCTGCATCGGCTGGGTCGCACTGTCCACCAGAAGGACCGCGTCGGCGGCCTCGATGCGGCGGCTGACAGCCGTTGGCACGGCCGAAGACGACTCTGGCGTATGGCCCAGCCCTTCGCCGTCAAGGAGGACCAGCTTCGGTATCTCGCCACCGCTCCACATGGGCGAGAAGGGGCCGGCCACGCGCACACCGTTCACGAGGGGTGTCAGAAGGCGACCGAAGAAGGGAGCGTAGTTGCTGGAGAAGCGTGAGATCGCCTGGAGAAACTCGGCGCGTTTCTCGACAGGCCACGCTCCGTCCCACGCGAGGGGCCAGCCCTGTCTCGTCTTCTGTGCTTTCCCAGGCGGCAGCAGGTCGAAACGCTTCTCGATCTCCTCCATCAACGTATCGGCCACTTGGTGGAAGTCTTCTTCATCCTGCAGCAGGTTGTCGAGCTCTTCCTCGAAGAGCTCTTTGGCCACGCGCTCATCCTCTTCGCTCTCGACGTCGAGTTGGGCTCGCAGATTGTCCCCGAGTCGGCGTGCGAGCTCGCGCAACTTCTTGGTTGTGTGGGAGAGGAGCCTTTCGGTATCACCAAGGTCGATTGCATCGTGCTCCTCGGCCAATAGAAGGTCGGGCTCTCCCTCCGGTTCCCCTTCGTCATCTCCAAAGTCCGACTCGAGCACCGCGGCAGGGGGGCCGTTTCCGAGCACGTAGCTGAAGCGGAAGCGCTGGTTGACATGGTTGAGCAGGCGCCGGAGCACTTCGGCGTCGCCTGCGCCATTGGCGGCGGAGAGCACCGCCGCGAAGATACACTCGTTGAGGTATTCACGGACTTCGTCGCGCGAGGCGAAGGTCACGACGGCATGCCAATCCCCGTCGGCGAGCACGATCTCGGTGTCGTGGGTCGTGGTTTTCGCCGTCGAGGTCGAAGGAAACCGCTCCTTCATGGGGTCAGTGCCGATAAGCTGGCGGACGAGCGTTGTCTTGCCGGCACCCGTCGTCCCGAGAAAAAGCACCCGACGGTATCCATCCGGTTCGGCCTCCGGGAGCGGGATCACCGCATCGCGCAGCGCCGGGAAATCCGTCTCTTCGGGAGCCATCTTGTCGAAGAAGATATCGACCACCCGAGGATCGAAGCGTCGCTCGGCTTCGGTGCGGGCGGTCGGATCGTGGTACTTCAGTCCACCCAAGAGGACGTTCAACTCGTTTCGGAGCCGCTCGGCCACCGCTTTGTCCCTGGTGCCCAGCCCGCGCCGGATCCGGACCCCCGGCTTGCCCGTCGCCTCGTCCCGCCTCACTGGATGCCGGAAGATGACCGAGTAGCCCGATCGGCCCTGAGTCTGACTGAGGCTTGCGGAATACCGTCGCTTTTCCATGGATGGTTCCGTTGTTCCAGTGTTGTACCGATCGAGATCGTAAGCAGCCGCGACAGTGCCTGTCAATGCTTTCGGAACAACGCAGGTACAACGACTATCCGGTCAGGTGAGCTTGTCTGGATGGGTCAGATTCGGTCCTGGCCACGCCGCGGCTTCATTCATGGCTGGTTGCCGGCGACGAGCTGGTCATGGGTATCCCACGGCTTCTCATCCTCGATACCTGCTACATCGGCATCCTCAGTCGAGCTACAGGGCGGCTTCACCCGCGACCATCGTGGCTGCGCTCGGGCTGCTGAGCCTGAGCGGGGCGTTGCTTGCCGGCGTCATTTTCGGGATCGGCAATCCCGGCGGCGAAGCGTTCCGGATCGAATTCGGGATCTCGGGCGGTCGCTCCGGCGGTTCAAGATGGCGGCCACATCCTCGCCCGCGACACCTGATTCGGTACCGGGGCGGCGGAGCGGCTCACGGGCGAGCAGGGCCGTGATGCGGGATTGGGAATTCTTCGGGCGGGGCTGTCCGGCCTATTCGAAGCGACCGTCGTGGAGACGCCAATAGACAGTCGTGTCCTGCAAGTCGAAATCATTCTGGACAAAATCCCACGGGATGAGTCCTTCTTCCGTCTTCGCCTTTGCGTCGGCCCCTGCGTCGAGCAATGCTTGTATCCTGGCAGGGTCACGGCGCTGGGCTGCGATATGCAGAGGTGACCATCCGTCATCGGTCTGGATGTTCGGGTCGGCGCCGGCGTCGAGCAGAGCGTGCATTGTCATCACCGCCACAGGCTGCCGGCGATGTGTTGCGATGTGCAGGGGTGTCCATCCGCCATCAATGCGGATGTTCGGATCGGCACCGGCGTCAAGCAGGATCCTTGATATCTCGAGCAGGGATTTTACTTCAGCCAGTCCGTGCACTCCCCCGTCGTCGGCCACGATATGCAGAGGTGCCCACCCGTCTTCACCTCGCGCATTCGCGTCGGCACCGGCGTCGAGCAGAGCCTGCACCTTCGCCGGGACGTTCACCACCCAGTTAATCGTCTCGCACGGCTTCCGCGAGGCTCGTTTGCGAGCCGGTCGTTCCTTCGTCGATACAGTCAGTACCCGACCAATCGTATCGGGAGCGTCGAACACGTCAGGATCATCGAGCACGTCCTGATTGTCCGTATCTTGAACTGTTCTGACTGCGACGAGCAGCGGGGTATCTCCGTTGTCAGCGCGTGCGTTCAGGTCAGCGCCAGTGTCGAGCAGAGCCTGTATGCTCTTGATCAGAATTTCCGCTTCCTTGATCTCTTCATCAGGTTCGTCATCGACCCCTTCGCGGTTCACGACATGCAACGGAGTCCATCCGTCCTTGTCCCGTGCGTTCGGGTTGGCGCTGGCGTCGAGCAGGATTCGTACGATTTCATGGTCGCTGTTCTCTACCGCGAGATGTAGAGGTGTTTGCCCGACCGAATTTCTTGTGTTCGGGTTGGCTCCCGAATTGCACAGGACTTGCACTGTCTCGGAGTAATCGCCCCATGCGGCGCAATGGAGCGGCGTCTGACCATCCATTGTCCGTGCGTTCGGGTCGGCTCCGGCGTTGATCAGGAGTTGCGCCTGTTCGGGGCCTGTCAGCAGGTGCAGAGGCGTCTGTCCGTGCTTGGTCTGTGCGCTCGGATCGGCGTTGGCGTCGAGCAGGATTCGTATCGTTTCGTGGTCGCTGTTCTCTGCTGCGAGGTGCAGAGGCGTCTGACCATCCGTTGTCCGTGCGTTCGGGTCGGCGCCCGCGTTGATCAGGAGCTTGCAACTGTCGGGGCCTGTCAGCAGGTGCAGGGGTGTCTGTCCGTGCTTGGTCCGCGCGTTCGAATTGGCCCCGGCGTTGAGGAGTGCCTCGGCCGTATCGGTATTTCTCGCGTGATGCAGAGCGGTGTGCCCGCTCGCCGTCTGTGCGTTCAGGTCGGCCCCGGCGTCGAGCAGAACTCGCACCGTGTCGGCATTTCTTGCGAGATGCAGAGGTGTCCATCCGCCCTTGTCCCGCTCGTTCGGGTCGGCCCCGGCGTCGAGGAGCGCTTTGGCTGTATCGGCATTTCTCGCGTAATGCAGAGCGGTGTGTTCCCTCGCCGTCCGTGCGCTCAGGTCGGCCCCGGCATCGAGCAGAATTCGCGCCGTATCGGCATTTCCCGCGAGATGCAGAGGCGTCTGTCCATCCGTTGTCCGTGCGTTCGGGTCGGCTCCGGCGTCGATCAGCAATTGAACTGCCGTGTGATTGCCTCCCAGTGCTGCAAGATGGAGAAGCGGCCTGCCGAATCGGTCTCGCGTGTTCAAGTCGGGCTTCGCGCTGAGCAGAATCTCCACCATTTCGATATCGTTGTTCTTGAGTGCGAACTGGAAAAGCGTCTGCCCGTAATCCGTTTCCACCGTGACATCGGCACCGGCGTCGATCAGGGTTTGAACAATGTCGGAAGCGCCGTCCCTTGACCCCGCTAGATATAGGGGTGTTTCGTAGAGGTGGTGCGAGTCCTGCTCTGTGTCGCGCCAGACGTGAACGCGTTTGCCTCGTGCATTCGGATCCGCCCCCGCCTCCAGTAGGGCTTGCACCGCCTCACGGGTGTTGCTCTCTACGGTGCAGTGGAGCGGCGTTCGTCCATCATCGGTGCAGGCGTTCGGGTCGGCCCCGGCGTTGAGCAGAGCCCGCACCGTCTCAGGGCGTTTCGCATGATGCAGAGGTGTCTCTCCGCGCTTGGTCCGTGCGCTCGCGTCGGCTCCGGCGTCGAGCAGAGCCCGTACTCCCTTGGGGTTGCCGCCCTCTGCGACGCGGTGGAGCGGCGTTTGTCCATCGTCGGTACAGGCGTTCGGGTTGGCTCCGGCGTCGAGCAGGGTCTGCGCCGTATCGGAGTTCTTCGCGAAGTGCAGAGGTGTGCGATCACCGAAATTCCGCCCGTTCGGGTCGGCCCCGGCATCAAGCAGAACTCGAACAATCTCGGGGCTGTCCCTCATCGTCGCGAAGTACAGAGGTGTCTGTCCGAGCTCGGTCCGAGCGTTCGGATCGGCTCCGGCGTCGAGTAGCGCCTGCACCGTATGGGAGTTCTTCGCGAGGTGCAGAGGTGTGCGCCCGAGGACATTCCGCCCGTTCGGGTCGGCCCCGGCATCAAGCAGAACCCGAACAGTCTCGGCGTCGTCCCTCATCGTCGCGAAGCTGTCACCCGCCGCCGCGAAATGCAGGGGTGTCATCTCGGCTTCATCCCGTGCGTTCGGGTTGGCTCCAGCAGCTATGCAGCGTCTGATCGTTGTCAGTGACGCGTATCCGAAAAATACGCGTGTGTTCCACGACCCCCAAGGAGCTTTCGATTTGGCGGGACCTCTCGGGTTGGCTTTCCGTCTCACGTCTCTACCTGTAGCGGGTGTCGAAACTCATCATGGTCGGCACGCTTCTGGGACGCTGGGACACTCTGAAACTGGTTGTCCATTCCGGCCCGGTGCGAATCCGATCAGCGATTCCGGTCAGAGTGGCCGGTGTGGTCGAAATACGACCGTGCGAGCAATGGTGCCATTGCGCACTCATGGAGATCAGTATCGAGGATGACGATCCGCTCTGCATCCGTTCCTTCGAGACGATGACCTCGAGTCTCGCCGACCTCCGGTCCTGAGCAACGCGAGGATGGTCTTCGGGCCTGTCACTCCGCCGGTTCCTCGCGACATCGCGGCGAACGGTCGGTGCCGCATTGCTCTCTCGTGCTCGAGGACGGTGCGAAGCCGGCGGGTAACGCGCGCACGGACTGCCGATGACTGCGACGAGTGCCATCGGCCGTGTTCCTCCCGGCGTGCGGGTGAGCGACCGCGCCGGGTTCGCCGAGCTCACTGGCTATCCCGGCATGCCGGATGGACCGCCGTATCGGACCCGCCGGCGGAGTATCATGCATCCATGGTCAGGCGCAGACTTCCCATCGGCATCCAGACCTTCCGCGAGATTCGCGAGGAGGGCTGCTACTACGTCGACAAGACCCCCTTCATCCGGCGATTGCTCGACGGCGGCACACATTATTTCCTCTCTCGCCCGCGGCGCTTCGGCAAGAGCCTGTTCCTCGATACGCTGAAGGA
>JAJDUQ010000321.1 GCA_022826505.1 Gammaproteobacteria bacterium
GCGGCGGGATGCGCTGGACCGTCGCTGGCGCCAACGCCATCATCGCCCTGCGCTGCGCCGTGGAGAGCAACCGCTTCGACGACTTCTGGGAACGACGCGCCTGCGTAGCAGCATGAATCTCATAAATGAGACGTGCACCCCCGGCAGGCGAACAGTGCGGGCCCGACGGTCAGGCGTGCCCGCTCCGGAGGACATCTCACTCCATTGCCGCTGCCTTCGAGTCCGATGACCACCTCCTGTGCCGCCATCGCCGCGACCGCGCTTCGCCGCCGGACGAGCAATTCGCGCTGCGAACGGTCCACTCCCGCAACACGAGGTAGAATGGACAGGCTCGACGATTCGAACGACTCCATCGCATGCCGGAGCTGCCCGACCTCACCGTCTACATCGATCACCTGGATCGGCGTGTCACCGGCGAGACGCTCCAGGACATCCGCCTGGCGAGCCCCTTCGTGCTGCGGACGGTGTCCCCGTCGATCGACGAGGTGCGGGGCCACGTCGTGACCGGCCTGCGGCGAATCGCCAAGCAGATCGTCTTCGAGCTCGACGGCGGCTGCTTCGTCGTGATCCACTTGATGATCGCCGGGCGCCTGCGCTGGTACGGCACCGCGAAGGCGCTCCCGAAGAGCGGGCGCAACGCACTCGCCGCGTTCGACTTCCCCTCGGGCACGCTGCTCCTGACCGAGGCGAGCCGGAAGAAGCGCGCCTCCCTGCGGCTGGTCCGGGGCGAGGACGCGCTGGCCGCGCTCGACCCCGGCGGTCTCGAAATCCTCGACACCGACCTCGCCGGCTTTGTCCGGCAACTGCGCGCATCCCGCCACACCCTGAAGCGCACACTCACCGACCAGCGCATCTTCGCCGGCATCGGCAACGCCTACTCCGACGAGATCCTCCTGCATGCCGGACTCTCCCCGTTCAAGCGAGCCCGCGACGTGCACGACGAGGAGGCCCGGCGCCTCCACGCCGCGTGCAGGAAGACGCTCGCCGACTGGACCGACATCCTGCGCGCCAAGGCCGGTGACGAGTTTCCGGCCAAGGTCACCGCGTTCCACGACGAAATGGCCGCGCACGGCAAGTACCGGCGGCCCTGCCCGGTATGCGGTGCCCCCATTCAACGCATCGTCCACGCCGAGAACGAGAGCAACTACTGCGCCCGCTGCCAGACCGGCGGGCGCGTGCTCGCCGATCGGTCGCTGTCCAGGCTCCTGAAGGAGACCTGGCCGAAGCGCATCGAGGAGCTCGAAGGAAATTGACAGGCGGTTCGGGCCGGCGCCTTCGGTCACCCGAGCAGCAGAATGACGATGCCCGCGACGACGAGCGCGATTCCCGCAATCTCCAGCGCGGTGGACCGCTCCTGGAAGAAGAAGTACGAGGCGATGAACGTGAAGACCAGCTCGACCTGCCCCACCGCGCGGACGTAGGCGGCGTTCTCGAGCGTCATCGCGGTGAACCAGGCGGCGGAGCCGAGCATTCCCGAGATTCCCACGAGCGATGCGATCCGCCAGCCGCGGATCACGCGTGTCAGCTCCCCCGGCTCGCGCAGCCGGATCCACACTGCCATCACCGCGGTCTGGAACATCAGCACGCAGGCGAGGGTGAAGGCGGCCTGCATCAGGAATCCCTCGCCTCCGAGGGACAGGGAGGCGGCGCGGTAGGCGACCGCGCTCAGCCCGAAGAACGTCCCCGACAGCACCCCGATGAAGGCGGCACGACCGGTCCAGCCGAGCAGCAGGTTGGCGAAGGTGAGGCGGGTCTTCGCGACCGAGATGAACATCACCCCTGCGAGGCTGATGCCGATCGCGAACGCCGCGGCGAGGCTGACCGACTCGCCGAGGATCACCACGCCGAAGACTGCGGCCTGCACCGTCTCGGTCTTGGAGTAGGTCGTCCCGACCGCGAAGTTGCGCAGCGAGAACAGGTGCACGAGCAGCGCGGTGGCGGTGATCTGGGTGATGCCGCCCAGCATCGCGAAGAGCGCGAAGCGCGGATTGGGGGCAGGCCACTCGAAGCCGAATCCTTCGCCCAGCAGCGCCACGTAGGCGAGCGCGAGGGGGACGGCGTAGACGAACCGGCAGAAGGTGGCGCCGGCGGTGCTCAGGCTCCCCTTCAGGTGCTTCTGCAGGGCCGAGCGCAGGTTCTGCATGAACGCGGCGGCCAGCGTGACGGGTACCCAGAGTTCCATGAAGTTGGTTCGTGTCCGAACGAGAGCCGTGCTTGCGACGAATGCACGTTCGTGTGAATCGCGCCGGTCGCATGGATGATGTCATTCCCGCGAATCGCCTGCTTTCGTCAACCGGTCGGGCATTGCGAATGCGGGGACGGCGGCCGCACGATGACCGAATCGGCGAGACGGTCCTGGTGCACGCGGCATCAACGGGTTCGACACACTGACAGAACCCGGGCGCCATGGGGGAGGGCCGGCGGCGCGGCCCCGATCAGGCGGCGCCGTATGGCCAGTGGCCTCGAGACCGCGGCCATTGCATGTTGCCCGCTCCCCCGGGGGGCGGGAGTCGCAGCCCCGATCCCCGTTCCGGTCCGCACCGGGACAATCCCGGCAAGAATCACGGACAATGCGCGCGGTGCCGAATGTCGCACTCTGACGGTACGCCTCGAAGCGGCGACATCGGCGGTATGTTGCCATCGCGGGGCGCAGTCTTGCGTCACCGGCGGGAGGAACCAACATGGCCGAAAACACATGGACCAGGGCCGCGTCTCTCGATGCCCTCGAAGAGAAGGGCCGTCTCGTGTTCCGCAGGGCGGGGCGACAGATCGCGTTGTTCCACACCCCGAACGGCGTGCTCGCCTGCAACAACCGTTGCCCGCACGAGGGCTATCCGCTACGCGAGGGCGGCCTCGACGAGCGGTGCATCCTCACCTGCAACTGGCACAACTGGAAGTTCGACCTGCGAAGCGGCAGGAACCTGTACGGTGGCGAGGGATTGCGCACCTACCCGGTCGAGATCCGCCACGGCGAGGTGTGGATCGACCTCGCTGACCCTCCCGTCGCCGAGCGCCGCGCGCAGATTCTCGCCAGTCTCGCCGAAGCCCGTGAGGACAACGCCTACGAACGCATGGCGCGCGAAATCGCCCGCCTGCACCGGCTCGGTGCCGACCCCCTCGATGCGTTGCGCGAGACCATTCACCGGTCCTCGGAGCGCATGGAGTTCGGGTGGACCCATGCCTACGCCGGTTCCGCCGACTGGCTTTCCCTCTACGACGAGAACGAGGGAGACGACGAACTCCGTCTCGCGTGCGTGCTGGAGTCCGTCGCGCACATCGCCGACGACGTGCTGCGCGAACCTCGCCATCCGTTTCCCGGCGGTGTCCGGTCGTGGGACGAAGAGGCGTTCGTCGCCGCCGTGGAGGACGAGGATCAGGGCACCGCGCTGGCGATGATACGGGGCGGTCTGGCGGCGGGGTTCGGGTTCGCGGACTTCGAGCGGGGTCTGAGCCGTGCCGCGCTCGCCCACTACAACGATTTCGGCCACTCGCTCATATACGTCACCAAGGCGGGTCGGCTCATCGGGCGGCTCGGCTGCGAAGTGGCGGAGCCGCTCCTGCTGTCGCTCGTGCGGGGACTGGTATTCGCGACCCGAGAGGACCTGATTCCGGAGTATCGCGGCTATGCGAAGGCCCTCGCCCGGTGGGGCGGAGGGACGAACGGGGCCGAACCGGTCCCGGCCGACTGGCAGGGCCTGGGTATCGGCAAGGCGCTCGCGCGGGCTGTCGCATGTAGCGGGGTGTCGCCGATTCGCCTCTTCCACGCCCTGCTCGGCGCCAACGCCCGCAACCTCCTCACCTTCGACGCCGGGCATCAGGATCGGATCCGGATCCCCATCGACGACAATGTCGGGTGGCTGTCCTTCACCCACGGGATCACCTTCGCCAACGCGGTCCGGCGGCAGTGCTCGAAGTTCCCCGAGCTGTGGCCGTCCGCGCTCCTGCAGATGGCCTGCTTCAGCGGCCGCAATGCGCCCTACACCCTCGACGATGAGGACGGCGATTCATGGCGGGTGGAGGATGTGAACGGGTTTCTCGAGGCCGCGCTCGAGCGGGTCCATGACCATGGCGCCGGCGAGTTCATCGTGTCGGTGCACCTGCTGAAGACCGTGCTGGCCGCACGCGAGGAACTGCGCGCCGGTCTTCCGCCCGATGTCGCGGAGCTGCTCTCGGCCGGACTCAACCGGTTCCTGCACGCGCGGTTGAAGCGCCGGCAGGTCCGGCGCAGTGTCTACCAGGCGATGAAGTTCGTCGCCTACGACGGCTGATCGCGTCTGCGCGCGCCTGCGCTGCGCGCGATCAGGTGCGAGGGCGGCCGGGCGCTTGCCGACTGCGCCATCGGCGGGCGCCGGCGGTCATCGCCGAACGCGGCTCGCGCCGTCCACCGAATCGAACGGCGAGGCGGGACGGATCCGCGCATCCGCCTACGAAGGCGGTCGCAACGTCGTCGGAGTTCCCTCGGTTCGAGGCCGCGCGAATGCGAGGGAGACCGCGCCGGCCACGAACAGACCGCCGACGACGAGAAAGGCGGCGCCGTAACCGCCCGACACGTCGTACGAAACACCCGCGACGAGCGGACCCAGGCCGAACGAGACCACCGTGCCGAGGTTCATGAGTCCCATGATGCTGCCGTAGTGGCGCATCCCGAACGACTCCTGCACCACCAGGATGTAGAGCGCCCCGAAGCCGCCCATGAACAGACCGTAGAGCGGGGCCGCAATCGCCACCAGTCCGGTGTGGGTGGCGCTGCCGAGGAGAGCGGTGAACGCCGCCTGTCCGACCAGGTTGGAAATCAACATGCGTCGGGCGGTGAAACGTTCCGACATCCACCCGAAGAGGAGCTTGCCGCAGACGCCGGCGGCGGCGAGGGTGCCGAGTGCGGACAGCGCCGAGGCGTTCCCCATGCCCTTGTTCACCATGTGCACGAGCGCATGCGGAAGAATCGTGCTGTAGGTGAACGTCCCCAGGGTGATGGCGGCGAGCACCGCATAGAACGTTCCGGTACGCACCGTTTCGCGCAGGTCCTGGTCCGGGAGCGCCGAGCCGACACGAATCTTGCGCTCGCCGGTGGAACCGGGGCGGCGTCTCCCTGCGTCACCGGCCGGCGGCGCCTCGCGAATCACCACAAGCGCCGCACCGGCGACTGCGAACGACGCCAGTCCTATTGCCAGAGACGCTTCGCTCCACGGCATCGCCGCCAGCAGGGCGGCGACGGCCAGCGGCATGACGAGTCCGCCGACGTTGTTGCCGGTCGCCGCGACTCCTGTCATGCGCCCCCGAATGTGGGGATACCAGGCCGCGACCAGGCGCCCGGCCGGCAGCACCGTCATGCCGGAGAACGTTGCGAACTGAAGGAAGCTCAGCGCGTACCAGTGCCACAACTCCGACATCAGGGGTCGAAGGCAGAAGCTCGAACCGAACACCGCGAGCGAGAGCACGATGATCGGGCGCGCTCCGAACCGGTCCATCGCCCGCCCCAGGAGCGGCGCCGAGAGGCCGCCCACCGCGGCGAAGGAGAGCGAGGCGCTGATCTCGGTGCGCGTCCATCCGAAGGTCTCCTCGATCGGCACGATGAACAGCCCGAACGCGTACTGCGACACGCCCACCGCCACGGCGGTGGAGGAAAAGACGATTGCGACGATGAACGCTCCGCGCACGGTACGAGATCCGGTGGCGTGGTCCGGGGGAGGGGACGCGATGCTACATCACGGTCGTTCCGGAGCGATGCGCCGGTCCGGCGCCGTACGGATCCCGCAGCGCAGCCGGGAATACCGCGCGCAGGGAACGCGCTCGCGCGGGGGGCGATGCGGCGACCGACGGTCTCCGGCGCCTGTGCCGATTGACAGTCTGATGCAATGATGTGATGGTGCTGTCATGCGTACGACGGTGACGATCGATGACGACGTGCTGGCGGTTGCCCGGGCCCTGGCAGCGCGCAACGGCAGCAGCCTGGGGCGGGCGCTGTCGGACCTCGCGCGACGCGGGTTCAAGGTGGCCGCCACCACCGAGGACGATGGTGTGCCGGTGTTCCGGATTGCCGCGGACGCCCCGCCCATTACCAGCGAAGACGTTCACGGAGCGCTCGACGAGTGGCCGTGACCGCGCTGCTCGATGTCAACGTACTGATCGCGCTGGCCTGGCCCAATCATGTGCACCATGGCGCGGCCCGGTCATGGTTCAACCGGCGCCGGGCGAACGGTTGGGCAACGTGTGCCGTAACGGAAGCGGGATTCGTCCGCGTGTCCTGCAACCCGGCCGCGGTCGGCCACACCGTCACGCCGGGTGACGCGATTGCGCTGCTCCACAGACTCAGGCGACTGGAGTCGCACGCGTTCTGGTCCCTCGATCGCTCGATCGTCGAACTGCCGGACGAAATCCTGGTTCGGATCCAGGGATACCGACAAATCTCGGATGCCGTGTTGTTGGCCGCCGCATTGCAGCGCCACGGAGAGCTTGCCACCTTCGACTCCGGACTCGCGGACCTTGTCGCGGCGACGAGGCGCGGTTCGGTCTGTGTCATTCCCGTCTGATGCGCTGGTCCCTCGGGCACCGGCAGATCTGCGTGGTGTGCCGGTTGGAGGGGTGCCTCGCGCCCGGTTCAGCGCATCCGCGGCCAGGTGTCGCTCAGCCGATAGCCCTCCGGCCAGGGGTCGTCCGGGTCGAGGGTGTGCTGGTGCGTGCCGGTGATCCACGCCCGTCCGCTCAGTGACGGCACCACGGCGCTGCGCCCACCCACGCGAGTCAGGGACTCGATGCGGCAGTCGAACCGCGAGTCGATGGGCGAGAGTCCGACGAATGGCTCTCTCTCGACAAGCTCGCCCCGCGCGTGCAGCACCGCGAGCCTCGCCGAACATCCAGTGCCGCAGGGAGAACGATCGATCTTGCCGGGGCGAATCGCGACCGCATTCCGGCCCGTCTTGACTCCATCGCGCACCTCGACAGGCGCGGCCATCTGGCAGAACGAGACGTGCGACCATTCCGGGTTGGCGGGGTGGGTGAAGCCGAGCTGCTCGTTCGCGGCGCGGGTAATCGCGACTCCGGTCACCGCGATGTCTCGCGCCTCGTCCGGCGTGAGGGAGAAGCCGAGGGCCAGGGCATCGACGATGACGAAGCTGTCGCCCCCGTAGGCGGTGTCCACGGTGAGGGTTCCGAGCCCTTCGACCTCCAGGACCGCATCGAGCCGGTCGACGAAGGAAGGGACGTTCGTGACCCGTACCCGCTCGACCCGTCCGTCGCGGCAGGAGGCCACGACATCGATCAGGCCGCCCGGGGCTTCCAGCACGAGCCGAGTCTCGGGCTCGGTCATCGGCAGAACACCGGTTTCGAGCAGCACCGTGGCGACGCACAGGCTGTTCGAGCCGGACATCGGCGGGGTGTCCTCCGGCTCCATGATGATGAAGCCCATCTGCGCCTCGGCCCGCATCGGCGGCACGAGGAGGTTCACGTGGCGGAAGACCCCGCCACGGGGTTCGTTCAGCACGAAGTTTCGCAGCTTCGCGTCGTTCGCGATGTACCGCGACTGCTCCCACAGCGTCGTTCCCGGCGCAGGCGCGACGCCGCCGACGATCACGTCTCCGACTTCGCCCTCGGCGTGCGCGCTGACGACGTGGATGACCTTGACGGTCCGCATGGATCTACTGTGCGCTGACGACGTGGATGACCTTGCCGGTTTGCATGGATCTATTCGGCCCGCGGACCGATGGCCGGCAGGCTCACGATCGCGCCGGCTCGATTGGGTCCGGATTGCCCCATCGCGCCCGGCGTCCGGACTATCCCGCGAGCCGCGCGGGCAGCGCGTCGCGCAGCGGTCGGATGTACTCCAGCTCCACCCCGCAGCATCCGCCGACGATTTGCACGCCATCGGAGACCCAGCGCTGCGCCCGAGTCACGAACTCGTTCGGGGTGAGCTTCGTCTCGATGGAGCGGTCGCGGTGCGCGTCGACGTAGTCCGGCCTCTCCGCCTCGGGATAGATGCCGACCGGACCGTTCCAATGTTCCCTGACTACCGCGAGCGCCTCGTCGGTTGCGTCCACCGGCGAGTGGAATACGGTGACGACCTCGCCGCCGAGGCCGGACAGGGAGGCGAATTCGGCATCGAACGCCTCGTCCGAACGGTAGCCCACCTTGAGCGAGCCGTCGGTGCCGTCCAGGCGGCACTTGAAGCCGGACCATACCGGCAGGCCGGTCGCGAGGCACGCTTCGAACACCCAGCGTCGCTGCACGCTGCTGCCGGTCGGCTCTGCGATGAGGAAGTCCACTCCGGCGTCGGCCAGAATCTCCACCTGCTCGCGCAAGTTCGAGCGGGCCTGATCGTCGCTCGTTTCCGTTCGGTCGCGAAAGTACCGGTAATCCTGCCAGCCCGGTTCCGAACCGGCCATGAGCCCGTAGTTCGAGACCGATCCGCCAATCCACACCTTGCGCTCCCTCGCCATGCGGTCACGGGCGTCCCGGGCGAGCATCACCGCGCGCAGATTCAGTTCGTGCACCTTGTCGCCGAGGCCGAGCGGCATGAGGTTGTGCCGGGCGCTCGCGTAGGTGTTGGTGGTGATGACGTCCACGCCCGCGTCGATGTAGAGCTCGTGGAGGCGGCGGACGGTGAACGGATGCGTCTCGAGCGCGATGGCGGCCCACGCATCGTGGCTCATCGGGACCTCCATGCGCTGGAGCTGCGTGCCGATGGCTCCATCGAGAATGATGACCTCGCGTGCATCGATCCGCGTGCGCAAGTCCGTGTAGTCGCTCATGCGATCGGGTCTCCTTGCGTTGTCCGCTTCGCGAAATCCCCGGGCTGACGAGTCCGTTCGAAAACCCGGCGCTCGGGAGTGGCGGTCCATGACCGCGGGAGCGCGATTCTTTCACGTCCTCGGTGACCAACGGTACCCCCGTGACTCGATACGCCTCGGGTGGTGGCTCCGCGGATCGGGAGCCCCACGATCGACTTGGTGCGAAGGCCGATTCGGAGTCCTGAGCCCCTGAAGCCGGCGGGTTCGGGACGGCCTTCGTTCCGGCTGCCTGCGACGCCCCGCGACCGCCTCGATCGTCGCCATCACGGTCATGCCGTGGTGTAGAGTACGGGCACGCCGGGTGCGGGGTTCCCGATGGACGGCAGATGTCGAATCTCTCCCAAAAGCTCCTGATGGGCGCGATCGTGATCGCGGCCCTGGTCGCCGGCATCGTCTTCGGCGGCATGGTCCGCGACGATGCCGCGGACACGCTCGCATCCGGGGGTGTAGCGGAACTCCAGCGGTATGAAATCGGCGGAGAGTTCGAGCTCACGAACCAGCGCGGAGAGCGCATGCGACTGAGCGACCTGGCGGGCCGGGCGCTGGTGATGTTCTTCGGCTACACCTACTGCCCCGACGTCTGTCCGGCAACGCTCTCCCGCGTGCGCGAAGTCAAGGACGCGCTGCCCCCGGAAGATGCGGCCCGGTTCACCGGCGTGCTCGTTTCGGTCGACCCTGCCCGTGACACGCCGCACCGGCTCGGCCAGTACGTGGAGTTCTTCGACCCGGACTTCGTCGGACTGACCGGAAGCGAGGACGAGCTGGCGGACATCGCACGACGGTACGGCGCACAGTTCATGATCCCGGAAGGTCAGCCGGAAGACAGCTACCTCGTGAACCACTCCTCCATCGCCTACCTCATCGACCCGATCGGGCACGTTCGGGCGTTGTACTACGGCGACGAGTCCATCGATGCGGTCGCGGCGAACGTGCGCGAGGTGCTGGAAGAACTCGGCTGAGCGGTACGGGTCGATGAGCCCGGGGCGCAGGTACCCCGGAGCACGAACTTGCTGTGCACGATTCGGCCCCGCCGCCGGCGACCGGGCAACTCCGACGCGCCGCGTCGAGTCATCGCGACAATTCGAAGCAGGCGCCCGACGGACTCGAGGTGCGGGGTCTCGGATTGCAGGGCGCTCACCCGTCCTCGCGGGTGGTCAGCCCTCGTCCCACACCTTGTCGGTGAGTGGCAGGCCCCGCAGGTCGTCGGGGCCCAGCGGGCGGTTCGGCACGACCTCCGCCCGCTCCAGCAGCGACGCGACCTGGCGCACGTGCTGCGCCGTGTGCCAGACCGTGCGTTCCAGCATCTCGTGCCGGGTGGTGGTGCCGAAGTATGTGGGCACCGGATCGGAGAAGTCCGCGTCGGCCGACCGGGCCCACCACGCCGCGAAGCGGGCGCGCACCGCTTCGCCGTGATCCGCGATCGCCGCGCACGTGCGCATATCGTCGGGCGGGGGCTCGACCATGGATTCGTAGGTCAGGGTGCGGCCGTTCTCGTCCATCTCCAGGAATGCCACGGCGATCTGGTAGACATGATGCATCAGCACACGCCAGGACCGAGGCCGGTTCGGAAGAAGGTCTTCGAGACGCTCATCGGGCATCTGGCGAGTGAGTCGGACTGCGGTCTCGAGGATTTCATCGAGTCTGGCCGCGAGCGCTTCGGGCGACAGCTCCGGGGTGGTGTCGTCCGGGAGGTCCAGAAAGTCGACGACGTCCTTGATGACCTGCGCGAAGACGAACCGGTCGTCGCGGGCCACCACCGGCACCGAGCGGGCGCCGAGATCGGCGAGCTCAGCCATCCCGTCGCCTTCCAGGACGTTGATGGATTCGTACTCGATCCCACGGATCGAGAGGTATTCCTTGACCCTGAGGCAGCTCGTTCAGTGAGGCTGCCAGAAGACCTTGAGGTTGCCGGTCATGGAGCGCCTCCGTTTTGGTGGTGGGCGTCGGTGGTGCCGAGCGTCATGATACCTCGGCCGAGCGGCGACGGTCCGGACATGTTCGGATGGGGAGCCGTGTCGCGCAGCCTGCCCCTCATTGCGCCGCTTCGCCTCGATACCGGATTGTCCGCACCGGCGTCGGGTTTCCGCCCGCCGCGGGGTTCAGCGCCTCCGGACAGTTCGAGATGACCACGAGCACGTCCATCTCGGCTCGCAGGGTGACGTGGTCGCCGGGCTTCGACCATCCGTCGTCGGCGCCGGCGCGTCCTCGCGCTCCCACAGGGTGTGCGAGAGAATCCCGACCGAGGCCTCGACGGCCTCCATCGCGTCGAGGATCAGGTCCTCGCGAAATCGGCGACCGACAATCTGGACGCCGGCGGGTCGCCCGTCCGCGAATCCGATGGGCACGACGCCACCCGGGAGGCTGAGATAATTGATGCCGATACTGTAGATGGCGGACAGAAAGAGGTCCCGGACCTGTTCGAAGCCCTGCGCGTCATGGTCCCACGGGTACATCGAGCGCATCAGGAACGGACACAGCACGAGCGGATACCGGTCGAGAAAGACGTTCCACTCGCGGGTCAGGGCGGTGCGGTCGGCGATCCCCTGCCGGTATCCGGCGGAATCCACCGGATTCCCGATGCGCTGAAAGTGCTCGAAGATGGCCTGGATGGTCTCGCTGCCGTGATCGCGCGCGACGGGGCCGAGGAAGTGGGCGATTTCGCTGACCAGAACGTCGAACCATGCCGCTGCCGGTTTCATGATCGACGGTGTCGTCACCCGTTCCACCGCGTATCCCGCATCGCTCAGCACGTCCGCCGCACGCTCGATGCCGGCGACGATTTGCGGATGAATCGGGTATCCGTGTGGCTCGTTCGTCACCGCGACCCTGAGGGGAGGCTCGATCCGCGGTCCGTCGAAGGGAACCGGCATCCACCACGGGTCGCGAGGGTCGCCTCCCGCGAGCACCCTGGTCGCGAGTCGAACGTCTCGCACCTCGCGGCAGATGACACCCTGCACGGAGATGAGCTGGGCGAGGAGGCCGCGTTCGGCGGATGCGCTCGGGTTGAAGGCGGGCACCCGTCCGAAGGTGGGCTTCACGGTCGCGACCCCGCACGCGAACGCGGGGAAGCGCAGCGAGCCGCCGATGTCGTTGCCGTGGTGAACAGGCCCGAAGCCCATCGCGCAGGCGGCCGCGGCTCCTCCGGACGATCCGCCCGGCGAGGCATCGTCGTCCCACGGATTGAGGGTCCGGCCGCGCAGCGGGTTGACCGTGGTCCCGCGCATTGAAAGTTCCGGGGTGTTGGTGCGTCCGACGATGATGGCGCCCGCATCGAGCAGGTTGCGCACCACCGGAGAGTGATCCGGCGCGATGAGATTCGCGAATGCGGGCAAGCCGTTCGTGGTGGCCTGTCCCGCGACATCGACGTTCTCCTTGATGGTGACCGGCACGCCGTGCAGCGGTCCGAGCGTTGCGCCCCGGGCGACCTCCCGGTCCTTGCGTTCGGCCGCACGCAACGCTTCGTCGGCGCATTCGACGACGATCGCGTTGACGCGACCGTTGTGCGCGGCGATACGACGGAACACCGACTCCGCCACCTCGACGCACGACACCTCGCGCGTGCGGATCATCGCTGCGAGCTCGACCGCGCTTCGGCACCACAGACCACGATTCATGCTCGATCTCCCCGATTGAAATTTGCCCGAAATCCGCCGCGGCCAACGGCATCTCCGGGCGGACCCAGCTTCGCGTCGGCCACGTGCGGCACTGTGTGGCGAAACATTCGACGATTCGTCCGGCTCTTCGTCGTTGCGCGAGCGTTCAGCTCATGACCGGAGGGTTGTGGCGAACTCGTAGGCACAATGCCGGCAGACTCGCGCGTCCCTTTTGCAAGTTTCCGAGCACTGCGGGCACTTCTTGCCCGCCTGTCCGAGCACAAGCAACAGCAAGGCGGCGATGAGCCCGGAGACCAGTAGCGCGAGCAGCACCCACCCGAGGATACTCCGATCGTATCTGGCGGCGAGGAAGCCGACGACGACAGCCAATCCGAACCAGATGAGAAAGACCTCCACGCCGTCCCCTCCAATTGTCCTTCGCGTGCAGCGTGTCCGCCTGAAGTCGCTGGAGCCGCACTTGCGGCGTGCGATGAATCCGGCAGGGGGCCGGGTGGCCGTCACGCTGCGGCGTTGCGCCGTTCGGTCCCGA
Organism: Gammaproteobacteria bacterium; assembly: GCA_022826505.1. Classification (GTDB taxonomy): domain Bacteria; phylum Pseudomonadota; class Gammaproteobacteria; order HK1; family HK1; genus HK1. The sequence goes on from JAJDUQ010000321.1 coordinate 12,927, forward strand.
AGCGGACCTCCATCTCGCGCCGCGCGCATACCGCCTCGTTCGTCGCGTCGTACTCGACATCGCCCCAACCGATGACCTCGCCCGCGCGGACCGCGCGTCCGAGCGTCGTCCCATGGGCGAGGCCGATCGGCAGCGCGCCGCGATCGAGCGACGTGCGCGCCGGCAGGAGCTTGCCGTAGATGGTGAAGCCGCCCTCGCCGTCGAGGGTCTCGCCCGCCGCCAGATCCCGCTTCGCGGTCGCCACCGCATCACCGGCGAAATCCCGTGTGGCGCCGGTCGGCCGGCCGAGCAGGGCGGCGGACAGGATGGAGACGTTCAGTTCCAGCCCGATGAGGTGGAACGGCTTGTACATCGCCGAGTAGCGGCCCGACGCGTCGGTGTTCATGCCGTACTGGCGGAAGCAGGCGGCGGTGTAGTCGTTGGGTGCCTCGACGACCACGTAGACGCCCCAGCGCAGATCGTTCGGCACCGGGCGGCCATCGCGCTCGATCGAAGAGATCACCTCGACCTGCCCCTTGTGGTGCAGTTGTCCGCCCTCGTCGGACGGGCGCAGCACGTGCGCAAGATCGTCGCGGCCGCAGGGCGGGAACCGGAGCCCGTCCGGCGGAGGGGCGAGGCCGGTGGCGTTGGCGATCGCCGCCATCTCGATCGCGGACTTGGTCCCGTCGAGAAAGGAGTTGAACATTCGGCTGTTCATGCCCGCGGCGCGCGCCTGCTCGGCGGTGAGTCCGTAATGGTCCCACACCGTGTCGGGTGTCGAACCGTGGTACGAGGGGAGGTACTTGGTGCCTTTCCCGGCCGCCACCACGTCGAAACCGCTGATGCGCGCCCATTCCACCATCTCGCAGGTCAGCGCCGGCTGGTCGCCGTAGGCCATGGTGTAGACGACCCCTGCGTCGCGCGCCTCCGCCGCCAGCAGCGGTCCCGCGAGCACATCGGCTTCGACGTTCACCATCACGATGTGCTTGCCCGCGGCGAAGGCGGCCCGGGCATGGGCAATTCCGGCCGTGGGGCTGCCGGTCGCTTCCACCACCACGTCGACCCCGACATCGCGAATTGCGTCCACGGCGTCGTCGGTGAAGCGGGTGCGGGACGCGAGGGCGTCGCTCCACCCCACGGCACGGCAGGCGGTGCGGGCACGGTCGGGATCGAGGTCGGCGATGACCGCCACCTCCAGGCCGGCGGTCGAGGACGCCTGACTCAGGAACATCGAGCCGAACTTGCCGGCTCCGATCAGCGCCACCCGTACCGGACGGGCGCTCGCGGCGCGCTCGCGGAGCAGTTCGTGCATGTACATGTCGTGCTCAGTCCGCGGCTTCGGAAATCGAGAGTTCGCTCAGGCAGTCGTCTGCGAGCGGCTCGATGGGTCGGAAGTCGCGGTGCGCGACCCACTCCGGGCGCTTGAACCGGCGGATGTGGTTGTCGACGTGGCACAACGAGAGGTAGACGATGGTGCGGTTCATGGGGCTGATGTTCGGCGGGCTCGCGTGCACCAGCGTCGACGCGAACACGATGACGCTGCCCGCGGGGCCGGTGGGAGCCACGCACCCCCCCTGCGCGGCGAGCCGGGTCACGGTGGCGCGGTCGAGCGTCCACAGCGGATAGCTGGTCGTCTCCAGATCGTGTCCGGCTTCGAACACGCCCTGCTTGTGGCTCTTCGGGAGAAAGATGAGGGGTCCGTTGGCGGCGGTCACCTCGTCGAGGAACACCGCGATGTTCATCGCCCGCGGCTCCGGCATCTCGTCGTCACGGTGCCAGGTGCCGAAGTCCTGGTGCCATTGCCAGACTTCGCCGTCGAACGCGGCCTTCGCGTTGACCTTGTACTGGTGCATGTAGACCGGGCCGTCGACGAGCTGCATGACCGGTTCGATGAGGCGTGGGTGGCGTCCGAGGCGGCGAAACCCTTCGTGGTAGGTGTGGGCGGCGAACGCGGTGCGCGCGACCCCGCTCGACTCCCTCCAGACCTCCTCGCGATCCATCGCGTAGACCTCGTCCGCGCCCTGTCGCAGCACCGCGACCTCGTCGGCCGAGAATCGCGAGGGCCAGAACAGGTAACCCTCCTGGTTGAACCGTGCAATGTCTTCCTCGGTCATCTTCATGACGCATCCTCCTCGAGTGTTCGGAGTGTGTGCGCGATCGTGCGCCGCGACAGTCGACGTCCGGACCTTCCGCGGGCGTCCGGTGCTTCACCGGCGCCATTGCGGTGAATCACCGGACCGGAACGCAATCCCGTCCCGGTCGAGATGCGCTGTCTGTACAGGGGATTGTACCGCGAGTGTCGCGTCCCGAGTGTCGCGCATCATCCGGCGACGTCCCGCTCGAGCGGTCACCGTTCCCGCCGAGAGGTGGCCGGACCACCGGCGTGATGACGACTGCGGTGGACCATCTCTCCCCGACTACCGGATACAATCGCAGGCGACAATGTCCGCTCGCTCGCGGCGATGCACCGTCGACGCTTCGCGCGCTCACCCACCGGGCGGCGGACTCGAATCAGGGACGATTGCGCGTGCTCGAAGACATTTCGGCATTGATGTACTCCGCTTCGGTCTGGGTGCTGCCCGCGGTGACCGCCATCACCCTGCACGAAGCCGCGCACGGCTGGGTGGCATGGAAGCTCGGCGACGACACCGCGAAGCGTGCGGGGCGCGTCAGCTTCAACCCCGCGAGACATGTCGATCCCTTCGGCACCCTCGTCCTGCCGGGGATCCTGCTGGTGATGCAGGCGCCGTTCCTGTTCGGTTACGCCAGGCCGGTGCCGGTCAACTTCGGCCGTCTGCGCCATCCGCGGCGCGACATGATCTGGGTGGCGGCGGCCGGGCCCGGAATCAACATCGCGATGGCGTATCTGGCCGCTCTCCTGATGTACGCCACCGTGCTGGTACCCGACGTCGCCGCCCCCTGGATGTTTCAGAACCTGAAGAACGCGCTGGTGCTGAACGTGGTGCTCGCGGTGTTCAACATGCTGCCGCTTCCGCCGCTGGACGGGAGCCGGGTTGCGCTGGGGCTCCTGCCCCCCGGGCTCGCGGTCCGCTATGCGAGACTCGAACGCTACGGCATGGCCATCATCATCGGGCTGCTCATCTTGCCGCCACTGATCGGCTCTCAGTTCGGCATGCAGCTCGACCTGCTTCCGTGGCTGCTGCTGGGGCCGGTGGAGACGCTCATCGATTCGATTCTGACCCTCGCGGGGCACTGATCTACACAACCGGTTCGCTTTCGTAGTCGACGCCCTCGGCGTCGAGGAATTCCCGGATCACGCTTGCGTGCACTGCGAGCCCGGTGTTGAGGAACTGGTGCTCGACCTGACCTGACGGGCCGCCGGGTACCGGTGGATGGAATCCGAGCGGATGGTGCATGGTGTGGGACTGGATCCCCCACACCATCGCGTCGGAGTCGAAGACGGGGCCGCCCATCTGGCCGATCAGGCTCGGCGTCGACGTCTCGA
>JAJDUQ010000318.1 GCA_022826505.1 Gammaproteobacteria bacterium
GCGAGACCCTGGACGCGCTCGCCCGCGAGTTCCACGCCCAGCACCTTCGGACCTACGGCCACGAGAATCCGAACGAGTCCGTCCAGATGGTCAACGTGCGGGTGACCGCGACGGGACGGCTGCCCCGGATCGAGTTTCACGCGGGGCGCGCGCACGGGACGGACGCGACGGAAGGGACGGGTGCCATGGGGCCGCGAAGCGATACAGGTCCGGACGATGGAGCAACCGCCGAGCGGGAGGTGTGGTTCGGTGAACCGGTGCGTTGCCCGGTCATCCGTCGACAGGATCTTGCGTCTCGACCTTCGAACCGGAGCGCGGGCGACTCCGGGACGGGCGCCGCCCGGCCCGGTCCGTTCATCGTGGAGGAGATGGACTGTACCGTCGTCGTCCCGCCCGGCTGGAGTGCCGTCCTCGACGAGCGCGGCTTCATCCTGATGTCCAGGCGCTCCTGAGGGACGGGAGTGATCGAGTCCGAGAACGTCGCGTCATTCCGGTCGACCCTGCCGGAACGACCGACTTGCCGGTGCGGTCGTCCGGCCCGGCGCGTGGACAAGAACGGCGCTGGGCCGGACCTGCGAGACGTGATCGGAGCCGGTCACCGGCATTGGAGGCTGCGGGCGTCCTGTCCGCGGTGATCATCAGGCCCGCGGCGGTCCACCCGGGCAGGAGGCCCGCAATTTTCCGTCAGGGAAACCGCCTCTTCGGCCGGACTGCATGGGTGACGGCGTCTGGAGGCGTTCAGCAATTCGGCAAAACGGGAGCGATTGACATGGTCGAGACCAGGACTGACCCCCACCCCGGAAATCCGGCCGGCACATCCTCACGCATCGCGCGCACGGATGCCGCCACCTTCGAGGTGGTGAAGAACAGCCTCTACGCGGTCGCGGAAGAGATGAAGGTGGTGCTCGCGAAGACCGCCTACTCACCCATCCTCAAGGTCGCGGGTGACTATTCGTGCGGCGTCTTCGACGCCCGCGGCAACATGGTGGCGCAGGGACCCGATCTCCCGGTTCACCTCGGCTCGATGCCGGACGCGGTCCGGGCGGTGACGCAAGGCTGGGGGGACGACATCGGGCCGGGCGATGCGTTCATCCACAACGATCCCTACTTCGGCGGCTCCCACCTGCCGGACGTGAACGTGGTCACTCCCGCCTTCGTCGGCGACAGCGAAACCCTGCTCGGATTCTGCTGTGTGCGCGCTCACTGGCCGGACGTCGGCAGCGCGACCCCCGGCAGCTACGGCGCGGTGACGGAGATCTACGGCGAAGGGCTCCGCCTGCCGCCGGTGCGCATTCACCGAGCCGGCGTGGTGAATCGCGACGTGGAGGACATCATCTTCGCGAACGTGCGCACTCCGGCCGAGCGCCGCGGCGACCTCCGTGCCCAGGTTGCGGCGAACCGTCGGGCGTGCGACCGGCTCTCGGCCCTCGCGGGCAAGTACGGTACGAAGACCCTCCAACGCATCATGCAGGAGGTCATGGACTACTCGGAGACGATGATGCGGGGTCTCCTGCGCGAGTTGCCCGACGGCGAAGGCTCGTTCGAGGATTTTTGCGACGGAGACGGAATTCTCGCGCCTGGAGCGAATCGGGACGAGACGTTCAGCATCCGAGTCCGCGTGACGAAGCGTGGCGACCGCCTGACCGTGGATTTCGCCGGTTCGGACCCCCAGGTAGCGGGACCGATGAACGCACCGCTCTCGATTACCGCATCCGGGGTGTTCACGGCACTCAAGATGGCGGTCGACTCCCACGGTGTGGTGCCGCCCAACTCGGGGGCATGGCGACCGGTGGAGGTGCTCGCCCCGGAGGGAACGGTGGTGCATGCGACGTACCCGGCCCCGGTGGTATACGCCAATCACGAGATTGCGCACCGCGTGTGCGACATGGTGTTCGGCGCGCTCGCCTCGTTCATGCCGGAGCGGGTCATGGCCTGCTCCCAGGGGACGTCGGCGGTGCTCACCCTCGGCGGCGTCGACTACCGGACCGGCGAGCGCTACGTGAGCTACGAGACGGTGAAGGGCGGCTTCGGAGCGCGACCCGACCGGGACGGCATCAACGCGATCGCGAGCGGTATCGCCAACACGATGAACACGCCCGCGGAGATCATCGAGATGAGTTTTCCGGTCCGCGTGGAATCGTACGAGCTGCGCCCCGATTCCGGCGGGGCGGGCCGATACCGGGGCGGGCTCGGGGCTCGCCGCACATGGCGGGTGCTCGAACGCGACACGCGCGCCACGGTGTGCTGCGAGCGCACGAAGTCCGCGCCGTTCGGCATTGCGGGCGGCGCGGCGGGCGCGCCGGCACGCATCTCCGTCGTCGAGCCGGACGGCACCGAACGGGTCCTGAACAGCAAGGGCTCGTTCGATGCCGCGGCGGGGTCGCTCGTCGTGTTCGAGGTGCCGGGCTCGGGCGGATACGGCCCACCGGCCGAACGGGAACCGGCGCGCCTTCGCGAGGATCTGCGCGACGGCTACGTCACGCCGGAGGGGGCGAAGCGGGACTACGACCTCGAGGTGCCGTGACCCGAATACACGGCCGCGAAGAGGCGATCGGAAACCCGCCGCCGGTAGCACTCCGCTGTCCGATAGATTGAAATCTGAGCAGGCATCGCTCATATTTCAATGCTATGAATATCCCTCGAACCCACCATCTGCACCGTGTGCGTCTGTTGCTCCGGGAGTTTCCGGTCGTGGCCCTTCTCGGCGCCCGGCAGGTGGGAAAGTCCACCCTGGCCCGGCAACTGGTGGCGTCGCGCCGCAGTCCGGCGACATGGTTCGACCTCGAGAATCCCGCCGACCTCGCCCGGCTGGCCGATCCCGGACTCGAGCTGCGGCCGTTGCGGGGACTCGTGGTCCTGGACGAGATCCAGCGACTTCCCGAAGTGTTCCCTCTGCTGCGCGTACTCGCTGACCGACCCCGGACGCCGGCCCGATTCCTGGTGCTGGGAAGCGCATCCCCCGACCTGCTCCGTCAGTCCTCCGAAACTCTCGCCGGGCGTATCGCGTTTCATGAACTGGACGGCTTCGGGTTGCAGGAGGTCGGCGATCCGGAGCGGCTGTGGTTGCGCGGCGGGTTTCCGCTCTCCTATCTCGCCCGATCCGCACCAGCGAGTCGTCGCTGGCGCGACGGATTCATCCGAACCTTCCTCACCCGCGACGTTCCGGAACTCGGAAGCCAGGTTCCACCGCCTGCACTGCGCCGCTTCTGGACGAGGTATGCCCAGCAGCAACACCCCGAATCCGACGGTGAATACCCCCATGGCCGGGTCGCGTGAAACGGCGAAGACCGATGACAGCCACAGTGTGGCCATAGCGAGGAAGGGAAGATCCCGGCGGTACCATGTACGCAGGCTGGCGCCCGTGGCGGTGTTCTCTGGAAGAGGTGACGATGTGGCGGCTTGCTCCGGTCGAGACGCGGACTCCTGGGAATGTTCCGTTGTTTCCGGAATACTCATGACAAACCCGCAGATGTCTCGGACCCAAGCCGCGTATCTTGAAATGGGTCAGGGGCCACTTGAAACACCACTTATCCCGTCCTGCGGAGAGTGAACACAGTTGCAACTCCGCGTGGCGATCGCTGTTTTCCAGCGCCCCGCGGGCGCCTCTAGATGGCCTCTGGACCCGTTCGCCGCACGGTGTCCGCACCCGTCGCCTGTCGCTGGCCGATCCGCGCAACCGGCAGGGTGCGTGCACGCCAGCCAGCCCTCCCACGCCGTCCGCACCGGATCCGAAGAGTGCGCTGCCGGCCAGCCGCCGACTCCCCCTCAGCCGCCTGACGGCACCAGGTCCACGGTCAGCCGCGTTCCGGTCGCCTCGGCGTAGCGGCGCAGCGTCGCGAAGGACGGCGACACCCGCCCGCCCTCCAGCCGCGCGACCGCGGACTGCGTCGTGCCGAGCCGCCGGGCGAGCTCCGCCTGTGTCAGCTTCGCCGCCGTGCGGGCGCGCACCAACGCCTCGATCAGCGCATACTCTTCGTCGATGCGCGCATATTCCTCGCGGAACGCGGAGTCCTCCATGAAGCGCGCCTTCAAATCTCTCAGCTTCGTCATGGCGTCACCTGCCTCATCCGTTCCCGGGCCGTCGCGAACGCCCGGCGCGGCGTCCTGCGCGACTTCTTCGTGAACACGTGCAGCACCACCACCCGCCGACCCGCCGCCGTCACGTAGATCCCCCGTGCGATGCCTCCTTCGGCCCGCACCCGCAGTTCCCACAGTTTGCCGTCCAGATGCCTGACGTGCGGGGCGCGAAGCGCCTCCAGGCCGACATTCTCCACCACCTCCAGCAGCCGGATCAGCCTGGCGCGCAACGCCACCGGCAGGGCTTCGATTTCGGCATCGACGGCCGAGACCGTTTCGACCTTCCAGTTCATGGCGATCATATAGCGTATCCGCTATAGACCCGCAAGCGCCGGGGCCTCGCGTCCGGCATCGGCCGCCGGTCGCGCCGTCGTCCGCATGGTGCCGGCGATACGGCGAATCCGCCACCGCCCCGCCGCCTCCGCACATCCCAGCCACTGGCGCCGCCACCGTGCTTCGTGCCGCCGAGTGGTTGAGCTTGGCCGGAAGCGGGGCGGCGTGCGAGGTGTCCGGGCGAGAGGGCGCCACCGCTGTCACCCACTCCGGCGTTCCGGCGGCCATGCGGACAGGGAAGGAGGCATTGGTGGCCTCTTCCGCCGACGCGACGAGGCTCAGCGCTCGCCCGGATCGGGCATGGCCCCGCGCGTACGGGTGGGCGATTACGTCTGGGTTCGATCCCGACGAGCCCGGGGCGCATGCCCGCCGGTCCCGGTCAGGATTACAGACTTGGCCTTCGTCGCCGGATCGGAGATCAGCCCCTTCTCGTGAAGCCGGTCCATGGCCGATCGGTCGAAGGACATCCATGTCCTGGCCGCTCCCATCGGATGGCGCTTGAATAACCTAAGTGGTGCACTCGGACGGTTCGCCTATCTTCGGTGTTGGCTCGATTCTCGGTGTCGGGCTGGCTCGGGTCGATTCGGATCGCGGGTGGCCGCGGTGGCGGCTTGTTGCTTGGCGGCACCAGCGGCGCGGCGGCCACTCTTCGGCCATCGTAAGAACCTTCCGATTGCCCGCAGCAGGATGGATCCGGACTCGTCTGGTGGGTTGCGTGAGTTCGATTCGTGGCGGTCTGCGAGACCGACTTCTTGCCCAACAGCGTCTGAAAGACGGTGTTTCATTTCGTCAGTCAGCTCCGCGAATTCGCATTCGACGAGAGCGAGGTCCGCCTCCCACGCGAGCAAGTGCCAAGCATCCAGGGACGCCACCGCGCTGTCGGTCTGGTGCTGCCGCAGCGCAGTGCTGCCGCCGAGCACGAGTAGCGGCCTGTGCTCTCCAGCGGCTTCGGCGAGGGTACGCGGTATCGTGATGGTGTGATTCGGTTCGGCTGGCAGCCAACCGACGACGGCGAGGCGGTGCGTGTCGCTGCGAACGATGCCGAGTACGTTCTGCAGGTCGGGGGCCACGTCGAGACTCCCAAGATCGACGAGGCCATCAAGGGGTGCGGGCAGATGGTTCGCACACTTTGCACGTGCAAGCCGAACGATGTGCGTACAAGGCCCTGCGATGTGCCGCCTGTCCCGAGCGGACGCAGGGTGCGCAGCGGCAGGTGGGCCGCCCAGCCGTTCGTCCGGTCATTCTCGGGCAGGAGGTCGATACGGGGCGCGTTCATGGTGACTTGCGTCGTTCGAACGATTGCGCGGCAGCCTTACCGGCTCGCAGAGGACTCGTCCGCAAACGAGATGACGCCGTCCGGTCCGAGCGGACCCATCAGCACGTTCTCGGGATAGGCGTTCAGTATTCGTCGCCGGGCGAGGACGTTTTCCCCGGTGCACCCTCCAATCGGCACCGGCTCGGCTCCGAAGTGCCCCCAGCGGTCCACGCCCCGCACGAGCTGGCCCGATCCCATGCCCGTCGACTGGCGGGCCGACGGCGGGGTGTAGTCGTTGATGAGCCCGATACGCCGCCCGGACGACCGGTTCGGTCCCGAGCCGTGGATGGTGTTGCAATGCAGCAGGCCCACCTGCCCCTTCGCGAGCACCATGTCCACCGCGGCGCTTTCGTCCACCTCGCGCACCCGCGCCACCTGCCGGTCCGCGTAGCCCACGAGTCCGAACGGCCGCACCTCGTGCTGCGATCCCGGAATGACGCGCAGGCAACCGTTGTCCGGCGTTGAATCGCTGATCGCGATGAACGCGAGCACGAATCCGGGCTCGACCTGGATTCGTGCTGCATCCTGATGCCAGCCGTAGTACGTCGCCGACCCGGGCTCCTTGATGCGGAAGATGGAGTTGGTCAGCAGAATGTCGGGGCCGATCAAATCCTCGATCGCATCGAGCAGCCGCGGGTTTCGGCTCAGCTCGTAAACCCAGTCGAACAGCAGGTTGGTCTTGATGTCGAACGCCCACTCGACCGCTTCGGGCCGGGTTTGCTCGAACTCTTCCACCCGGCGCCTGAACGCGTCGCACTCCGCGTCGCCGAACACGTCGATGCCCGGGAGAAAGCCGCGCTCACGAAAGGATTCGATCTCGGCCCGGGCCAGTCGCTTGCCCACCTGCCTGTCCTCGCGCGGGATGCCGTCGTCCAGCCGCGCGAAGGAACCGTGGGCGGTGAAATCGCCGTACGACTGGACCGACAGCCCGCCGGCCGAATCGAAAGCCTGCACGCGACCGGCGAACTATGGCACAAATCGGGGCACGCGGTTCCCACTTCGAATCGGCCTCGCGCGCGCGCCGATCGTGACGTCTGTCACCCACTGTTCCGGGAACGCGGTTCCGCGCCCGAAAAGGCTATAGTGCGCGCCCGATCGGCCGAATCGGCGTGACGAAATGGGCTCCGAATCCGCGACACACTCCCGCTTTCCAAATCTGCTCTCCCCGATTCAGGTCGGCTCGAAGCTTCTTCGCTGCCGGGTCCTGGTCACCGCGCACGAAATTCGGCTCGGCGACGGACGCATCCCCGGCCCGCGATACGCCGCCTACCATCGGGCGAGGGCGCGTGGCGGAGCCGGGCTCCAGATCACCGGCTGCACCGCCATCCACCACACCGGAGGGCTCGGGTCCGGCGGGGCGCTCGCCAATGTCGACGACTCCATCATCGACGGCTATCGCATGCTTTCCGGCGCCGTCCACGAGGAGGGCGGCGTCATCCTCGCCCAGCTCGGGCACAGCGCCGCCACCACCCACGCCACCGAGCCGGGCGCTCCGGTGTGGGCGCCCTCGGCAGTAACCGGCGAGCTGATGCGGCGCGGACAACGCGCGCACGCCATGACCATCGACGAGATTGCGGAAATCGTCGGCGCGTTCGGCGCCGCCGCCGAACGTTGCCGCAAGGGGGGAATGGACGGGGTGGAAGTCCTGGCCGCGTTCGGGTTCCTGGTCGCCGCGTTCCTGTCCCCTCTGGCCAACCGGCGCACCGACCACTACGGGGGCAGCCTCGACAACCGGATGCGGTTCTGCCGCGAAGTGGTCTCAGCCGTGCGCGACGCGGTGGGACCCGACGCAATCGTTGGCCTTCGCATCCCCGGCGACGAGCTGATCGAGGGCGGGCTCGAGCTCGATGAGATGAAGGCCGTCGCCGGCATGATCGAGAGCGACGGGAAGCTGGACTATCTGAACGTCATCGCCGGCACCAACATGGACCGCCTTCTGCGGGCCGAGCACTGGCCTCCCACCCCCGCCCAACATGGTCTGTTCGTGCACCTCGCAGCCGGCATCCGATCCTCGGTCGGGCTTCCGGTGTTCACGGTGGGGCGCATCACCGACCCGGTCCAGGCGGAGCGAATCCTCGCCGGCGGCGATGCCGACATGGTGGGAATGACCCGGGCGCAGGTCGCGGACCCGGATCTGATCGCAAAGCTCCGGGAGGGCCGACTCGAGGACATCCGGCCCTGCGTGGGCGCCAACGTGTGCATCCGAAACGGGCTCGAGGGCCGCTCCATCGGCTGCATCCACAATCCGCAGACCGGCCGCGAGCTGACCTGGGGCGATCCGGTTTCGGCCGATCGGAGCCGAGACGTGGCGGTGATCGGCGGCGGCCCGGCCGGCCTCGAAGCGGCGCGGGTGGCTGCGATGCGTGGTCATCGGGTCACGCTCCACGAGCGCTCGGAACATCTCGGAGGGCAGTTGCGCACCTGGACGCGGCTCGCCTCGAAGAGCGAGCTGCGCCGTATCGTCGAATGGCAGCAGCGGCAACTCGAGCGGCTGCAGGTACGTATCCGCCTCGGACACCCGGTGGAATCCGCCGCGGACCTGGACGACCCCGAGGTGGTGGTGCTGGCGGCCGGAGCTCGTCCTGGTCCCGTGTCCGTCGATGGAGCGGCAGAACACGGCGTCAGTCTCTGCACCGCCCATGGCGTTTTCGACACCGAGACGGTATCGGTCGCGCCCTCGCTCGTCTGGGACCGGGCCGGCGGCGGCGCGGCGGTGTCCGCGGCCGAGCACCTGGCGGAAGCGGGCTGCCGGGTGGTGCTGGTCACCCCGTCGATGGCGGTCGGAGATGACGTGGACCTCACCAACCGCGTACCGCTCTATCGCCGGCTGTACGAACGCTCGGTGGAGATGGTGCCGAACTCGGACGTTGTCCGCGCCGACGCGCAGGGGGTCGTGGTGAGGAACATCTATACCGGTCGCGAGTCGGCGATTGCGGGAATCGAACGCGTCGTGGTGTGCGATGCCCCCGAGGCGTGCGACGGACTTGCCGACGCCCTGCGCAAGGACGGCGTGCGCGTGCTCATGGCCGGCGACAGCGTGTCGCCGAGGGAAGTGGACGTCGCGATGGCCGAGGGTGCGCTCGCGGCACGGGAGATTTGACGGACAGGTGTCCGGGACTCCCGCCGGACCGGACACCTGCTCCTTGCGGACGCGGCCCGCACCGAACATGCCCTGAACGGAGGCTGCGAACGGGGTGACGCCGTCCGCCACCCGCTCGAATCGTCCGCGATTCACACCATCGAGCGACGTGCGCGGGAGGCCGCCACGCGGTCCCGTGAAGATGAAGAGGAGGAGCCCCGCATGAGTGCGACCCCCGTCACCTTCTACTCCGAGGGATGCAAGCTCGTCGGAGATCTCTATCGGCCGGCCGATCTGCGGTCCGGCGACGTGCGCGCCGGCATCGTGCTCTGCCACGGCTACACCGGTGTCAAGGACCTCTATCTTCCGGACAACGCGCGGGTGCTCACCGAGGCCGGATACGTGGTCCTGGCATTCGACTACAAGGGCTGGGGCGAGAGCGAGGGGCCACGCACCCGCCTCGCCCCCTACAGCCGGGTCGCGGACGTTCAGGCCGCGCTCACCTTCCTCGGAGCGCAGCCGGAAGTGGACGAGGAACGACTCGGCATCTACGGCACGAGTTACGGTGGAGCGACGGTGGTGTGGACGGGCGCAATCGACCGGCGGGTCCGGTGCGTCGTGAGCGTGGTCGGAATCGGGCACGGCGGACGCTGGATGCGCAGTGTGCGCCGTCCCGACGAGTGGTACGACCTCCTCGAACGGTCGGCCGCGGATCGGGTGAAACGCGCGCTGGACGGCGAGTCTCAGCTTGTCGAGCGAAGCGAGGTGCTGCTTCCGGACCGCCAGTCGGCGGAGCTTGCGGCGGCGGCTCGCCGAAGCGTCCCGTCGGCCCTCGACACCCTTCCCCTCGAATACGTCGACGAAACCATCCAGTTCCACCCGGAATGGGTGGTGGACAAGATCGCGCCTCGCCCCATCCTGTTCATCACCACGGACGACGATCGTCTGGTTCCGCCGGAGGAATCGCAGGCTCTGCATGACAAGGCGGGAGAGCCGAAAAGGCTGGTCGTGCTCGAAGGGTACGGGCACTACGAGGTGTACACGGAGCCGGCCTTCACCGAGGTCATGGACGAGACCGTCGCCTGGTTCCAGGAACATCTGCCGCCCCGCTGAGCGGGCCCGCAACCGGGACGGTCGGGCTGCAGCCCGCCGAACGCCGCTTCGAAACGGGAGATGGCGGACCGCCTCGTCCGAACCTCACCGGTTCACGCATTCGGTCAACGCCTGGTCGAGGATGGTCATCGCGGTGTCGATCTGCGCGCGGGTGACCGTCAACGGCGGCGCGATCCGGAAGACGTGGGCGCTCGACTGCCGCGCGATGTTGAGGCTCGCCCCGAGCTCGATGCAGCGCCGGCCGACCGCCGCCCCGAGCGCGTGCGCGGGCGCCTTGCGATGGCGGTCCTCGACCAGCTCCACTCCAATCAGCAGGCCGCGGCCGCGGACGTCGCCGATCGGTTCATGGCGCTGTTGGAGGTCGCGCAGGATGCCCTTCAGATAGTCCCCCAGCTCGCGAGCCCGTTCCTCGAGCCGATCGCGAATCAGGATTTCGATCACCTTGCGCCCGACCGCGGCCGGGAGCGGATCCGCGGCGTGCGTGGTGTAGAACAGGAAGTCGTTCTCGTAGCAGGTCTGCTCCACCTCGGCGGAGGCGACGGTCGCGGACAGCGGCAGCCCCGCGCCAAGCGTCTTCGACAGCGTGAGGATGTCGGGGACCACGCCCTCGTGCTCGAACGCGAATCGATCCCCGGTGCGCCCGAGGCCGGTCTGTGCCTCGTCGAAAATGAGCAGCATGCCGCGCGCCCGGCAGTGTTCGGCGAGGGCGGTCAGGTACCCTTCCGGCGGCTCGATGATGCCGCCGGAGCTCGGAATGGGCTCGGCGATCATGGCCGCGAGGCTGCCCGTGGACTGGCGGTCGATGCTCTCGAACCCCCAGTCGAGCTCCGCGCGCCAGTCGTAATCGCCGTTGGATGCGAACGGGGACCGGTATGGATGCGGAGTCGGCAGCGCCAGTACGCCGGGCATCGGCGCCCCGTAGCCGCGTCGGGCGCCGTTGAACGTCGCGGCGGACGCGCCCCCCGTCACGCCGTGCCACGATCGGTCGAAGGCCACGATTTCGTAGCGGCCCGTCGCGAGCTTGGCCATCTTGAGCGCCGCCTCGTTGGACTCCCCGCCGGTGCTGAGCGGCAGCACCCTGGACAGGGACTCCGGCAGCAGGTCGCTCAGCGCTTGCGCGAAGTCGATGACCACGTCGGAGAGAAAGCTGCTGTGCAGGTGGTCGAGGCGGGCGACGGCCTCGTGGACGGTGGCGACGATCTCCGGGTGGGCATGACCGAGAATCGCGCTCATCTGCCCGGAGGTGAAGTCGAGGATCTCCCGCCCGTCGCGGTCATGGACGCAGGCGCCGCGGGCGGCGGTGATGACGGTGTCCGAGAATTCGTGGGTGTATCGGAACACGTGGTCGACGTCGGTAGTGGGCATGGCATTCGGCTCCGTTTTCTGCATTGCGATTCTCGCTTGGCGGAAGGCCTCGGTCACGGTGAATTCCAAACATTCTCCCAAGATTGCCGTGGACGTCATCGGCATCCAGGCAGTCATCGACTCGGGCCGGCAGCATTTCCCGCAGACCTGAGGAGTCGCGTCCGCATGAACCACCCTGGGCCTTCGGCCCATTGCGGGCGATTGAGGGTCTTGTCGTCTGCCCACGGCAGGCAGACGCCCGAGCTCCCGGGGACCACCATCGCCTCCGACCCACTGCGGCCGGGATACCCGCGCTGCCAGGATTATCTCGCTCTCGTCGTCGCCCGAAGGTCGAGAGGATGCCGTTTCGTGGATTCCGGACCGCATGGCGGCAGCGCGGGTTGCGACCGCGTATCAATGCCCGATAATGCCCGTTGCGTATCGACGAGGAAGGGCGGTGGCCGGAATGAGCGATTCGAACATCGGATTCATCGGTGGCGGCAACATGGCCACCAGCCTCATCGGCGGGCTCGTTGCGAACGGAACCTCCCCCGGCTCCATCTGGGTCTCCGATCCGGACACCCCGAAGCTCGACGACCTCGTCCGCCGATTCGGCGTCAATGCCGCCGCGGACAACCGCGGGGTGGCGTCGCGCTGCGCCACCGTGGTGCTGGCGGTGAAGCCTCAGATCATGCACACCGTCGTGCAGGAGCTGGCCCCGGTGCTCGGCGAGCATGCGCCGCTCCTCGTGTCCATCGCCGCCGGCGTGCGCGAGGCGGACATCAACCGCTGGGCGGGCGGGGACATGGCGATCGTGCGCACCATGCCGAACACTCCTGCCCTTGTCGGCTGTGGCGCGACCGCGCTCTGTGCGAACGCGAAGGTCGACACCGGCCAGCGCGACCGCGCCGACGCGATCCTGAAGGCGGTGGGCATCACGATCTGGGTGGACGACGAAGCCCAGCTCGACGCGGTCACCGCCCTGTCCGGGAGTGGTCCCGCCTACTACTTCCTGCTCATGGAGATCATGCAGGCGACGGGTGAGGCGATGGGTCTCGACGCCGACGCGGCCCGGCGGCTCACGCTGCAGACCGCGCTTGGCGCCGCCCGTATCGCGAACGAGAGCGACGAGCCGCCCGGAGTGTTGCGCGAGCGAGTGACCTCGCCCGGCGGCACCACCGAGCGTGCGTTGGTGACGATGCGCGACGGCGGCATCGACAAGGTGGTGGCCGACGGCATCCACGGTGCGCGGCAGCGGTCGATCGAGCTCGGCGACGCGTTCGGAGACTGAAGGGGCCGGCAGGTGAGTGAACGCCCACACATGCTGAAGCGCATGCGCGGTTTCGCGAGCGACGTGACGCTTGCCCGGTCGCATTCCCGGCCCCTGGTCTGAATCCGACGATCGGGGACATGGGCGGCCCAATCGACAACGCGGCCACGTTCCTCGTCGAGACCCTGTTCTCGATATACATCCTGATCGTCATGCTCCGGCTCCTGCTCCAGTGGGCCCGGGCGGACTTCTACAATCCGCTCTCGCAATTCATCGTCAAGGCGACCCAGCCGGTGCTGGCGCCGATGCACCGTACCCTCCCGTCCGTCGCGGGCGTGGATCTCGGTTGCGTCGTCCTCCTCCTCGTTCTCCAGTTCGCCGAGCTGTGGGTGATCACGGGGATACTCGGCCACCGGGCTCCCGCCGCTGCCCTGCTCGTGCTCTCCGTCGCCGAAATTCTCCAGCTCGCGGTCCACGTCTTCCTGTTCTCGATCCTGATCCAGGTCATCATGAGCTGGATCAACCCCGGCTCCTACAACCCGCTGCTCAGCGTGCTCCACAGCCTGAACGAGCCGCTGCTCGGCCCCGCTCGACGGATCGTTCCGCCCATTGGTGGGCTCGACCTGTCGCCGATCGTGGTAATGGTGGCGCTCCAGCTCGCCGCCATCCTTCTCGTCGGTCCGCTTCGCCAGCTCGCGGGGACACTCGGCTGACGGGGTGAATGGAGGCCATGTCCATGTACCTGTGTGGCCTGGACATCGGAGGAACCTTCACCGACTGCGTGATCGTCGACGATGACGGACGCGTGGTGAGCGCCAAGGCCCCCTCCACACCTGGGGACTTCGCCGAAGGCCTCATGAACGCGCTCGGTGCCGCCGCCCGCAAGTGCGGGCAGCCGGTGCCGGCGTTGCTGGCGGAAACCGCGCTCGTCTCCCACGGCACCACGGTCGGGACGAACGCGATCGTGCAGAAGCGGGGCGCCAGGGTCGGGCTCGTCACCACCCGCGGGCACAACGACGTCATCCACATCATGCGCGGCTCGCGCGGGCTCGACGGCCGGGAGGTGCGCCAGGTGGTGCACATTCCGGAGAGCCGGAAGCCGACGCCCATCGTGCCCAAGCGTTTGATCCGGGGCGTTTCAGAGCGGATCGACTGCTTTGGAAACGTGGTCGTCGCGCTGAACGAGGCGCAGGCCGAGCAGGCCATCCGCGAGCTGCTCGCGCAGGACGTGGACGCCATCGCCATCTGTTTCCTGTGGTCGTTTCTGGAGCCTTCGCACGAGCGCCGGGTCAAGGCCATGGTCCAGGACCTCGCGCCGGATCTGTTCGTCACCTGCTCCCACGAGCTCGTGCCGAAGTGGGGAGAGTACGAGCGCACTACCGCGTCCTGCCTCAACGCCTACGTCGGACCGGTGACCACGAGCTACCTCGCCGACATCGAGCGGCGGCTTGCGCAGGCGGGGTACCGGGCACCACTCCAGATCACCCAGAGCGCGGGCGGCACCATCCCGGTCGAGGTGGCGCGGCGCTCGCCGCTCCTCACCCTGGACTCGGGGCCGGTCGCAGGGGTCATGGGCTCCCGGCACTCGGCCGGCGCCATGGGCTACGAGAACGTCATCACCACCGACATGGGCGGCACCTCGTTCGACATCGGGGTCATCCACGGCGGGGAGCCGGCCTACGCGTTCCGCAGCAAGGTGCACCAGTACGAGTACTACCTGCCCAAGGTCGACATCCAGGCCATCGGGAGCGGGGGCGGCAGCATGGTCCGCATCGACGAGGTCACCGGCACGCTCCGGGTGGGGCCCGAGAGCGCGGGGGCGGAGCCGGGGCCAGTCTGCTACGGCCGCGGCGGCAAGGTGCCCACGGTGACGGATGCGGATCTCGTGCTGGGGCGGCTGAACCCCGAGAACTTCGCCGGCGGCGCCATGCGCCTGGACGTTGCGGCCGCGCGGCGCGCCATCGGCACCATCGCGGACCGGCTGGACATGGACGTGGACGCCTGCGCGAGCGGCATCACCCAGATCGTCGAGTTCCAGATGGCGGACCTCATCCACAAGGCGACGATCCAGAAGGGCTTCGACCCCCGCGACTTCGTGCTGTTCGCGTTCGGGGGCGCGGGTCCGGCTCACGCGGGGGTGTTCGCGGCCGAGCTGGGCGTCGCCAAAGTGGTCATTCCGCAGCGGGCCACCGCGTCGGTGTGGTGCGCGTTCGGGGCGGCCTCGGTCGACCTCCTCCACATCTACGAGCGGGTCGACATCATGGCGTCGCCCTTCGACCTCGACCGGATCAATGCGCTGCTCGAGTCGCTGCGGAGGCAGGCGCAAGTCCAGCTCGTCGCCGACGGTCTTCCGGAGGACCGTCATCGGTTCCGCTACGCGCTCGACATGCGGCACAAGGGCCAGATCCACGAGGTGGAGGTGGGGCTCGACGAGGCGCCGGTGGGGCGGCAGGAGTTCGAGCGCCTGCACGAGCGGTTCACCGCGCTCTACGAACGGCTCTACGGCAGCGGCTCGTCGCTCGCCGGGGCGCGGCTGGAGATCGTCACCGCAAGGTGCCGGGCGTCGGCGGCGACGCCCAAGCCGTCGTTCGTGAAGCACGACGGGCTGACCGGCGAGATTCCGTCGGACGCCCGTCTGGGTCGGCGTTCGGTCTACTGGCCGCGCATCTCGGGGACGTCGGGGAGCGCCGTCACCGCCCTGCCCGGCCGCATCGAGACGCCCATCCACGACGGTCACCGGCTGGTGCCGGGCAACCGGCTCGAGGGGCCGGCGGTGGTGGAGCTGGAAACCACGACGGTGGTGCTCCATCCGGGGCAGACGCTGCAGATGGACGCCTACGGCAACTTCGAGCTGTTTCCGGGAGCTGTCGGCGGCGGCAGCGTGCACTAGCCCATCTTTATCATGCTCTGCACGAATATTCTAATTTTCAGGGGGTTACGGCGTTTGAGAAGTGTGTGTGGCACTACAAACGCATCTTGGGGGGTGCTACACGATGGTCTTGCGGATGCCTCCGGGTTCGGGGTC
>JAJDUQ010000179.1 GCA_022826505.1 Gammaproteobacteria bacterium
ATCATCCACCATCCTCCCGACCGAATGTCGACGTCCTCGGCGTGCGGACTCCCGGGCCGACGGGCCACACGCGGTGCTGCGTTCACGCGAACTCGGGAATCGCCCTGCCGCACTGAATATTCGCGGAACCGTGTCAGGATTCGGTTGACGAGACAAGCCAACCGAGCGCACTCGGTCGTCACTCACGCAGACGTGCACCATCACCACGCAACCGACAGGTGATGCGGTACCGGTTTCGTCCACTGCCCCGACGGAGGCGGAACGGCTTGACGTTCGCTGTCCGTCGCCGGCGCGGCTCGCCGGATTCGCCGGCTCCGCCACCGCGCTCGGGGGTGACACGTTCCTGGTGTTCGCCTCCGCCGCGCATCCGTTGGGGTGAAGCCGTGAAACGAGAAGAATCGGAACGCCGGGATCGGTACGATCGAGCCGGATGAGCACGAGTCTGAAACGGCTGGGCCGGGGGGTGCTCGCCCTTCTCGTGGCGATCTCGGTGGTGGCCGCCGGCGCCTTCCTCTGGCTGCGCGGCTCGCTCCCCGACATCGACGGTGACCGCCTTCTGCCCGGCATTGCCGCGCCGGTCGAGGTGATCCGCGGCGAGCACGGCGTTCCCCACATCGTGGCCGAGACCGAGGAGGATGCACTGTTCGCACTCGGCTTCGTGCACGCGCAGGACCGGATGTGGCAGATGGAGATGAACCGGCGCATCGGGGCCGGCCGCCTGGCCGAAGTGCTCGGCTCCGCCGCACTCGATACCGATCGCCTGCTGCGGGTGCTGGGGCTCCAGCATCGGGCGAAAGCGTCGCTCGAGTACCTTCGTCCGGCCTCGAATCGCAGGCTCGATGCCTATGTCCGCGGAGTGAACGCCTGGATGGAGGCGCGCACCGGGCCGCTTCCGCCCGAGTTCCTCGTCCTCGGATTCGAGCCCGAGCCCTGGACTGCGGCGGATTCCGCGCTGCTGCCGAAGATCATGTCCCTCGATCTCGCGCGCGAATGGACGCGGGATCGGATGCGTCTGCGTCTGTCGAAGTTCCTGGCCCAAGACCGAATCATCGACTTCTACACGCCGTATCGCGCCGACAAGCCGCGGGGTGTCGTCCCGGAATGCGCCGGCACTTCGTCCGCGGCGGCGCTGGCGGAAGCAGATTCGGACGCGGACCGGCTGTTTCACTCGATGACGACCGGTCCGGTCGGGACCGCGCCACTCACGGTGGAGGCGGCGGATCCGGATCGGACCATCTCCCGAATCCGATCAGCCCCTTTGCGGCCGAGAGGTCACCTCGGCTCCAATGGGTGGGTGGTGGACGGAACGCGAAGCTCGAGCGGCAAGCCGCTGCTCGCGAACGATCCCCATCTCGGGCTCACCGCCCCCTCGGTCTGGTACCTGGCGCACCTGTCGTGGCCGGGAGCGGACGTGGTCGGCGCAACCCTTCCCGGCATGCCGGGAGTGGTGCTGGGCCACAACGGCCGCGTCGCGTGGGGATTCACCAATACCGGTCCCGACGTGCAGGACCTGTTCGTGGAGAGCGTCGATCCGTCGGACCCGTCGCGCTATCTCGCTCCCGACGGCTGGCGCGCATTCGAGGTGCGCCGCGAACGCATCCGGGTCAAGGACGGCGAGGACGTGGTGCTGGACGTGCGCGAATCCAGGCACGGTCCCGTCCTCGGCGACATGTGGCGCGAGCCGGGCGATATCGACCGGTCGGATCAGGTGCTCTCGCTCGCCTGGACCGCGTTGCGCGATGACGACCTCACGCTGCAGGCCGGCCTGGGTCTCGCGCACGCGCGCGACTGGGAGAGCTTCGTCGCCAACGTCCGGGACTTCCACTCGCCGCAGCAGAACGTCTCCTACGCCGACGTGGACGGAAACATCGGGTTCATCGCCCCCGGCCTGATTCCGATCCGCCGCGGCGGTCCCGGCGAGCGCCCCGGCACCATGCCGCGACTCGGTTGGGAGGCGGACCACGACTGGCAGGGATTCGTGCCCTTCGCGGAGCTTCCCCGGGTCTACAACCCACCGGGCGGCACCATCGTGACCGCGAACCACAAGGTCGTCTCCGACGACTACCCGCACCATCTCACGTTCGAATGGGCGGGTGGATACCGGGCGCAGCGCATCATGGAAAGGCTCGCGGAGCGCGAGCGCCACGACATGGCGAGCTTCCGTGCCCTGCAACAGGACCGGACATCGCTGTTCGCACGTGCGATCCTGCCACGGTTGCGCGAAATCGCCGTACCGTCCGGAGCCGGCGAGACCGCGTCGCGCGCCCGTGCCCTTCTCGACGGCTGGGACGCGAGCATGGACCCCGGCCGCCCGGAACCACTCGTCTTCCATGCCTGGATATGGGAATTCGCACGCCTCGTGTCCGCGGACGAGCTCGGCTCGCATCAGCGCGACGCCTGGGGCCGGAAGGGGCCGTTCATCCAGCGGGTGCTCGAAGAGCGCGGCATCTGGTGCGACGACGTCGACACCGCCGAGATCGAGACCTGCGACGAGATGCTCGCACGCGCCCTGCTCGTCGCGATGGACCACGTCGCGGGCGACCACGGCGACGATCCCGACGCATGGCGCTGGGGAGACGAGCACCTGGCGGTCGCCGAGCATCGGCCGCTCGCGGACACGCCGCTGGCGCCGCTGTTCAACCTGAGCGGCCCCGCCCCGGGGAGCATGTACTCCGTCAACGCGTTCTCGTTCAGCCCCCTGGAGGACGAGCGGCGGTTCGCCGCCACCCACGGCCCCGGCTTCCGGGCCATCTACGACCTGGCCGATCTCGAGCGTTCGCTCTTCGTCCAGTCGACCGGCCAGTCGGGGAATATCCTGTCACCCTGGTACCGGAGCATGGAGCGGGGGTGGCGAGACGGCGAGTACTTCACCATTCCGACGAAGCGAGCGGTATACGGGTCGAACGCGGCCGGCCGACTTCGACTGATTCCGGAACGGCCCGCCGGCCGGTGAGGCCCGTGGGCTCGCCGTCTCGCGGCATGGCGTCCGCAATCGGGTCGACCCACGGCCCGCGAACCCCGCACCCGTGCAGCCGTCACCGTTCCTTGACATAGGGCAGACCGAGGGCTTTCGGCGGCACCGCCCGGCCGATGAAGCCTGCGAGCAGCACCACCGTCAGCACGTAGGGCAGCGCCTGCACGAACTGCACCGGAACCTCGCCGACCGCCGGCAGCTCCACGCCCTGCAGCCGGATGGCCACCGCGTCCAGGAAGCCGAAGAGCAGGCACGCGAGCATCGCCGGCACTGGACGCCACTTGCCGAAGATGAGGGCGGCGAGCGCGATGTAGCCGATGGCTTCCTCGAAGCCGAAGGCACCCCACAGGAGGATCCGCACCGCCTCCCACGGACTCTCGCCGATCAACGCGACGACAAGTCCGGACACGACAAGGGCGGCCAGCAGGTTGAGTACCGGCAACAATCCCGCGACCGCCCAGCGAGGCAGTCCGGCCGCGGGTCCGGTGGCGACCGTGCTCACGACTCGAGGTGGGCCCCGCTCGCGGCACCGACCCCAACTTCCGCCTCCGCCCGTGCTCCGGCCATCAGCAGGCCGATCTCCTGCTCCGTCGCCCGGTCGGCGGAAAGCTCACCGGCGACCGCGCCGCCGAACATGACCAGGATGCGGTCGGAAAGGCCCAGGACCTCGTCGAGCTCCGACGAGACCAGCAGGATGGCCTTGCCGGCGTCGCGCATCGCGACCAGCCGGCGGTGGATGAGCTCGATGGCGCCGATGTCGACGCCGCGGGTGGGCTGGCCCACCAGCAGCACCAGGGGATCGCGCTCGATCTCCCGGGCCAGCACCAGCTTCTGCTGGTTGCCGCCGGAAAATGCCGCGGTGGTCCGGCGCGGGTCGGCGGGCCGCACGTCGAAGGAGTGCATCTTCGCCGAGGTGTCACTGGAGATCTCGGTCCAGTCGAGCAGTGCCGCACGACGGTAGCGGAAGTCGTCGTGGTAGCCCAAGATGGCCGATTCTCGTGCCTCGAAGGGCATGACCAGACCCATGCGTCGCCGATCCTCGGGGACATGTGCGAGACCACGGCGCCGCCGCATGAGGCCTCCCGAGTCCACCGGTTCCCCCGCGACGAGAATCCGTCCCTCCGCAGCGGGACGGAGCCCCGCCAGCGCCTCCAGCAGCTCGCTCTGGCCATTGCCCGCGACCCCGGCGATCCCGACGATTTCTCCCGCGCGCACCGTGAACGAGACATCGCGCACGCGCCGGGCGCCCCGGTCGTCGCGAACCGTCAGATGCTCGACCGAGAGCAGTTCAGGGCCAGGCCGCACCGGGCTCTTCTCGACCTGAAGCAGCACGCGCCTCCCGACCATCAGTTCCGCGAGCTCGGCCATCGTGGTCGCCGCGGTGTCGCGGTGGGCCACCATCCGACCCTGGCGCATGACCGAGACCCGGTCCGTCACCGCCATGATTTCACGCAGCTTGTGGGTGATGAGGATGACGGTCTTGCCCTGCGCTCGGAGCCTGCGCAGGATGCGGAACAGGTGGTCCGCCTCCTGCGGCGTGAGCGTGCCGGTGGGCTCGTCCAGGATCAGGACCTCGGCACCTCGATAGAGCGCCTTGAGGATCTCCACCCGCTGCTGCAGACCCACCGGCAGGTCGCCGACCACCGCATCCGGAGACACCTCCAGGGCATACTCGCGCGCCAGCCGTTCCAGCTCGCGTCGCGCCCGTACGGCACCCGATGCGAGCAGCGCCCCGCCCTCGGCCCCGAGGATGACGTTCTCGACCACCGTGAAGGTGTCCACCAGCATGAAGTGCTGGTGGACCATGCCGATGCCGGCGGCGATGGCCTCCTCGCTGCTCCCGATGGTGAGCGGCCTGCCGGCGATCCGGATCTTGCCCCTGTCAGCTCGGTAGAAGCCGTACAGGATGCTCATCAGGGTGGACTTGCCGGCGCCGTTCTCGCCAACGATGCCGTGAATCGTGCCCGGCGCGACCGCGAGGCTCACGTCGCGGTTCGCGTGGACCGTACCGAAGCGCTTGTCGATGCGGCGAAGCTCCACCGCCGGGGCGCCGCGTTCCGGCGCCTTTCCCAGCCGTTCCTCTCCGGACGGCATCGTGCCTGCTTGTCCGCGCCTACTTCGCGGGGCAATCGCCTTCGGTGACGTAGTCGTGGACCTTGATTTCCCCGGCGACGATCTGCCTTGCGGCCTCGTTGGCGGCGGCCTTCATGGCCGAGGTCACCAGGGCCTCGTTGTACTCGTCCAGCGCCCAGCCGACCCCGTTCTCCTTCAGCCCGAGGACGCGCACCCCGGACTGCCAGGTGTCGCGCCGTGCCGAATCGAAGACGTCGTAGGCCGCAACGTCGACCCGCTTCAGCATGGAGGTGAGCACGTGGCCGGGATGGAGATGGTTCTGGTTCGAGTCGACACCGATGCCGAGCCGCCCCGAATCGGCCGCGGCCTGGAGCACGCCGAGACCGGTGCTGCCGGCGGCGTGGTAGACCACCTCCGCGCCCCGGTCGAACTGGGACTTCGCGAGCTCTCCGCCCTTGACCGGGTCGTTCCAGGCTGCGCCGGTGGTGCCGGTCATGTTCTGGAACACTTGAATCCCGGGCCTGGCGTGGCGCGCCCCCAGCACGTAGCCGCATGCGAACCTGCGGATGAGCGGCACGTCCATGCCGCCGACGAAGCCGATCTTGCCGCCCGTCGCCGCCATTGCGGCCAGGATGCCGACAATGAAGGAGCCCTCGTGCTCCCTGAACACGATGGACTGCACATTGGGATGGTCGACTACCGCGTCGATGATCGCGAACCGGGTCTCGGGGAACTCGGGCGCCACCTTCCCCAGCGCCGACGCGTACTGGAATCCCACCGACAGAATGGGGTCCAGGCCACGGCGGGCAAAGTTGCGCAGCACCTGCACGCGCTGGGAGTCGGTCTGGACCTCGAACTCCCGGAACTCGATTCCGGTGTCGGTCCGGAACTTCACGGCACCGTTGTAGACGCCTTCGTTGAAGGACTTGTCGAACTTGCCGCCGAGGTCGTAGACGACCGCCGGCCTGACATCGGCGGCGCCGGCGGAACTTGCGGCCAGGAGCGCCGCGAACGCGGCGACGAGCAGGCGTTTCATGCGGTGACCCCTCCGTGTGGGTTCGATGTCGAATATGATGTTGCGATCTCGAATTCGCATACCCGGGTGTCCGGCATCATACACGCGCGCGTCTCCACCAATTCCGGGATTGCAGTCACCTGTGGGCATGCCGCCCGGAACTCGAACCGTGCTCGCGAAAGCCGGCAGGCGGGCGTCTCTGCCACCGCGTCGCCGTAGTCGAGAGGAATCCACTCCCTCACACCACCGCCTCCACATGCCGCGCGACCTTCACGAGCATCATCACACCGACCCCGAGCAGCATCAGCGATACGAACCGCTTCAGGGCGATGCTCGACACCCTGTGTGCAATGCGGGCGCCGAACCATACTCCCACCATCAGCAGCACCGAGACCATGGCTGCGACCGTGACGTCGATCGCACCGTAGAGGATGTTGCCCGCGGTCGCGAAGGCGGAGATCGGGAGCTGTATGACCTGGCTCAGACCAACGGCGGCGAGCACCGGTACGTGCAGCCACAGCAGGATCGGGATGAGCACGAGGGGTCCGCCCGTACCGCTCATCGACGATGCGATACCCGTCACGACTCCAATGAGGACAAGCGAGCGCTTCTCGGGCGCGCGGAGCGTGCCGCCCGGCGGGCCCCTCCCGAGCAGCGCATTCAACGCCGAGGCGATGATCAGTAACGCGATCAGGAGCTCCAGTGCGAACGCGGGCACCACGCTGGTGGCCGCCGCTCCCGCGAATGCCCCCGGCATCGCGCCCCCCGCCAGCCAGGCGGCATCGCTCCACCGAATCGAGCCCCGGCGGGAGAACTCGATGGAGCCCACGCCGCCAGCGAAGAAGTAGGCGACCATCGCGCTCGCGATCGCGACGTGGATTTCGATTCCGCCGATATAGGTCAGGACCGGCACCAGGAGCACGCCGCCGACCCCGATGGCGCCAATCAGCACCCCGACCAGCAACCCGATCCCGAGGAGTGCCGCAACGATCGGTCCGCTCACGACCGTGCACGCTGCCCTTGGGCATGGTGATTCCCGAGCACCAATTCCGCGGCCCCGGCACGAAATCGCCGCCGGTCACCCGGGACGATCCCACCGTCGGCAGTGCACCGAGCCGTATCGGCCCCTGGCGAGCACGTTCGCTCGCGGTCGAGGAATTGCATTTGCACGTGCCTCGTAGTCTGATAGGCCCTGTCTATCAAGAGCCCACCCACCTGAAGCGGACTCGAACACCACCGCTGGTCATGGTCGACATGGCACCATGTTTCTGAGGCAGTTTCAGTACCTGATCGCCCTGGAGCAGGAAGGGCATTTCGGTCGGGCCGCGACACGATGCAACGTTTCGCAGCCCACTCTCTCGAGCGCCATCAAGCATCTCGAGGAAGAGATCGGTGTACCGATCATCCTGCGTCATCGACGGTTTCAGGGATTCACCGACGAAGGCCGGCGCGTATTGGAGTGGTCGAAGCGCATCGTCGCCGATCGCCAGGCGATGGTCCAGGAGATCGGCATCATGCGCGGCCAGCTCCACGGACATCTCCGAATCGCGGCGATGCCGATGAGCATGCCGATCACCGGACTGATCGATCGCCTGTTCTCGCGGCAACATCCGGCCGCGTCGGTGGACATCCAGTTCGTCGGTCTGGACGAGATGCGGCTCGGACTCGTCAACTTCGAGTTCGACGTGGCGATCACGTATCTGGAGCAGCTATCCTCCGACGATCAGCTCGATTCCCTGCCGCTCTACGAAGAACCCTTCCACCTGCTGATTCCGGACAACGGCTGGTTCCAGGGTCGTACGACGGTGAATTGGGCGGAAGCGGCGGAGCTGCCGCTCTGCCTGCTGTCTCCACAGACCCACGAGCGCCAGATCACCGACAAGGCGTTCGCCAGCGCCGGATGCACGCCCCGACCGCGGTTGGAATCCAACGCGATGATCGCGCTCGCCGTGCATGCGGTTCAGGGAGAGAGCGCCACTGTCGTCCCACGCTACTTCATCGAGAGTATCGGCGGGATGGCCAAGGCACGGCTGCTACTGCTCGAGAAACCGACGGTCTCCCAGCCTGTCGGTCTCGTCTGGCTGAAGGGCGATCCGATGCTGCCGATGACCAAGGCGGTCGTCGAGCTGATGGAAGATGCGCGCGAGCGCGGTCTGGTCTATCGGGAGCGGGAGCGGTAATCAGCCCGTATTCCATCGCCCGACTCATGGGAGACGAGGCGGGCGGGAGTCCCGCGCCCCGGCTCATCGATTCCCGCCACCGCTTCGCATTTTCCGACGGCGCCATCCGACGAAGCTGGCGAGAAGCGAGACGAGCACGACGGGTACGGCGAAGTTGACGGCAATCACCTGCCCCTGCAGTTTCTCGACCCCGGCGCGGACCCGGGCGCGGATCTCGCGCTGGCGATGACGCAATGGGAGAAGTCTGCGGCGAATCTTGGTCACCGTCGCCGCGACTTCGCCTCGAAGCCGTTGCGGCGAAGCGGTCCCTGACGCAGTGATCAGCTTCTCGATGTGCCGCTCGCCTTCCGATATCCGGCGGGCGAGTTCCGACCGCTCTTCGCGCGCATCCGTCTCGCTCTCTCGAAGGAGCCGTTCGATTCGCGTGAAGGGACGCCGAATCCGGCCCCGCGACCGGATCTGGGCGAGCGGTGCCGCACCGCTGCCGAACTCGATCATGTTGGCGAGAAACGCCCGGTTGTCGTTGATCGGCCGCGTCAGGGACCCGCCCGCCGCATCCGCGACCTCGACCGAGAACGGATCGAAGATCCAGTCCACATCCGCGACCACGAAGACGCGCGCGGAGTCCTCTCCCTCGGCGCCGGTGACCGCGCTCGTGAACGGGCCGGACGCGTACGCCGCGAGGACGCGCGACCCGTCACCAGCGACGAACTCCGATGCGAGCGCCTCGGGAGTCGCGTCCGCGAAGCTCTGGCGCGCGAGCACCCCGCTGCGCGCACTGGTGACCGCCAGCGGCACCACGCCGCGCCCGGTGCTGACTTCCAGCGACCCGGGCTCCGCGAACAGCAGCTCCCGCAATGCCCCGGTCACCGGATGCGACGGCGCGAGTCCCGCCTCCGGAACGCGTATCCAGAATGGATAGCCACGAGCACCGGCTCCACCGATGGAGACCGGAGCCGCGAACCGCTCGTCGCCCACCACCTCGCCCACATCGAAACGGAATCCGAACGACGAGACGAGATCGGTGATGTCGTTGAGCTCCTCGGACGGCGTCGGCCTCGTTCGCTGGCTCGCCCGGTTGAACCGGACGAACGGGTCGAGGAGCACGATGAGCGTGCCCCCGTCGGCGACGAAGCGGTCGATCGAGCGGAGCATCGCACGCTTCAGCACGGTGGCGTCGATGACCAGGAGCACGTCGATACTCGCCGGCAGCTCGTCCGCGAAGTACGGCACCACGGCGAGATCACTGGTCGCCCGCAGCTCCTCGAGCACCGACAGACCGGTGCGTCCGGTGCGGATCGCGCTCGGCGCGACGAGCGGGCTGAGCACCGCGACGCGCGGCGTGCGCTCGCTTGCCAGGAGGCCGAGCGCGGACGCGATGTCATATTCCAGGAGTTGCGCGCGATCGACATCGAGATACGGCACCGCCAGGGTGCGCGTCCCGCGGCGCAGCTCGATTCCGAGGAAGAAGGCGTCGCCGCTGGTCATCGGCACCCTGCGTATCCCTGCTGCGAGGGCGGCAATCTCGGTCTCGGAGTCGGGGCGCGGATCGAGCCGGTGCACGACGATCTTTCCGTGGCTCGTTCGCGCAAAGGCGTCCAGCATCGCCCGGGCGCGACGCGCGTGGGTGCGAATGGCCGCGGGAATGCCTTCCTGCTCCGCACTCCAGTAGAGCGTCGCAGTGACCTCGCCGGGCAACGTCTGGAGAATCGTGCGAGTCCCGGGGGCAAGGGTGTGCTCGCGCTCTTCGCTGATGTCGACGAAACCGCCCCAGCGCTCCGCGAGACCCGTGGCCGCCCCGACGCACACGGCAAGCACGACGAATCCGCCGGCACCTCGCAACACCACCGTGGCTTTCGGGACCGCCGCCCGGCGAGAGGTGACGAGAACGCGGGCGGTAGCGAGTGCAAGGACCGACATGAGCCCGAAGTACGCGAGTGAACCCGCCCCCAGGCGACCGCTCGACAACTCGTCCAACCAGCGGCGTGGGCCGAGCGATGTCATCGCATCCACGCTCCAGGCCGGCAGCCAGTCGTCGAGACGATGCGCGATGCCGTCGGTGCCTGCCATGACCAGCGCGAACAGGGTGCAGGCTCCAGCCACGAAGGCGGCCGTCGCGTCCTCGGTCATGGCCGCCGCACCGAGCGCGACGGCGTGGAAACCCCCCAGCAACGCGAGGGCAGCGAGCCAGGCGCCGGCCGTCGCCCCGGGATCCGGCTCCCCGAGGTAGAAGACGGTGGCTGGAAACACCGAAGCCAGCAGCAGCACGAAGGCGAGCACTGCCAGCCCGGCAAGAAACTTTCCCGTTACCAGCGCCCCGTCGCGCAGCGGCAGGGACATCGCGAACTCGAGGGCGCGATCTTCGTGTCCGGCCGACCAGGCCCGCATTGCAAGCGCCGGAACGAATACGATCGCAGCCCAGGGGAGGAACAGCGTGAATAGTCGCACCGACGCCTCGTTGGTCGACAGGAACTCGCCGACCGCAAAGATCGCGATGATCACGCTCAACGCGAAACCGAGTGCGAGCACATAGCTCATGGGGGAGTGGAACGCGAGTCGGATTTCGTGACGCATCACCGCCACGACGGACCGCGCGAAACCCGGCGCGTGCGCCGGGTCACGGCCGCTCACGGACATTCTCCTGCTCGTCGCCGGCAAGCCGATGAAACGCGGATGCGAGTCGGCCGCGCTCGTCGACGAGATTGGACGGAACGTCGTCGGCGACGATTCGTCCCTGCGCGATGAGAACCACGCGAGTCGCAATCTCCTCCGCCTCCTCCAGCACGTGCGTCGAGACCAGCACCGCCTTGTCCCGCGAGACACTTTCGAGCAACGCGCGAATGTGTCTCCGCTCGACCGGATCGAGACCATCGGTGGGTTCGTCCAGGATCAGCACCGGAGGGTCGTGCAGGAGCGCCTGTGCGAGCCACGCCCGCTGCCGCCAACCCTTCGAAAGTTCACCCATCAGCGTGTCCCGCACTTCGCGCGCGTGCACGCGTTCGCTGGCGCGGTCGATCGCCGCGGCGAGGGTTCTCCCGGCAAGACCTCGCGATTCACCACAGAATCGGAGAAACTCGGCGACGGTGAGGCGAGAGAACCCGGTCGCTGCCTCGGGAAGGAGTCCGATGGAAGCTGCGACGGCGCATCGCTCGGCGATCACGTCATGACCGTTGATGCGCGCGCTGCCACCCACCGCACGGAGAACGCCCGCCAGCAACCGCATGGTGGTGGTCTTTCCGGCGCCGTTTCGTCCCAGAAACGCACACAACTCGCCGCGCCGGACCTGCAGTGACAGCCGGTCGACGACGGTGCGGCGACCGAAGCGCATCGTTAGACCGAGCGCTTCGATCATCGCCCGTCAGGTCCACACGGGAACGAACGAGTGCACCGGCCGCCCGCACCGCCTGCGCTCGAAATCGATCGGCGTCGGGTTCCCGCCAATGTCGTGGCGAACGCACCGTCGGCCCCGGGGGGCACGGCGAAACGCAGTGCCACACGGCGCTCACCCGTCGGGGCACGTCTCCCGCTTGCCGGAACGAAGACTCCCGATGACGAGTCCGCGAGCCATGTCCGGACCCCGAACGTGCGTCTCACGCGCCGCCGGTCGGCTTCCCCGCCTACCTCTGCGGAAGAAACCCGGCGACGATGAACAACGCAACGCTCGTCCACATCGCTGTGTATCCGCACCTGAGCAGCCATCGCGCGGTTCGGGAGCCGATCCGGAGCCGACGCGCCACCGCCTCCGCTCCGAGGGTTGCAAATCCGGCGCCGACCACTGCAAGCGCGATGACGTTCTGGCGCTGGGTGATCTGTTCGAGCCACTCCAGGATCACCGCACGGCCTCGTCAGGGTCGGTGGGACGACCCGCGTCTCCCGCCGATCCCGCGTGCGGGATGCGGAGATGACGACGCTGCCCCGGACCTCGCCGCCGTTGCCGCCGCACCCATACCTTCGCATCGCGCTCCGATGAGACCGGCAAGACCGATCAACCGCGGCGGGCGATGGCCTCCACGAGCTCGCTCTGCCCCGAGCCATCGCCTCCGAAGCTCTTCATCGCCTCCTCGTGAAGGATTTCGAGCGCCTCGCGCTTGTAGTCGTAGGCCTCCGGCGTGCTCAGCATGTGGAACTCGCGCGGTCGCGGCAGCTCGATATCGATCACCTCGCGCACGGTCACCGGACGGTTGGAGAGCACCACCAGCCGGTCCGCCAGGAAGATGGCCTCCTCGATCTCGGAGGTGACGAAGAAGTGGGTGCGGCCGGTCTCCTCGAAGAGCTGGAGGAGGAACTCCTGCATCAGCTCCCGGGTCATCGCGTCGAGACCGCGGAAGGGCTCGTCCATGATCATGATCGACGGGCTGTTGATCATCGCCCGCGCGAGTTCCGCGCGGCGCTGCATGCCGCCGGAGAGCTGCAGGGGATACTTGTCCTTGAAATCCGACAGGCCGACCTTGTCGAGCAGCCGGTCGATCTCGCGAGCGAGCTCTTCGCCGCGCAGGTCGCCGCGGAGCTTCGGGCCGAACGCAACGTTCTGGGTCGTAGTCAGCCACGGCATCAGGGCCGATTCCTGGAACACCACCATGCGGTCGCGGCTGGTGCCGGACACCGCCTGTCCGTCGACGAGGATCCTCCCCTCGTCCGCGCGCTCGAAGCCCGCCAGCAGGTTGACCAGCGTGGTCTTGCCGCACCCGGAGGGACCGACCACGGCGGTGAACTGTCCCGGCGGGAGGTCGAGGCTGACCGACTCGATGACCTGCTGCCAGCTCCAGTCCTCGCCGTAGCCCTTGCGCACGCCATCGAGGACGATGGCGCCCAGCGAGTCTCCCCGAGCGTTCGCGCTATCGTTCATGGTCCCCTGCCCCGGCCTCAGAACAGCCGCCGCCACGGCATCGACCAGTCCCCCAGCCAGCGAATGGCGCTGCTGGAGAGGTAACCCGCGATCCCGATGCTGATCATTCCCACCACGATGTGCGGCAGCGACCCGCCCATGTAGGAGTTCCAGATGAAGAAGCCGAGCCCGCCGCCGCCCTGCGTGCCTCCGCCGGAGATCATCTCCGCCGCCAGCACCACCTCCCAGGTGATTCCCATCCCGACGGCGGCGCCGGTGAAGATGGACGGGAGCGTGCCGGGGAGCACGATCTTCCAGAACATGTCCCACTGGGTCGCGCCCATCGACTGGGCGGCGCGCAGCAGCGAGATGTCGATGGTGCGCGCCCCGCCCAGCACGTTGATGACGATCGTGAAGAACGCGCCCAGGAACGTCACGAACGCGATGGACATCTCGTTGGTCGGCCAGAAGATGAGCGATGCGGGTACCCACGCCAGCGGCGGAATCGGGCGCAGGATCTCGAACACCGGGAAGAAGAACTCGCGGAAGTACCGGTTGACGGCGAGCGCAAGCCCCAGCGGGATCCCGATGAGCTGCGCGAACAGGAAGCCGGCGAGCACCCGCTTGAAGCTCAGGTACCAGCTCTCCCAGTATCCGGGCTGCGGCAGAACCGAGACCCACGCCACCGCCACGTCCGTCGGCGGGGGAATCAGGCCGATGAACGGCAGCGTGAATCCGAACCACTGGTCCCAGCCCGACCCGATCTCCCACAGGATCAGCGCGGCGACGACCGCCACGATGCCCCGCCACAGCTTGCGGTTCTCCTTCAGGCGCTGGAGGCGCGTGCGCCGCCTGACCGTTCCCCCGCTTCCCGCCGTGTCCGACACTGCCGCCATTTCGAACTCCGCGGACCGTTGCGCTCAGGCGAGCTCGCGCTCGCCGGCCTCGAACGCCTTCAGCGCTTCCTCGTGGACCGCGTCCTTCGCCTCCTCCACGAGCACCCGGAACTCCTCGGAAGAGAGGAGGTGGTAGTCGCGGGGGCGGGGGATCTTCACGTCCACGATGGTCTTGACCCGGCACGGCCGGGTGGTCATCACCACCGCGCGGTCCCCGAGAAAGATCGCCTCCTCGAGGTCGTGGGTGATGAAGAAGATCGTGACCTTGGTGCGGTCGTACATCTCGAGCAGCGCCTCGTGCATGATGGACTTGGTAAGCGCGTCCATCGCGCGATACGGCTCGTCGAGCAGCAGCACCTTGGGGTCGTTGATGAGGGCGCGCACGATCTCGGCCCGCCGCGCCATGCCGGAGGACACCTCTCCGGGGTACTTGTCGGCCACGTCGCCGAGCCCGGCCTCGGCCAGCATGTCGCGCGCCTTCTCCCGCGCCTCGGCCTTCGAAAGGGTCCCCTGGACCATCGGCCCGTAGGCGACGTTGTCGCCGAGCGTCTTCCAGGGAAACAGGGCGCCGTTCTGGAACACCACCACCCGGTCCGCCCCCTGGCTCGCGAGCGGCTGCCGCTCGTCGCACAGCACCTCGCCGTCGAGCCGGATCTCGCCGAAGGTGAGCGAGTGGAAGCCCGCGATGGCGTTGAGCAGCGTCGTCTTCCCGCACCCCGACGGCCCCACGATCATGCAGACCTCGCCGGCCCCGATCTCGAGCGAGCAGTTGTCGACGGCCAGGACGTTGACGCCTTCCGGGTCGTAGATCTTCGTCACGTTGCGGATGCTGATCGCACCGGTGCGCGCGTCAGTGGGCATCAGCGGCCCTCCAGCGCGAGCGCGCGGGTGCGCCACTGCATCATCCGATTGCCCGCCAGGCGCACCAGGGCCGACGTGCCCCAGCCGACGAACCCGAGCGTGACCATGCCGATCACCATCGGCACCGTCACGTTGTTCATGTAGGCGTCGACGATGAGGTAGCCGAGACCCCAGTCTCCCGACACCATCTCCGCCGCGACGAGGGAGAACCACGCCACCCCGATGCTGATCTGCAGGCCGGTGAAGATGAACGGGAGCGCCCCGGGCACCACGACGTGGCGGAAGACCTGCCACCGGCTCGAACCGAGACAGCCGGCGGCGCGGAAGTACGATTCGTCGATGGACTGGACGCCGAGCATCGTGTTCAGCGTGGTCACGAACAGCGATGCGAGGGTGGCGAGGAAGATGACCGGCGCCTCGAAGCCCGGAAACATCAGGATGGACAGCGGCACCCAGGCCAGGATCGGGATCGGACGCAACGTCTCGAGAATGGGGAAGGTGTAGTGCCGAAACTTCACGGACCACCCCATGAACAGTCCGAGCGGCACCCCTACTCCGGTCGCGATGCAGAAGGCGAAGAGAATCCGCCGGCAGCTCACCCAGATGTGCTCGTAGTACTCCGCGGTGAAGATCGAGATCCCCTGGAACGGCTCGCGGGCGAAGAGATCCGACAGCACCGCTACCGGTCCGGGCATCTTCTCGAAGCGGGGCAGGAGCCAGACCTCGCTGAACAGCCACCACAGCGCGAGCCACGCCCCGATGCCCAGCACCGTCAGGTACGGGCCGGTGGTCCGCACGGCCCGGACCGCGCGATGGACGAACAGCGCCATCCCGCGGGGGGGCTCGGGTACTCGACCGGATTCGCTCTCAACGGGACCGCCGGCCATGTACTCAGGCTCCTCGTTCGAGTTCCTGGAAGCGATCCGGGCATTCCGTTCGCGGGTTGCCCGCGCGATTCCCGTCGCCGGCTGCACGCGGAGACGCCGTTTGCCCGAGCGCCATTATGTACGGCCGTGCCACGCATTGGCGAGCGAACGGCCACTTCCGAAGGGGACAATCGCCCTGTGCGTCGCGAACGTACAGCCGCATGCCCCCGGCTCGGTGGACGCATGTGGACGGACCGGCTCGTCGCCGGTCCGTCCGCACCCGTCGCAGGTACTGCCGCCGGAGTTCCGGCTCACATCTGGGCTTTGATCACCCCGAGCGGACTCGTGAGACCGCGCTCGTTCAGAAGTTCTCGCGCAACGCCGTCCACGACGCCGCCATCGCGGATCGTCGCGGCCGCGGCGGGCTTCTTGGGCAGGCTGTGGAGGAACGCGGTGGCGTCGTCGAGCAGCCCCTGCACCCGCTCGGTCACGATGAAGTCGAGCTGGACCTTCACTTCGCCGCCGCCCTGCTCCGCCGGCCAGCCGCCGAACAGCGAGTGCTTGAGCACGTCCTTGTCGATCTGCTCGGTCTGCGCCTCCGCCATCGAAGCGACATCATCCGCGTTCGCCGCGTCGAGCATGTAGAGCTGGGCGTCGAGTTCCGCCTCGAGCCATCCACGATGAACGTCCGGACGCTGTTCGATGAGGTCGTTCAGCATCACCATGAAGCCGCCGTCGAGAGCGTCGAAATCCTCGCCGCTGGCAGCGCGCCTGGCGATTCCGCCGAGGACGATCTTCGAAGCCGTGGGTTCCCAGATTGCAGCGGCATCGAGCTTGCCGGCACGGAAGTTCGTGGTGATGACCTCGATGTTCTGGTTGAGATAGCGCTTCGGCTCGATACCGGCCTTCTGGAACGCCAGTCGGGCGAAGCGGTCCGTGCACGCGCCGTGAGGGGCGGAGGTCACCTTGCCGTCCATCCACTCCACCGCTGCTCTGCCGTTGGGGAATTCCGGCGCGTCGTTGCGCACGAGGAAGATGTTGCACTGTTGCTTCGAGGTGCCGAGCACGGCCACGATCCGGATGTCGGTGCCGCCGCGTTCCTTGATGTTGCGGAAGGTCGAGGCGATGGCGGGCATGTCGCCCATGTAGCCAATGTGCTGCTTCTCGCCGGTCATCGCGTTCACGATCACCGACCCCTGCAGCCCGATCTCGAACTTGGCGGTCGACCCTTCAGGCAGGTAGTTCTTCCAGAAGCCCTTGCCGTTGTTCACCACCCCGGACCACGACTCCGTGTAGTACGGCTGGTAGCCGATGACCAGATCCACCGCACTGCCTTCGCTGCCGAAGTCGACGCGCGCCGACGCGCTCTGCGTCACCATCGTCGCCGCCAGCGCCGCACCTGCCGCCGCCGCCGCGAGCTGCTTCACATGTATTCGAGTTGACATCGGGTCTCTCCCCTATGGCTTGGCCGAATCCTCCGTCGAGGACTCAAAGGACATCGTCCGTACGGACCTGCAAGGACATCATTCCCTGCAAGGACACCATTCTCGCAAGGAACCACATCGACTCACTATCCAACGACACTCGATCGGAGCGGAATTTGGGTGATTTGTAAATTCCCTCTTGTCAATGGAACGATTAGTTTCGACTATCGTAATTGTTCCCATTCCGGACCGATCGGAAACGGTTGAGCCTATCGGTCGATAATCGAAATCTCTTGGACACCGCCGCGACATGCCACCTACCATCCGGTGCAGACGGTGGTGGGCGCCGGCGAAACGCGCGGTGGACCAGGCAACGACGCGGGAGGATCCAACCGATGGCAGAGGCACCGAAGAGGCGACGAAGGGTCACGCTGCGCACTCTGATGCGCAAGATGCGCGAGGGCGAGCAAATTGTGCAGATGGCAATCTACGACTACCGCAGCGCGGTCATCGCCGACCAGCTCGGGATCGACATCCTCTGCGTGTCGGATACCGGCGGAATGATCCTGTTCGGACACCAGAGCACCGTGACCGTCACCTTCGACGAGGTGATGATGATGGCCAAGGCCATCGATAGGGGTTCGCGATACGGGCTGCGGATGGTCGACATGCCTTACTGGAGCTTCCACACCTGCGCCGAACAGGCGGTCGAGAACGCCGGACGCTTCGTTCACGAGGCGAACGCCGAAGTGATGAAGTGCGAAGGCAACCGGCACCACGCGAAGAACATCGAGGCGATCGTCAAGGCGGGGGTCCCGGTGCAGGGCCACATCGGCATCACTCCCATGCGCATTGCGCAGCTCGGCGGTTTCTTCGCACAGGGCAAGACCGCGGATCGGGCGCGGGAGCTCGTGGACGACGCGATTTCGTTCGTGGAGGCGGGCTGCTTCTCCGTCATGACCGAGGTCACGAGCCAGGAAGTCACCGAATATCTCGCCCAGACCCTGCCGGTGCCGGTCGTCAGTCTCGGCGGCGGCCAGGGCGGACACGGCGTGCACATCATCACGTCCGACCTGATGCATCTGTATCCGGAACACACGCCCCGTCACTCGAAGATTTACACCGACTTCATTCCGATCATCGAGGATGTCTTCACGCGCTATCGAGACGAGGTCAAGGACAAGGTCTATCCGGGTCGCGAGCATTCGGTGTTCATGGACGAGGCCGAGCTCGAGAAGTTCGCCAAGGCGATGCAGTGGGATTCGAAGCTCGAGGAACTCGAGAGGAGACGGAGCGAGCGCTCGAAGTAGGGGCAATTTACAAAGCTCGCCCATTGGTTTTCCATACGCCCACTGCGAAGGATGTGACGGGCCTCCATGCCCGCGATTGCAATTCAACGAGGAGGGCTCCGATACCGCGAGTGATGGTCGCTACCCGCGAATTCGGGGCAAGCACCGAGGAACCCACCGATGCCAGCCAGAAACCACAAACGTTGGAAGGACGTGCCCGGCCAACTCCGGGAGGGCGAGTACATCGACAGCCGGATCTACTCCGATCGCGACATCTTCGAGGAAGAACTCACAAAGATCTGGAAGAAGAGCTGGGTTGCGGTGTGCCACGAGTCGGAGATTCCGCAGCCCTTCGACTTCCGCACCACCACCATCGCGAGGGAGCCGATCATCGTCACGCGGGGGCCGGACGGCCAGGTTCGTGCGTTCCTCAACGTGTGTCCGCACCGGGGCAACACCATCGAGAACCGGCCCTCCGGAAGCTTCAGGGACGGGACCGCCTCGGGCGCGCCGAGGCACATGACATGCATGTTTCACGGCTGGCAGTTCGACATGAAAGGCAACTGCGCGCACATCTCGCGTGAGAAGGAGGGCTACCAGAACCGCCTCTCGCGCAGCGACGTCGGGCTGCGGCGCCTGCGCTGCGAGGTCCACTTCGGCGGATTCGTCTGGGTCACCCTCAACGACGGAATCGGAAAGACGGTCGAGGAATGGGGGGCCGGCTGCTTCGACTGCCTGCAGGAGCACGTGGATGCCGAGCCGCTCGAGGTCTTCCACTACCACAAGGCGATCATCCACGCCAACTACAAGCTGTGGCACGACACCAACTCGGAGTTCTACCACGACTACCTGCACTACCATAACCGCATCACCGGCTTCAACGACGCCTACTTCGCGCGCCAGAACACCGGGTTCGACAACGGCCACGTCACCGTCGGCTCCTTCGAGGTGCAGTACGACAAGTACGAGGGCTTCGAGTCGCGCGAATCGCTCTCCTTCCCCGGACTGCCGCCGAATCACTGGTACATGATCGACATGTTCCCCGGGGTCAACTTCAACCTGCGGGGGTCGGCACTGCGCTGCGACATCATGACGCCGCTCGCCCCGGACCGGGTGCTCATCGAGTTCCGGGGGCTTGGCTTGAAGAGCGACACTCCCGAGGAGCGGATGTCGCGAATCCGTCACCACAACAGCATCTGGGGCCCGTTCGGCCGGAACCTGCACGAAGACCTGCTCGCGGTCACCACTCAGCAGGCGGCGATGAACGAGCATGCGGAGCCACGGCGCATCCTGCACGGCCGGCAGGAGAACAGCACCATCCACGACGAGGTCGGGATGCGTCACTTCTACGACGAGTGGGGCCGATGGATGAATCGCCGGCCGTCCGACCCGGAGAAGCCCTACGCGGCCGCTGCATGACCGCCGACGGGACACGCGTCTCCCCGGGGGTTGCGCGCCGGCGGCCGAATCGCCGGCGCGTGAGTTCCGCGGCCCGGCGCTCGGGACGGGGGCTGGTCGGCGGAGGGAACCGGAAGCTCCGCCACACGCAAAAAGGCACGTTCCGGACACTCTGATTCGGTAGCTTGAAGATCAACCCCGGGGCTTCGCCGCGTTGGGACGTCGTGGACGGAGATGACTCGGGCGCACATGAAACTTCCGCGCACGCGGACCGATGCCGGACGAGCGCAAAGAGACAATGGAGTCGATGTATGAGCACCCCGAACGACGTGGTCCGCTCGGCCATCTATGAAGCCAGCCTCGCTCTCGACGAATGCCGGTGGACCGACTGGCTTGCGCTGTGCGACGACGCCTTCTACTACGCAATCAAGGCGCACAGCCCCGAGATTCACTACGACATGATGTATCTCGACGGCAGCCGGGCGGAGATGGTGTCGATGTGCGACCTGCTGCCCAAGCACAATACGGATCGCTCGCCGCTCGCGAGACATACGGTCGTCTACCGGGTGACCGTCGACGACGACGGAACGAGCGCGTCCGCCGTCTCGTCGGTCGCCGTCTACCGGACCGTTCTCGACGGCATGGCCTCCCACGTCGAGGCGGGATCGTCGAACCTCTTTCTCGTCGGCAAGTACCACGACCGGTTCAAGCTCGCGAACGGGAGTGCGAAGTTCGTGGAACGCATCGTGAGGCTCGATACTCGGCGCCTCGACAAGGGTTCGCATTGGCCGATATGAGCCAGGCGCAAGGGGGGTCATCGATGCGGAGACGGCCGGCCCGAGCCGAATCGATCGGGATCGTCCCGCGTACCGACCACGGCCGTGCGCGACGGAGCGGAGCAAGCCGACCACCCCTCGCCCCGGCCTGAGCGGGAACGAAGCGAGCGATGACCTGGAAGCGTGTCTGTTCAGCGAGCGACGTCGAGCCGGGCCGACTCGCCCCGTTCGTCGTGGACGGCATCACCGTCGTGGTGGCCAACCTCGGCGACGATGGTTTCAGCGTGTTTCCCCCTTCGTGTCCTCACATGGAAGAACCGCTCGACCAGTCCGGAATGTGCGCCGGCTCCATCCTGACGTGCAGCAAGCACCTGCATCAATGGGACATGCGAACCGGAGAGGCGATCGGACCGGCGGAGAACGAACGCGCGCTGCTGCGCTACGAATCGAAGGTCGAGGGCGGCGACCTGCTCGCCCGCGTCGAGAGCGAGCTTGTTTACGAATACGAAGACGACGAGGATGACGACTTCGA
>JAJDUQ010000211.1 GCA_022826505.1 Gammaproteobacteria bacterium
GCCCACGATTTCGTCTTCGCCTGGCGCAAGGTGGTCGATCCCGCCAACGCCTCGCAGTACGCCTACATCCTCTACTCGGTGAAGCACGCCGCGGCGATCAATGCGGGGCAGATGCCGGTTGAGCGGCTCGGGGTAACCGCAGCCGGCGATCGAGTGCTGGAGGTCGAGTTCGAACGCCCCGTGGCGTTCTTCGACAAGCTGGTTGCCTTTGAACTCTACCTTCCGGTACGCGAGGACTTCTATGGGAGGCGCGGTGGACGGTACGGCGCGGACGCCACGGACCTTCTCTACAACGGACCGTTTACCATGACGCGCTGGGTGCATGGGGCGCACGTCAGACTGGAGAAGAACCCGCACTATTGGAACCGCGACGCGATCTGGCTCAACGTCATCGATATGCCCTACATCACATCGGACGTGACGGCCACGGTGAACCTCTTCAAGGACGGCTCGATCGCCTCCACCGGCCTTGGTCCCGAGCAGCTCGACGAGGCGATGAAGTTGCGCTGGGACCTGGGCCGTCACATCGACGGCAGCGTGTTCTACATCGACTTCAATTTTCGCCCGGGACGGCCGACGAGCAACTTCCATCTGCGCAGGGCGCTGCAGCTGGTCAACGATCCGCCCGAGCTGGTCAACAAGGTGATCGCCCTGCCGGGCAACCGGCCAGGCGTGTCGTTCTTTCCCGGTTGGCTCACGGGTGTCGACGGACCCCTGCGTAGCGAGTATCCACCTCGGGTAGTCACTCCGGATCACGCGAGGGCACGAGAGCATTTGGCGATTGCCAGGAGCGAGCTGGGTGCGCTCCCACCGCTTGTGTTGCTGACGGACGACTCGCCCAATGCGGAAAGGCAGGCGGAGTACTACCAGAATCTGTTCCAGCGTGTGCTCGAATTGGAGATTCGCCTCGACAAGCAGATCTTCCAGCAGCGGTTGGAGAAGATGGAGTCGGGCGAGTTCGACCTGGTAATGGCGGGCTGGGGACCTGACTATGCCGACCCTCTTACCTTCGGTGACCTGTACGCGTCGTGGAATGGCAACAATCGTGGCCGCTACCGGAACGCCGCTCTCGACGCGCAGGTGGAGATCGCGCAGGACTCCCTGGATCCAAGGACCCGGATGGACGCCTTCGGCGAGATTCAGGACATCCTGATCGAGGAGGCGGTACTGCTTCCCGCCTATGAGCGGGGACGGGTATACGTCCAGCTTCCGGAACTCAAGGGAGTTGTCCGTCGGGCGGTGGGCACCGATCGCGACTACACGTACGCCTACCTCGAGGAGGCCCCCTGACGGGGCAACGGCGAACCGGGAGGAGGCTGTGCTCGCCTACACGATCAAGCGCCTTGTTCAAGGGGCGCTCACCGTCTGGTTCATCGCGACCGCCACCTTCGTCGCGATGCACTCCGTGCCGGGTGATCCGCTGGCGAATGATCGAGCCGACAACGAGAACATCCGGCGCAACCTGGAGGAACGCTACGGGCTTGATCGACCCATCCTGGAGCAGTACGGCATCTTCCTGGGCAACGTCCTGCGGGGCGACTTCGGCATCTCCTTCACGCAGGAGAATCGCCGTGTCAACGACATCATACGCGAGCACTTCCCGGTGTCGGCCACCCTCGGCATCCTGGCCGTGACCTTCGCAGCGCTCGGCGGCGTTCTGTGGGGGGCGCTGACGGCGCTCTACCGCAACCGCTTACCCGACCTGGCCATCATGCTGCTCGTCATTCTCGGCATCTCGGTGCCGAGCTTCGTCGTAGCGGCGGTCGGACAGCTCACGCTGGTCAACGTCAATGAGCGGCTGGGATTCTCGCTGCTTCCGGTCGCCGGGTGGGGAACCCTGCGCCACATGATCGTACCGTCGCTCGTTCTGGGCCTTGGGACGATGGCCTACCTCACGCGGCTGATGCGTTCATCGATGCTCGAAATCGCGGACGCCGATTTCATTCGGACGGCGCGGGCCAAGGGCCTGCCGCCTGCGCGCATCTTCCTGAAGCACCAGTTGCGCAACGCCATTCTGCCGGTCGTCACGGTGCTGGGTCCGGCCATCGCGGCCATTACCACGGGCGGCTTCGTTGTGGAGCTTGTCTTTGCGATTCCCGGGCTCGGGCGCTACTTCGTCACGGCCGTACAGCAACTCGACTACACGGTGATTATGGGCACCACGGTCTTCTACGGTGCGTTTCTCGTCGTCATGGTGATAGCGGTCGATCTGCTGTACGGCTGGATCGACCCGCGCGTGAGGCTCGGAGGAGAAGTCGGATAGACGGCGAGCGATGAGCGTGCAGTTTCAACCGGGGCCGGACGACTTCGATTCGGCAGCGCCGGGAACACGGGCCGCGAGGACCGCGAGGCCGGCCCTGCCCTACTGGCGCGACTCCTGGCGCCGATTCCGGACGAACCGTCGGGCGTTCGTCTCGTTGGCGATCGTCGTCGCGCTGGGAGGCTTTGCGTTGGTCGGACCACTGCTGTGGCGAGCGGATCCAAACGCACAAGACGTGGACCAGATCAGCAGGCCTCCATCGTTGCCAGCCAGGGCGCTGATCGTGGAGCCGTACACGGCGTGGGGTGGCGTAACGGCAGAGACCCTTGCGCCCGGCAACGTCGTAGGCAACCTGCGCGCGGCCGCGCCGCCGACCACGCAGGCGGTGCGGCTGACCTGGGAGGCAGTGCAGGGCGCTGGCGGCTACGTCATCTACCGGAGCATCTACGACCCGGAACCCGACCGGGCGCTGGGACTTCCTCTGGGCGAAATGTTCGGCGCCAGGCGCGTCAGCTACGAGGATCGCCTGGATTTGGACGAGCAACGTTACTGGTACTCCGTGGTCGTGCTGGATGAGAACGGTCGGGAACGGGAGGAGTACGCCGTACTCGCCGTCGAGCCCGTTCGTGCCGTCAGCGCGGAGGAGGCCGAGTTGCGCGGCTGGGTCGACGACGCCTCGACGCTTGCGCTGGGGGAGCGGCTTGCCCTTCCGTACCACCCGCTCGGGACCGACTACCTGGGCCGGGACCTGCTGGCGCGCCTCATGGCCGGGGCGCGCGTATCGCTCCTGATCGGCGTGGTCGCGCCACTGCTGTACGTCCTCGGAGGGGTGGTGGTTGGCAGCGCGGCCGGGTTCATCGGTGGCCGGGTCGACCAGCTCCTGATGCGTTTCGCCGACTTCGTGGTCGCGCTGCCGTTTCTCCTGTTCATGATCCTCTTCAAGGTCGCCTTCGGCATCGGGCCCGGAGAGAGCGGGGTTTTCCCGATGATGGTGGCCCTGGTGCTGCTGGGCTGGCCGGCCACGGCCAGGCTGATCCGCGGTCAGATCCTGCAGGTCCGGGAGGAAGGGTACATCTCGGCATCGCGCCTGCTCGGCGCTCGGACTGCCTACCTGGTATTCCGGCACATGATTCCGCAGACGATGGGACTGATTCTGGTTACGCTCACGTTCGGCGTGCCCAGCGCCATCTTCACGGAGGCGTTTCTGTCCTTCATCGGGATGGGTGTCGCACCGCCGGAGGCGTCGTGGGGCAGCATGGCGAACGAGGGGATCCGCACGATGCTCTCGCACCCGCACGAGATTGTCTTCCCTGCTCTGGTGATCAGCGTGACGGTGCTCGCCTTCAACCTGCTGGGCGACGGGTTGCGCGATGCCCTC
The DNA here is from genome assembly GCA_022826505.1 of Gammaproteobacteria bacterium. GTDB lineage: Bacteria > Pseudomonadota > Gammaproteobacteria > HK1 > HK1 > HK1. Next base: position 3,639 of record JAJDUQ010000211.1, read on the forward strand.
GATGTCCGCATCCGGGGGCGTGAATGAGCGGCGATTCGCGCGGCGCGGGAGACCGGCCGATCCTCGACGTTGCGGATCTCCACGTCGAGTTCGAGACCCACGGGGGCGTCGTGAAGGCGGTTCGCGGCGTGAGTTTCGGAGTGAGGGCGGGTCGAACGCTGGCCATCGTGGGGGAGTCGGGGTGCGGCAAGTCGGTGTCGGTGCTGGCCGTCATGGGTTTGATTCCCATGCCGCCCGGGCGGATCACGGACGGTACGGCGCGGCTGGAGGGCGTCGACATCCTTCGCGAGAAGGTGGTGGACGGGCAGGACGTTCGCGGAAGCCGCATGGGCATGATCTTCCAGGACCCGATGAGTGCCCTGAACCCGACCATGCGGGTGGGCGATCAGATCGCGGAGACGCTCCAGGTGCATCGAGGGCTGTCGTGGACGCAGGCGTTCTCCCGGGCCGTGGAGGTCCTGGCGATGACGCACATCCCGGAGCCGGAGGTGCGCGCCAGGCAGTACCCGTTCACTTTTTCCGGTGGCATGCTCCAGCGAGCGATGATCGCCATGGCGATCGCGTGCGAGCCGGACGTCCTCATTGCCGACGAGCCCACGACGGCGCTCGACGTGACGATTCAGGCGCAGCTCCTGGACCTGCTCCGGGAGCTGCAGCACGCCAACGGCATGGGGATGGTGCTGATCACGCACGACCTGGGTGTCGTGGCACGCATGGCGGATGAGGTAGCGGTAATGTACGCCGGCCAGATCGTGGAAAGCGGGTCGGTGGACGACCTGTTCTACCGGTCGGCGCACCCTTACACCGTGGGACTCAAGTCCGCCATGCCCAGCCGGACGACGACGAGAGCCACCGGCCTGCACCCCATCGAGGGAGCGCCGCCCGACCTGTTCGACCCGCCCCCCGGTTGCGCCTACGTGGAGCGTTGCCCGAACGCGATGCGGTTGTGCGAGTCGCACCAGCCGGAACGCTTCTCGGTCGACCCGGCCCACCAGGCGCGTTGCTGGCTGCACCACCCGAGCGCGCCGGTGCGAATCGATGACGTGTATCGCGGAGGCTCGACGTGAGCGCGCTGGTTGAGGCCAGGAGGCTCACGAAGCACTTTCCGTTGAAACGCGGACGGACCGTGCACGCTGTCGACGATGTATCGCTGGCGATCGCCGCCCGGGAGATCGTCGGTCTCGTCGGCGAGAGCGGGTCCGGCAAGTCCACGTTCGGCAGGACACTGGTCGGCCTGCACGACAAGACGGCGGGTGAGGTGTATCTGGAAGGGCAGAGGCTGCCGCGGCGCTATGCCGCAGCGGACTTCCGGCGCTATGCGCGAAGCATGCAGATGATCTTCCAGGACCCCTATACGAGCTTGAATCCGCGGATGACGGCCGGCGAGATCGTCGGCGAGGGGTTGCGCCTCCACGGCAGCGCCGACGGTGTGGAGGTCCGCAAGCGCGTCACCGGCTGGCTCGATCGCGTCGGACTCGGGAGGGAGCACGCCGGTCGCTACCCGCATGAACTGTCAGGGGGACAGCGGCAGCGCGTGGGTATCGCCCGGGCGCTGATCCTGGAGCCGACCTTCGTCGTTTGCGACGAGCCGATCTCGGCCCTGGACGTGTCGGTGCAGGCGCAGATCGTTCGCCTGCTCGAGGAGCTGAAGCAGTCACTGGGGCTGACCCTCCTCTT
>JAJDUQ010000334.1 GCA_022826505.1 Gammaproteobacteria bacterium
ACGACTTGGCCACGATGACGAAGAACCGCGTGGTGGCGCCGTTGGCCGGCGCCGAGCCGTTCGAGCTCATCACTCGACCCACTGCGCAGCAGCGCCGCGCCTTCAAGCTGCTCGGTGTTCGGCTGGAACGTACCCAGTAGCGCACCTGCCATTTTTTTGTTTTATCCCGAAAAACAACGGGTTGATTCGTGCATACTCTCGAAGTTAAGACTAGAGACAACTGGAAACGGAACAGCGGTACACTGCCCTCATGTCACCCGGACTCATCGCCATCATCGGCTTCCATTGGCGTCTGCATCGCGACATAGCCGATCTGCATGAGCGCATGGCGCGGCTTGAAGGATTGTTCGAGGGGTTTACGCGGAGCCACCGTGAAGCTCCGCCGCCGGCTCAGGGATAGCGCTTCACTGCGGCTCGACGAGCTGGTAGCGGGTCGACGAGCCCATCATGGCGACGTGGACATGGCCGACGATCTCCTCGTCGAGGACGCGCCAGGATCTGCCCTCGAAGATCAGGCTCGACGTCCTGACCCGTGAATTCGACCGTCGATTCCTCCGCCGTTGCCCCCCGGGCGAAAGCCGATGAGCGAGTGGTGGGTGCCGGCGAATTCAATCCGGCCGCGCCAGCATTCCAAGTCGATCCTGAGCGCGCGTCGCCAAATCGCGGGTCAACTCTCCGGCACTTCCCGAACGTGAAAGGCTTGCGGATTGCCCTGACCAGAGCGGCGAAAACTCGCTCGAGCCCGCTGCCTCCGCCGCGTATCTGATCGGCGCCGTCGCGTCGCCTGCCATCGGGAAGACGGGCGCTTCCGGGGACATCGGTCCGACTTCGCGCACGATTCGATTGATCAGTCCACGGGCGGGCCGGCCGGTAAATATGTTGGTCAGCACCGTACCGTCATCGCACGCTGATTCGAGAGCATTTCGATGCAAGGAGGAAATCATCGACTCGGATGTCAACAGATAAGCGGTGCCGATCTGCACGCCCGCCGCTCCGAGTGCCAACGCGGCGGCGATTCCCCGGCCGTCGCCGATACCGCCGGCGGCAATGACCGGCACATCGACGGCATCGACGACCTGGGGGACAAGCGCCATGGCGCCCGGCTGCGATTCCACGGCATCGGTCAGGAACATGCCGCGGTGGCCGCCGGCCTCGTAGCCCTGCGCAATCACTACGTCGCAACCGTTTCGCGCCAGCCACCGAGCCTCTCGAACCGTCGTCGCGGAGCTCAGCACCTTGCAACCGAGTGCCTTGACCCGGTCGAGCAATCGTGTTTCGGGTAGTCCGAAGTGGAAGCTCACGACTTCCGGTCTGCACTCCTCCACCACATCGCACATGTCTTCGTCGAATGGAGATCGATTGGGTGCCGAGGCGACAGACGACGGATCGAGCCCGAATTTCCTACGGTACGGCGCGAACTTCGCATACCAGTTCTCCGCACTCTCCGCATCGGGTTCCGGGACAGGGTGGCAGAAGAAATTGACATTGAGCGGGCGTACGGTGCGCCGGCGTATCGCCCCGATTTCGGCGCGCACCCTTTCGGGGTCGAGCAGGGCGCAGGGTAACGAACCAAGTCCACCCGCTTCACTGACCGCGACGGCCATGGCTCCGCCGCTCGCACCCGCCATCGGCGCCTGAACGATCGGCAGTTCGATTCCCAGCAATTCGAGCAACCGGCGGTCAGGCCACATGGAGAACGTCCGTTGGAAGTGAGTTCGACGTCGAGCCAGATGGAACACCGTTCACACGGTGCGACCCACGACTCGCCTCCGGACGCGGATGCCGCGATGGAGACGTCCGTTGGCCCACCCGAGAAGCGGCATGCATCATTGCCGTTCAGTCGTACGCGAGCCGGCGATACAGGAGTGGAGCAAGCTCCTTCAGCGCCCGGCGATATACCCCACGCTTGAAGAATACTACCTCGCGTGTCGGGTGCCAGTAGTTGACCCATTTCCAGTGGTCGAACTCGGGCCGTTCGCTGGCGTCGACCTGAACGTCGTCCTCATCGCCAAGCAGACGCAGCAGAAACCATCGCTGTTTCTGCCCGATACACACCGTGCCGGGCCTGCGTCGGATATACCGCCGAGGGAGGCGATAGCGAAGCCAGTCACGCGTCTGTCCGATGAGTTCGACATGGATTGGTGACAGCCCCAGCTCTTCCTGCAGCTCTCGATACAAAGCGTCGACGGGCGACTCGTGCGCCTTGATGCCGCCCTGCGGGAACTGCCACGCGTCCTGTCCGATACGACGGGCCCAGAGTACACGCCCCGCGTCGTTGTGGATGATGATCCCCACGTTGGGCCTGAATCCGTCTTGGTCGATCATCGTGTATCTCGAACAATTCCGCAGATGGGACGACCGGCAAGTGTTTCATCATCAACGGAGGGCCGCAATTGGAGGCAGTCGGAATCGCAGGGTGATTTCACGCTGGATTTTAGCCCGGATAGCGAGAGTAGCCGGAGGACGGGTCTGACTGGCAGAAGGAGGTGCCCGGGAGTTGCGCTCAACACCCGGGGTGAGGAGGAGTGTCAGCGACTGGAGAGTGGGAG
>JAJDUQ010000213.1 GCA_022826505.1 Gammaproteobacteria bacterium
ACTTCAGGGGACAACAACGTAGCCGCCATCGACACCGCGCACCACACCGTGCGACGGCCAGGCTCGCCCTGCGTCGTATCCCGCGAGCACACCGCGGCTCCTCACCGCCTCACGCATCGAACATCCCGCCCAGCGGGAATTGCTGTCGGCTGCACGCCATGGTTGCGGGGCCAACCGCCAATCCTTACTATCGCGCGCTTCGTTCCGCCCGGCGCCAACCGATGCGTTCCCATTTCTGCGGCACCGTCACCGAGAATCTCATCGGCGAGAGCGTGACGCTCTGCGGCTGGGTGCATCGCCGCCGCGACCATGGTGGAGTAATCTTCATCGATCTGCGGGATCGCTCGGGGCTCGTTCAGGTGGTGTATGACCCCGACACCGTCGAGGCATTCGAAATCGCGGAGCAGGTACGCCCCGAGTATGTCCTGCGCGCCGTGGGCCGCGTGCGCGAGCGCCCGGCCGGTACCGTCAATCCCGAGCTGTCGACCGGCGCGATCGAGGTTCTCGGAAAGAGCCTCGAGGTACTGAACTCGGCGCGGACACCGCCGTTTCAGCTCGACGAGGACGATGTCGGCGAAGAGACGCGGCTCCGTTACCGATACGTGGACCTGCGCCGCCCGGAGATGTTTGCCCGAATCGAGACTCGGGCGCGCGTCACCCGTGCGATGCGGGAATTTCTCGATGCGGAAGGCTTCATCGACATCGAGACTCCGATGCTCACCAGAGCGACGCCCGAAGGCGCGCGTGACTATCTCGTGCCGAGCCGCACGCATCCCGGCCGCTTCTTCGCCCTGCCGCAATCGCCCCAGATCTTCAAGCAACTCCTGATGATGTCCGGGTTCGAGCGCTACTACCAGATCGTGCGCTGCTTCCGCGACGAGGATCTGCGCGCGGACCGGCAACCGGAGTTCACCCAGCTCGACGTCGAGACCTCGTTCCTCGACATCGACGACATTATCGGTCTGATGGAGGCGCTGATGCGCCACGTCTTCGACCGGGTGCTCGGCATCGCACTGCCGCATCCGTTTCCCCGCATGACCTACGACGAGGCGATGGCGCGCTTCGGTACTGATCGGCCCGATCTGCGCAACCCGCTGGAACTCGTGGAAGTGGGGGATCTGGTGGCTGACACGGAATTCAAGGTCTTCGCGGGACCGGCCAACGACCCCCGCGGGCGCGTGGCTGCGCTGCGGGCACCTGGAGCCGGTGGACTGGCCCGCTCGGTCATCGATGACTACACTCGTTTTGTCGCGACCTACGGCGCGAAAGGTCTTGCCTACATCAAGGTGAACCAGGTCGCGGCAGGCCGGGAAGGACTGCAATCGCCCATCGTCAAGTTCATCTCCGACGATGCGCTGCACGGAATCATGGAGCGAACCGCCGCCAGGGACGGCGACCTCATCTTCTTCGGCGCGGATTCATCGAAGATTGTGGGCGATGCGCTCGGGGCGCTCCGAGTAAAACTCGGCGAGGATCTGGGCCTCGTCGAGGACGGCTGGCGTGTTCTGTGGGTGCTGGACTTCCCGATGTTCGAGTGGGACCCGCGCGAACGACGTCATGCGGCGCTTCATCACCCGTTCACCGCGCCTGACACCGGTGATGTTGACGCCATCGAGTCGGATCCGGCCGCGCTGAAGTCGCGAGCGTACGACATGGTGCTCAACGGCTCCGAGATTGGTGGCGGGTCGGTGCGCATCCATCGTCGGGAGATCCAGCAGGCGGTGTTTCGGGTGCTCGGCATCGGCGAGGAGGAGGCCCGGGAGCGATTCGGATTTCTCCTCGATGCGCTCGAGTTCGGATGCCCACCTCACGGTGGAATCGCGTTCGGGCTCGATCGGATTGCGATGCTGATGACCGGTTCGACGTCGATTCGCGACGTCATCGCCTTTCCCAAGACCCAGACCGCAAACGACCCGCTCACGGGAGCGCCCGGGCCGGCCGAATCGCGACAGCTTCGCGAACTCGGGATTCGGTTGCGCGGACAGGGCGTGTCCACCGGCTGAGATCATCGCCGTCAGAATTGCGGGGCATGCACGCACGGTGGAGCTGGCATCCTCGTTCGAACGAATCGCGGCGCGACAAGCACCGAAAGCCGACACAGGGGCACCGATATCGAGCTCGATCGGATGCCCATGGCCGTCGACGTGAATCTTCGCAGTACGTACAAGTTCGAACTGCGACATGCCGTTTTCGATTCGGTGGCGACAAACGGCGTTCGCGACCGCCAATTCCGGGTGGATTTCTCGAGCAGATGTTGCCGGGGCCGATTGAAATTGTGTTCGGACGCCGGCCGGACTCGACCTCCGGCCGGCGTCAGTCGAGGGCGAATACGAAGGTCTGCTCCCCTCTCGCGCGAGCCCAGACCTCGCTGCCGGTTGGCGGGACATGGATTCCGGGCAGTCGCGCCTCGATCGTCGAAGGCGAGCGTTCGGAAATTGTGCCCTCGGTCGGTTCCAGCAGCAGGTAACTCGTCGCGCCGAGCACCCGAGCGGTTTCCACCCGGACGCGAACAAACCCGGCCCCACCGCCGGGCGGCGCGACAGAAACCTCGATTCCGTCGGCGCGCACCAGGCACAGGGCCCTCTTGCCGTTCCCGATTTCGCTGGTTGGTATCGGTCCGAGCGCAGTCGCGAGGACACCGTCGCGCACCACGCCGCCAAACTCGTTTGCAGGTCCGAACATTCGCACGATCAACGGGTCCGCCGGAGCAGTGTAGATTTCGACGGGCGTGGCGTCTTGCGCCACCCGCCCGTCGTCGAGCACCACGATCCGGTCCGCGAGGAACATCGCCGCCTCCGGATTGTGGGTCACCATAAGGGTAGTGACTCCGCTCTCGGCGATGATCTCCCGGGTTTCCTGACGGACGCGCTGCCTCAGGTGTTCGTCCAGGCCGGAGAACGGCTCGTCGAGCAGCAGAATCGCGGGAGCGGGCGCGAGTGCTCTCAACAGTGCGATGCGCTGCTGTTGTCCGCCCGAAAGAGTATGGGGGTAGCGTTCGCCCAGATGGGCAAGCCGCATATCGGCGAGTGCGCGCCCGATCCATCCACCGTCGCGCGTTCCGTTGTGCAGTCCGAACCCGATGTTCTGTGCGACGGTGAGGTGAGGAAACAGCGCGTAGTCCTGAAACATCAGCCCAACGCCGCGCCGCTCCGGAGGAATCTGGCGCGCGTGTCCGCCCGCGGCCACGGTCCTGCCGTCGATCGCGATGCGGCCGGCCTGCAGGGTCTCGAGACCGGCGGCGAGCCGCAGCAATGTTGTCTTGCCGCTACCCGATGGCCCGAGCAGGCACACGAACTCGCCGGGAGCGACTCCGATGGTGACGTCATCGACGGCCAGGGTTTCGCCGAAGCAATGGGAGACGTTGGTGAGTTCGAGTCTGCGCATCGGAGGTCTGAACATCACATCCCGGTCCGCCGGCCCCGCGGCGGTGAAGCAGCGTACCCGTGGCCCGGGCGCGAACGGGCAATCGTCCGGCTCATCAGGATGACGGGCAGGACGCCCGCCGCCACGATGGTCAAGGCGCCGAGCGCACACTCCTCCAGCAGTTCGTCGGACGCGTACTGGTACACGAAGGTCGCGAGGGTGTCGAAGTTGAACGGTCGAAGTATCAGGGTGAGCGGCAGTTCCTTCATCGTGTCGACGAACACGAGCAACGCTGCGGTGATGACGCTGGGGCGAATGAGCGGCAGGTGCACGCGAAGCAGTGCTCGCGTCGGACTTGCCCCCAGTGTGCGTGCGACTCCTTCGATGCTCGGAGTGACACGGGACAGGCCCGAGTCGACGGTACGGTAGCCGAGCGCGAGAAACCGCACCACGTAACCGACGACCAGTGCCGTCGCGGTACCGGAGATGAGAAGCCCGGTCGGTAGTCCGAACAGCGCCTGGCTCGCCGCATCGATTGCGTTGTCGAAGTATCCAAGGGGCACCATGATGCCGACCGCGAGCACCGCGCCGGGCACTGCGTAGCCGATGGTTGCGAATTCCGCGAGTCCGCGCATCGTCCGCCGTGGAGAGAGGCGGACTCCGTAGGCGAGGGTGATTCCGGCAATTGCCGCGACTGCCGCCGCCCAGACTGCGAGCGTCATGCTGTTCCACACGTAGTCGAAGTAGTCCGCTTCGAGGGTTTCAGCGTAGAACACCATCGCGTAGCTGCCGAGCACCAACGCCGGAAGCAGGAAGCCGAGCGCCACCGGCATTGCACACCACAGCAACGCACCGACTCCGTGGGCCGTCGAGAGCGGATAGTCCGGCAGCGCCTGCACCCGAGTCGTGGTGTCGTGATAGCGGCGCGAGCGTCGGCTGAGGCGTTCGATAACCACCAGAACGAGCGTAAACGCCACCAGGATCGACGCAAGTTGCGCCGCACCCGTGGTGCTGTCCATGTTGAGCCATACATCGAAGATTCCTGCGGTCAGGGTCGGAACCGCGAAGAAGTCGATGGTGCCGAATTCGTTCAATGTCTCCATGAGAGCGAGCGCGACGCCGACCGCAACCGCCGGACGCGCGAGCGGTAGCGCAATTGTGAAGAAGCTCGCAACCGGACCACGCCCGAGGGTGCGGCTCGTCTCGAACAGCCCGAAGCTCTGTTCGATGAAGGCGGCCCGTGCAAGGAGATAGACGTACGGATAGAGCACGAGCGAGAGAACGATGGCCGCCCCGCCGAGCGACCGGATTTCGGGGAACCAGTAGTCTCGCGGCGATGTCCACCCGAACACGCCGCGCAAGGCACTCTGAACATTGCCCGCGTACTCGAGCTGATCGGTGATGACGAACGCGAGTATGTAGCTCGGGACAGCGAGCGGCAGGAGAAGAGCCCAGGACAGGATTCTGCGGCCCGGGAAGCGGTACATGGTCACAAGCCAGGCAGTCGATGTACCGATGACGATGGTCCCGACACCGACCCCGAGCATCAGCCAGAGCGTGTTGCCGGCGTAGACCCAGAGCACGGTGGACACCAGGTGGCTCCAGATACCGTCCGAGGGCCCAAATGCTGTGAAGATGACGGTCCCGACCGGAATCGCGACGAACAATCCGAGCGCTGCGGCGATCAACGTCCAGCCGTCGAGGGCGAATCGCCATCGACCGGAGCCGTCGAGCAGCGCGGCATCTGCCTGAAATGTCGTGCTCAAGGGCGATTCACGGCGGCAGCACCCATGGCTCGGCTGTCGTCTCGTTCTCGCGGCCGAATTTTGTATCGCACCCGTTTGGCGAATGAACCCGTCGAGGACGGGTTCGACGAAAAACGGCTGGTGCAGGTCGAACTGGTGCCAACGTGGTGTGGAACAGCCGTGGGCCGCTCCGCGAAGGAGTGGGCGCAAAAGGCCGAGTCTTGCACGAGCCGAATCTCCAGCGCGGGAACGAGAAACAACGTCGATTGAAAGGCGGCAGGGTATAACCCTTATGGATTATGAATACAAGCGATTCGCATCTGCATTGCAGATGACGAGACAATGCTGGAGTCTAGATTGGGACCCGCTGAAGGGTGGGACGACGGGTTGGTGAGACAACAGGGCGTGCGGCCGGGCGGTGCGGCAGCATCCGCGATCCGGCCCGCAGCGCTTCGGCAAGCATCGTGGCCTGTTCTGCCAATCGGGTCCGGGCGTCCCGGCGAACGAGGAATCGAAGCAGCAGTCCGGCACGATAGGCGTCACCATGCTGGCATGCGGACAAGAGATCGAGCATCGCACGCTCATGCACCGAAATCGCAGAATCGCAGGTTGTACGCCAGCGGTAGCGGGATCGTGCATGCGACGTCAGGAGCTCGTGAATTCCGGCCAACGACCGCAATGCGTTCTCCGCTCGGCCCACGCCGCATGCAAGCCACGCGAGAGCTTGCAGACCCGTGTCCGCGTGTGGCGCCTCGGCGCGACGGCGAAGGGCGATCACGATCATTTGCTCGACCGCGGTCAGATTATGGACCTTGTCTTCATCGAACTCGGTCGAGCTGGAAATCATCAATCTGCGCTCCGCTGCCCAGCCGGTACGCAATCTGTAGCACAACAGAGAATTAATGTAAATGAGAATCGTTCTTAAACGCATGTACCAGGAGACGAATCCTTCCCGAATGATGGCATCGCTCTGCTCGCCGGACAGACCGGTCGCTCCTGCACGTGCCACCAACGTACGCCCGCAGACACAGGAATGCCCGGGACGATTCGCTCGAGCACGTGGTTTCGGAGGAAAGCTGGCGCGGACGGTCATCTCGTTCGCCGGAATCTGGATGGGCAGTTCGCCGACATTCGGTTTTCGCGGGTTCCTGGGGATTTCTCCGCGCCAGGAAATTCGCATAATTGGCCAGCCAGCCCGGTCGCGATGTCGCCAATTTGTAGCGACCTCCACCCAACAAATTGATAATTGGTAAATTTCTTGTTCTTGGGGTGATTTGTCGAACGATATCGATTTGTGGTTGCAAATTTGAATCATTCCTATTTACAATCCCCCTCCCAATTCAACCGAACTGGCCGAGCCGTGTACGTCTGCCTCTGCAATCGTGTCACCGACCAGCAACTCGTCGAAGCAGCCGTTGAGTCCGCTTCGGAGCGATCCACTGACGGTTCTGCTTCCGTGGCGGAGCAGATCGCAGATGGACTCGGCGCGGGACTTGGATGCGGTTCATGCCGGGAATTCGCACTGGATCTCGTCAAGCGTGCGGTGATGCAGCAGAGTTCTGTCGTGTTGCCCAATCGCGTATCGGTCTCAATTTGTCGCGACGATTCCTCCAAAGATCGGTGTGAACTTCAATCCCGACACGCTGTCCTCCCGAACCATGACACCCTTGTGTCCCGGGCAGAATTAGGCAGTCGCTTCGCCGGGCAGTCACGCTCTTCTGCGAACAACCTGGCCAATTCGATCGAAATCGCCTGAATCTTCGATCGGCAACGGACGATGGAAAAAACGGGAGTCGCCGGTCCCGTTGCGAACTGCCGATTCTCCCCTGTCACTTCGCCGCAGAGTCTCGCTTGACGCACCTCCGTTCCGCTTGGAACCAGAACGCTGGAGAAGCGCCCGCTCAGCCGATGAAGGCGCCAAACAGGGCGCCACCGACGATTGCGCCGACGATGCCGAAACAGACGTAGGCAAGGAACACCTGCCGGCATACGAGCGACCACACCGCAACCATGGCCGGGATGCTGCTCACCGAGCCCGCAACCATGAAGGCCATCGCGGCGCCCGGGCTCATGCCCTGTTCCATGAGACCGGCGACGAGCGCAGGTGCCGCATACCCGTTGAGGTAGGCGGGCGCACCCACCAGGGCGCCCATCACGATGGGCATCACCCCGTCTCCGCCGACGACGCCTGCGATCGCGCTGGCCGGTACATAGGTGATCAGCAACGCTTCGATCAGGTAGGCCAGTGAAAGCCACTTGAGGAGGAGGCGCGCGTTTGCGACCGCTTCCGAGCGAAACGCAGCCGTGCGCGCCGGTTCATGCCAGAACCGCCATAGCGTCGCGTTCTCGTCGATAGCGTTGGGGCGGCCACAGCAACCGCTGTCTGCGTTCCGGCGGAGCGGCTCGGCAAAAGCGCGGCGCCACACGAGGAAGCGCACTCCGAAGCCGCCGAACAGACCGAGCGCTACAGCAGCGACCGCCTTGCCTGCCGCGAACTCCCAGCCAAGCGCGGCGGCGGTGATGAGCACGGTGGGCGGGTCGATGAGAGGCGAGGAGAGCCAGAACGCCATGATCGCCGAGAGCGGGGCGCCGACCGCGAGCAGTCCGGCGATGAAGGGAATGACCTCGCACGAGCAGAACGGAGCGAGGCCGCCGAGCAGCGCCGCAAAAACGATCATGCGCGTCTCGCGGCCTTCGAAGGCGCGGGACACGAGCGCGGTGGCCCCCGTGGCCTTGAGGTACGCGATCAGCACGACAGCACCGGCGATGTAGGGCAGCGTACCGGCGAGCGCGTCGGCGGCGATGCGCACGATGCCGGCAAGGTTCGATGTGTCGAGCAACGCCACTGCGAGCGGGATGGCAACGATGAGACCCCAGACGGACACGGCACGTCGTGTCCCCGTGCGCAATCCGTCGAATCCGCGAAGTGCCAGTTCGGTCATGTCGAGTCGTTCCTGAGCGCCGCCCGAGCGGCCCGGGCTTGGGGAGAGGGGCTTGCATCGGCGCAGCACGCGTCGAGCAGGAAGGCGGCGAGGGTTTCGAGGCGGCGATAGGCGGCCCGGTTGATCACGGTGCGGCCGCGGCGCTCCCGCTCGACGAGCCCCCCCGGCGGCAAGAAACCGCAGGTGATGGGCCAGGGTGGACGCCGGCATCGTGGCGCGTTCCTGAAGCTCACCGACAGTGAGTCCGTCGGCTCCGGCACGCACGAGCAGGCGCAGCACAGTGAGCCTTTGCTCGGAGGCGCAGGCGGCGAACCCCTGCGCGGCTTCCGCGAGCGCAACGGTGGGTTGCTGATTCAGGCCTATTCAAAAGTCGCCGTTCAGCGTTCGTGTCTCGCCATGTCGACCCCCGGCTTGGCGCGAGCATCTGGGATCGAGGGCATCCGGCCGTCGAACGAGGACCAGATGCCTTCGATCCCGGCGCTTCAGCCCGCGATTCCCCGCCAAGGCCGACTTTTGAGGAGCCCTGAGGGAATGGAGACCGTTCCTCCTTTGTTTGGACGTGCCGGACAACCGGTATAAACTCGACCCCTTCCACCTCCCTATCGCTGTAGCAGCAACCGCCGTCACGAGGATGGGAACGGTGTCAACCACCTGGCAAAGATGTCTCGATCGTCTTGAAGTCGATCTGACTCCGGAACAGTTCAACACGTGGATCCGTCCCCTGCATGCCGTCGAGGATGGGACCGTCCTGCGGCTCCTCGCACCGAACCAGTTTGTCCGGGATTGGGTCAACGATCACTTCCTGGACCTCATCGCCAATGTGGTTTTTCGATGCGAATCTGCGGCGGCCCAGGTCATCGTTCAGGTCGGGAGCCGCAAGTCATCGCCGACCGTCGGCGGCAAGGGGAACATGACCAGCGTGGGCGCGACAGCAGCCGACACACCATACAAGCCGCGTCCGGCAAGTGGGCTCCGTGCGGAGTTCACATTCGAGAATTTTGTGGAGGGGAAATCCAACCAGATGGCTCGCGCCGCCTCGATGCAGGTGGCGTCGAACCCGCGCGATACCGACAACAACCCCTTGTTCATCTATGGCGGTGTGGGAGTCGGCAAGACTCACCTCATGCATGCCATAGGCAACCGAATGGTCGAGGAGAATGTGGACGCAAATGTCGTCTACCTCCAGTCCGAACAGTTCGTCGCGGAGATGGTCACCGCGCTCCAGCACAACAGAATCAATGAGTTCAAGAAACTCTACCGCTCCGTCGATGCGCTACTCATCGACGACGTTCAGTTTTTCGCGGGAAAAGATCACTCACAAGAGGAATTCTTCCATACTTTCAATAGGTTACTGGAACGTGAGCGTCTCGTCGTACTCACCAGCGATCGATATCCGAAGGAAATCCACGGCCTCGAAAATCGCCTCAAGACCCGATTTGGGGGCGGGCTGCCCATCGCGATCGAACCTCCCGAACTCGAGACCCGCGCGGCCATCCTGATGAACAAGGCCGCGGCGACGGATACCGACGTCCCCGACGACGTGGCGTATTTCATTGCGCAACGAATGCAATCGAACGTGCGTGAATTGGAAGGTGCGTTGCGTCGAGTCATCGCAAATGCGAATTTCACGGGACGCACTGTGACCATCGATCTGGCCAAGGAGGCATTGCGTGACCTTCTCGCACTGCACGAGAGGCTGGTCACAGTTGAGAATATCCTGCGTACTGTCGGACAGTACTTCAAGATCCGGGTGAACGACATCACGTCGAAAAAGCGCAGTCGATCGATTGCTCGACCACGACATATCGCCATGGCGCTCGCCAAGGAACTGACGAACCACAGCTTGCCGGAAATTGGCGACGCATTCGGAGGCCGCGACCACACGACGGTGTTATATGCGTGCCGGAAGATCGCGAAGTTGCGCAAACACGACATAACGACCGACGATGACTACACCGCATTGCTGCGAATCCTTACCGCATGATGAGAAAGCGTTGTACAACACTGTGAAAAGGACTGGATTTACATCGAATCGTCACGAACAGCACAGAGTATCCACAAGACGCTCACCTGTATGTCTTCTATCCGCAATGTACATCCTTTCGAGATAACACATTGATATAACGATAGAATCACTTACTTTTCCACAATGTGACAGCTCACTAGTTCTTATAGTTCTGTAAGGAATTGATCTATGAAATTTACTATCACACGAGAGTCTCTGCTCAAACCGTTGATGACTGTCCGCGGGGTAATCGAGCAACGCCATACGCTGCCTGTCCTGTCCAACATTCTTGTCGTGGCACGTGACGGGGCGTTGGCGTTTACAGCCGGCGATTCGGAGGTCGAACTTGAAGCGAGGGTCGGAGTCGATGATTGCGTTGAGGGTGAAATTACGGTGCCAGCGAGAAAACTTGTCGACATCTGCCAGGCATTGCCCACCAGCGCGGTGGTGGAGTTCAGTCTTGATGATGATGCCAAAGCTCACATCCGCTCGGGGCGCAGCAGGTTCGCGCTGTCAACGCTCCCCGCGAGTGATTATCCGACGACCGAAGAGGTTGCTGACGAATCGGTGTTCGCGATTGCGCAGCACGAATTGAAGAGGCTGATTGACCTCACGCAGTTTGCGATGGCCCGTCAGGACGTGAGGTACTACCTCAACGGACTGTTGGTTGAAGTGTCACCTCAGAAGATCAAGGCAGTTGCGACGGATGGTCACAGGCTGGCGGTTGCTCAGTTCGAGACGATGACGGGTCTGGACGAGTCAATCTCGTTCATAGTTCCTCGGAAAGCGGTGCTGGAACTAGCGAGATTGGTTACGGCCGAAGAAGCAGAGCTCAGAGTCCGCGTAGGCACGAATGCCGTGCAATTGGCAATCGGCACCGTTCGTTTCACCAGCAAGCTGATCGACGGCAAGTTTCCAGACTATGGGAGGGTCATTCCCGAGGTTGATGCATGCGACAAGCATCTCACCATTGAAAGGGATTCGCTTCGTCAGTGCCTGGTACGAACGTCGGTGCTGTCGAGTGACAAGCATCGGACGATTCGATTGACGCTCGACACCGACGTTCTGACGGTCGCAGCCAACAATCCAGAGCAGGAAACAGCCGTGGACGAGCTCGAAATCGTCTATGGAGGGGAGCGGTTGGAAATTGGATTCAATGTGTCGTATCTCATCGATGCACTCGCTACCTTGCCGACGGATACCGCCGACATCTTCCTCACGGATTCTTCCAGCAGTTGCCTGATTCAGCCTCAGGGGCGATCCGACTGTCAGTTCGTGGTGATGCCCATGCGGCTTTGATGGTGCGGGGACCAAATGGTTGGCCGGTGGCAACCGGCCGGCGGAAATTCCGGTCATGCGTGTCGTCGCTATCGAGGTTCGGCATCTCCGAGTACTCGACAGCGTCAATGTCGAATTCTCACCGGATGTCAATCTGCTGGTCGGATCGAACGGTAGCGGAAAATCGAGCCTTCTCGAAGCGATTCATATCATCGGTTCAGGTCGGTCATTTCGATCACACCGGTTGCGTGATGTCGTCACGCAAGGCGAGTCCCGGCTGAACATCGTGGGGCGGACGGTCGGCCACGATGCCAGCGTCGAAACGACAGGGATCGAATATTCACCCGATGGAATACGAATTCGTCGCGGTGGCACCGATATCAGGGCTGCATCGGAACTCGCAACTTTTCTTCCGATCGTCGCAGTGACTCCCGACTCGTATCGACTGGTCACCGATGGCGCGGACATGCGGCGCCGGATCATCGATCGACTGTTGTTTCACGTGGAACCACTGTATCTCGATCACTATCAGCGGTACCGGCGTGCACTGCGTCAACGCAACGCAGCGATTCGCGGTGGTGCGGGCGATGGCGAACTGGGAGGATGGGATGCAGAGCTGATTGCAGCCGGCGAGCAACTGACGGCGCACCGAGCGCGATATCTCGATCGCGCGCTGCCGTCGATGAAGCAAGTCGTTGCCAAGCTCGTCGGCAGGCCGGTCGAGATTCAGTTCTATCGGGGATGGGAGTCGGAGAAATCGCTGAGGTGTGCTTGTGAGTCCTTACTTACAAGCGATCGATTACGAGGTTATACACAAGCCGGTCCGCACCGTGCAGATCTTCGGTTCGCTATCGACGGACGTCCCCTGCAACACTCGCTCTCGCGCGGTGAGACGAAATTGTTCGTGACCGCAGTAGCGGTCGCGCAGGTACGAGACCTTGCCACAGTTCTTGGGCATCCTCCGGTGGTGCTGGTCGACGATCTGGCGTCGGAGCTCGATTCGAAGAGCAGACGGCTATGTCTGGCGGAGTTGAACGCGATCGGTGCTCAGCTCTTCCTTACCGCAGTGCCCGAGTATGGGCTGGATCGCGGCGACATTCAGGCAGGACGCCTGTTTCACGTGGAACAGGGACACATCCACGAAGTGGTATAATTGCTTGTTTTCACATATCGGGTGTCTGATGTGGCTGCCCACACCTACGACTCCTCGAATATCAAGGTCTTGAAGGGTCTTGAGGCCGTGCGAAAGCGGCCCGGAATGTATATCGGCGACACCGATGATGGCACAGGTCTCCATCACATGGTGTTCGAGACCGTGGACAATTCCATTGACGAAGCGCTCGCGGGCTATTGCACCGAGGTCGCGGTGATCGTGCGCGCGGACGAGTCCGTGACGGTCTCCGACAATGGACGTGGGATACCGGTCGACAATCACGAAGAGGAAGGTCGACCGGCCGCCGAAATCATCATGACAATGCTGCATGCGGGCGGCAAGTTCGACGACAACTCGTACAAGGTCTCCGGAGGTCTCCACGGGGTGGGAGTCTCCGTCGTCAACGCGTTGTCCGAGCGTCTCGAGCTCACCATTCATCGCGACGGGCGCACTTACCGGCAGGTCTACCGGCATGGAGACCCTGAAACAGAATTGAAAGTTGTCGGCGAGACGCAACGACGTGGCACCGTCATTCACTTTCGCCCGAGTACCAAGACGTTCACGAATATCGAATTCCACTACGACGTGCTCGCCAAGAGGCTTCGCGAGCTGTCATTTCTCAACTCGGGGGTACGGATCAAGTTGCTCGACGAACGCTCGGGGAAGCAGGACATCTTCGAGTACCGGGGAGGCATCCGAGCATTCGTCAAACATCTGAATCGCAACAAGACACCCATTCATCCCAGCGTGCTCTTCATCGTCGCCGAACGCGACGGCACCGCGGTCGAACTCGCAATGCAGTGGAACGACTCCTATCAGGAGAACATTTTCTGCTTCACCAACAACATTCCCCAGCGAGACGGCGGGACGCATCTCGCCGGATTTCGTTCGGCTCTGACCAGGACGCTCAATCAGTACATGGATGCCAACGGATTGACGCAAAAGGCGAAGGTCGAGTCGACGGGTGACGACGTTCGGGAAGGATTGACGGCGGTACTTTCGGTCAAGGTCGCGGACCCGAAGTTCTCCTCGCAGACGAAGGACAAGCTTGTTTCGTCCGAGGTCAAGTCGGCAGTCGAATCCACCGTCGGGGAAAAACTGGCTGAGTTCCTTCTCGAGACTCCGAACGAGGCGCGCGCGATCGCCGGCAAGATCATCGAGGCAGCCCGCGCGCGGGAAGCGGCCCGCAAGGCACGCGAAATGACGCGGCGCAAGACCGCACTGGATGTTGCAGGCCTGCCGGGGAAGCTCGCCGACTGTCAGGAGAAGGATCCTCGCCTGTCGGAGCTGTTCGTCGTGGAGGGCGATTCTGCCGGAGGTTCCGCCAAGCAGGGACGTGATCGTCGATTTCAGGCAATTCTCCCGCTAAAGGGCAAGATTCTGAATGTCGAGAGGGCGAGATTCGACAAGATGCTCTCCTCGGCGGAGGTCGGGACGCTCATCACCGCCCTCGGCTGCGGGATTGGGCGTGACGAGTACGATCCGACGAAGCTGCGCTACCATCGCATCATCATCATGACCGATGCGGACATCGACGGCTCGCATATCCGCACCCTGCTGCTGACTTTCTTCTATCGGCAGATGCCGGAACTTATCGAGAACAACCACGTTTTTATTGCTCAGCCGCCGCTGTTCAAGGCGCGAAAGGGCAAGGCGGAACGCTACCTCAAGGACGAATCCGAGCTCGACGCATACTTCATGGATTCGGGCCTTTCCGGTGCGTCCGTGGTGCACGGCAACTCAGCCGGTCCCATGGTTATCGAAGGCTCCGCGCTTCAGGGAATTGCCCGTGAGCAGCTGCTTCTGGGGGGGATCGTCAAACGTCTCTCTCGTCGTATCCTGCCGGAAGTGATCGGTGCGATGGTGCATGCTCCTACGCTGGACACCAACGGTTCGGTCGGAGTGGCACAGGCGCGGGCATGGGCCGATGCGCTCGGACAACGCCTGCAGCGGACGGCACAGGGTCAGGACCGCTTCAACATGTTCGTCGAGCCGCGGCCCGACGATGGATTCGCGATTCGAATCGAGGCGATCGTTCACGGTGTCGCATCCGAACGTCGACTGGGCAGTGAGTTCTTCCAGTCAGTCGAATATCGCGACCTGGTGCGCTTGAGCCAGCGTCTCGACGCGCCGTTGGCCGAAGCCACGGTACGCAAGGGTGAACGGCGGCAGGAGGTCGCGACCATTCGGGAGGCGCTTGAATGGCTTCTCGTGGACGCGCGTCGAGGAACCCATATCCAGCGCTACAAGGGCCTTGGCGAAATGAACCCCGACCAGCTCTGGGAGACGACCATGGACCCGGAATCCCGCCGACTTCTTCGGGTACGGATCGAGGACGCCGTCGCCGCCGACGAGCTCTTCACCACGCTCATGGGGGATCAGGTCGTACCGCGCAGAGAATTCATCGAAGAGAACGCTCTGTCCGTAGCAAATCTGGACGCATGATGATATAACCATCTGTAATATATACAAATTTATGGAGTTCGGGCAACTGCCCAGACATCGACCCGGGTGGCCCCGGCGGATTTCAGACATCGCGCAAGCGCGTTGACCGTCGCACCTGTGGTGACCACGTCGTCAACGATTGCGACGTGCCCCTCGAGAACCGCCCGCGCCTCGAACGCCCCCGCGACATTCGCCCGTCTCGCGGCTGAATTGGTCAGTGACGATTGCGGCGGCTCCGAACGATTTCGGCGATGTACGCTCCGCGTGATCCGCATGCCCCGGTCCTTGCTCAGGTACTGCGCGATTTCGAGCGCTTGATTGAATCCGCGTTCCCGCAATCTTGCCGGTGTGATCGGGACGGGAACGAGCCAGTCGACATCGGGTTCGCTCGCAATGGCGCGTTGCAGGAGCCCCGCAAGCGTGGGCACCACGCGCAAGTCCCGATGGAACTTCAGACGTCCAATCAGATAGTCGACCGGCGACGCATAGGCAACGGCGCAAATCGTGCGATCGACCGGTGGGTACCGATTTGCGCACGCTCCGCACAGATCAACGTGGGTTGGCGTGCTCGCACCGCATGCGATGCACGGCTCGCGTACCGCGGGAAGTTCGCGGGAACAGGCTTCGCAGAGATTGGGTATCGTTCCGCCCGGTTCGTCGCAAAGCATGCAGATGTCGCTGTGAATGAACTTCATCGGAGGCCGCTGAAAACCGTTGGCGGGCTGTCCATCCTATTGCCCGGGCGTCCGAGTTTCCGTCCCGGTCCGCCTCGCGCGATGTCCGCCACGGGCTCTCGACGCATGGCCCTCGCGCCACCCATACTCGGCGCCATGACCGAGCCAGGTTCAATGTCGCAAGCGATGCGCCCGGTATTCGATCGCATTGCGGTGCGGCGCACATTCGCGCGAGCCGGAGACGGGGAGCCCGAGTTTGCCCGGATCGTGCAAATTGCCCGGGATGGGCTGCTCGATGGTCTCGACGGCATTCGCATCAGGCCGCGCCGGATCCTCGATCTCGGGTCGGGCACTGGCGCCACGGCTCGCCAACTCGCGCATCGGTTTCGCAGAGCCGACATCGTGTCCGTCGACCCGGTTTGCGCGTTGCTGCATGAAGCGAGGTCGCGCGCACCGCGCTGGTTCTCCAGACACCTCCATGTCACGGGGGAAGCAGAGCGCCAGCCCCTCTCCTCCGACTCCATGGATCTCATACTGTCGAACCTGGCGATGCCGTGGTTCGACCCGATCGAAGGAGCGATCGCGGAGTGTCTGCGCATTTTGCGTCCTGGCGGCTTGATGCTTCTGAGTACGTTCGGGCCCGATACGCTGAAGGAACTCGCGTACGCGCAAGCGAGCTCCGCAGCGTTGCAACGCATGCATCCATTTGCCGATATGCACGTACTGGGGGACGCGTTGGTGCGCGTCGGCTTCGCGGATGTCGTCATGGACGTACAACGAATTCGCCTTCATACACCGGATTTCTGGCGTCTGTGCCGGGTTCTGTGTCGCAGCGGCGGATCGAGCGCCCTCGCAGCACGGCGGCGCGGGTTGACGGCAAGACGGCCCTTCAACACTGCGGCGACGCGATACGAGACGCTTCGCCGACCAGATGGCGCGCTTCCCGTGAGCGTGGAGCTGGTGTTCGGTCATGCCTGGGCGCCGCCGGAGTCGGCGCAGGCGGGTCCGGTCGGGACAATTCCTCGGTTGGACTGGTCGACCGAACCAGAATCCCGGCCTTGACCGAAGCGCACGAAAACCAACCTGTTTCAATGGGTTCTCGTGTTGCGAGGGCAAAGGGGCCTGCTGTAGCATTGGCCGCCCTTTGCTAAGGGAGCGGCGGTGACCCGGGGCGCGTATGTTTGCCACGAGGATTGATGACGGCTCCATACGGCGCATCATCATTCGGCCAAACCGTTCGCTGACGTGGGAGCAGACGAAATTCGTCTACTTCTGCATCGCGTCCTACAGCCTGGCGATCGCCGGGGTGTTCGCGGTGATGGGATTCTGGCCGGTGCTTCCGTTCGCCGGAGGCGAGATCGCGTTGCTCGGCGTCGCATTTTACGTCAATGCCCTGGCAGGAACTTCGGTCCAGGTCGTGACCGTGGATGCCGATGTCGTCAAGGTAGAGAAAGAAAGGCCGGGTCCACGGTCGGAGTGGTTGTTCCCGAGGGCGTGGGCTCAGGTCAACATCGACGGATCCGCCGGGCATGGTTCGAGTCGCCTCGTGGTCCGGTCGCACGGCACCGAGGTGGTTCTCGGAGAATTTCTGCCAGAGGCCGAGCGCGAACGACTGGCGGCGGCGCTGGTCGACGTGATTCGAGGTGGGAGCGCAACCAGCG
Organism: Gammaproteobacteria bacterium; assembly: GCA_022826505.1. Lineage (GTDB taxonomy): Bacteria > Pseudomonadota > Gammaproteobacteria > HK1 > HK1 > HK1. Next base: position 17,267 of record JAJDUQ010000213.1, read on the forward strand.
CCCGGAGAATTCGTGAAGCGGAGAGAGTGGAAGATGCATAGGAGAACACCGCGCCGAGGGGCATGTTCGGGCATGGTGGTCTTCACGCTGCTCGCACTGGCGAGCACGGGAGCCTTCGCAGCCTGGGACCTGAATCTGCCGGTCGGCGTCACGCCGATCAGCAAGATCGTTTACGACCTCCACATGCTCATCCTCTGGATCTGCGTCGCGATCGGGGTGGTGGTCTTTGGAGTCATGTTCATCTCGATCGTGCGCCACAGAAAGGCCGCCGGCTACCAGGCCGCGCACTTCCACCACAGCACCTTCGCCGAGATCGCGTGGACGATAGTCCCGATCGTCATCCTCGTGGCGATGGCGGTGCCGGCGACGACGACGCTCATCGAGATGGAGGACACGAGCGACGCCGATCTTACCGTCAAGGTGACCGCCTACCAGTGGAAGTGGAAGTACGAGTACATCGAGGACGGCGTCACCGTGTACAGCACGCTGGCCGCCTCGAGCCGCCAGGCAATCTACGAGGATCCGACCAAGGTCGAGAACTATCTCCTCGAGGTCGACAACCCCATCGTGTTCCCGGTCGACAAGAAGGTTCGCCTGCTGCTGACCGCCGACGATGTCATCCACGCTTGGTGGGTGCCGGAGCTCGGACAGAAGAAGGACGCGATTCCCGGCTTCATCAACGAGATCTGGACACGGGTCGAGGAACCGGGGGTCTATCGGGGACAGTGCGCCGAGCTCTGCGGCAAGGATCACGGCTTCATGCCGATCGTGGTACGCGCTGCCCCCGAAGAGGAGTACCGGGCATGGGTGGCGGAGCGGAAGGTGGCACAAGCCGAGCAGGCCGCGCTCGCGATGCGCGCGTGGGACAGGAACGAGTTGATGGCGCTCGGCGAGAAGGTCTACGTCACCTCCTGCGCGACGTGTCATCAGGTAGACGGCGCCGGAATCGACGGCGCGTTTCCCTCCATTCGCGCAAGCCATGTGGCTACCGGCGACATGCAGGCGCATCTCAAACTCGTGATGGATGGCCGTGCGGGCACGGCAATGAAGCCGTTCGGCGCACAGCTCAACGATGTCGAGCTGGCGGCGGTGGTGACCTACCAGCGCAACGCGTTCGGAAATGCCACGGGTGACGTGGTCCAGCCGGCGATGATTTCGGCGGCTCGCAACTTGAATACCGGAGGTTGAGGGTCATGAGCACCTCGTATGCAGCGCACGCGGACGACCACGATCACCACGGACCCGAGCCGGGATTGCTCCGCTGGGTATTCACCACCAATCACAAGGACATCGGGACGCTGTACCTGTGGTTCGCGCTCATCATGTTCTTCGTCGGCGGATTCCTGGCCATGGGGATCCGGGCCGAGCTGTTCCAGCCCGGACTGCAGGTGATGGATCCGCACCTGTTCAACCAGTTCACCACGATGCACGCGCTCATCATGATCTTCGGCGCGATCATGCCCGCCTTCGTGGGCTTCGCGAACTGGCTCGTCCCGATGATGGTCGGCGCACCCGACATGGCCCTGCCGCGGCTGAACAACTGGAGCTTCTGGATACTGCCGTTCGCGTTCACGCTTCTCATCGGCACGTTCTTTCTGCCGGGCGGTGCGCCGGCGGCAGGTTGGACGATCTATCCGCCGCTGGTGCTGCAGGGTGGGGCAAATGTCGCGTTCATGGTCTTCGCGATTCACATGATGGGCATCTCGTCCATCATGGGCGCAATCAACATCATCGTGACCATTCTCAACATGCGGGCGCCGGAGATGACACTTCTGCGTATGCCGCTGTTCGTCTGGACTTGGCTCATCACCGCGTTCCTGCTTATCGCGGCGATGCCGGTACTGGCCGGTGCGGTGACGATGCTGCTCACCGACAAGTTCTTCGCCACTTCGTTCTTCAACGCGGCGGGCGGCGGCGACCCCGTCATGTTCCAGCACGTGTTCTGGTTCTTCGGGCACCCCGAGGTCTACATCCTCATCCTCCCGGCGTTCGGAATCATCTCGCAGATCATCCCCACCTTCTGCCGAAAGCCCCTGTTCGGATACGAATCGATGGTGTACGCGACCGCCTCGATCGCGTTCATCTCGTTCATCGTCTGGGCGCATCACATGTTCACGGTGGGGATGCCGCTCTC
>JAJDUQ010000314.1 GCA_022826505.1 Gammaproteobacteria bacterium
CGCCGTGCTCCACCCGGAGAAGCGCACCTATCTCGCGCAGGCCGAACCGATGACCGAGGCGGCGGTCGAGCCCGGCTTCACCCGCGACCTCTACGTGGCGCTCGGCGAGCCGGTAGGAACCGAAGGAGCGTGGACGATGCGCGTCCAGTACAAGCCGCTCGTACGGTGGATCTGGCTCGGGCCGCTGATGATGGCGATCGGCGGACTGCTCGCCGCGAGCGACCGACGGTACCGGCCCTCGCCTCGCACGGTGCGGGAACCGTCAGCCGCGGACAAGGCGCGGGCCTGGAGCTGAGCGCACGGCATGCGCATTCCGGTGCTCATCACCGCGATCGTCTTCGTGAGCGCCGCCGCGCACGCGCAGAGCGTGTTCGAGCCTCGCGACTTCTCGACACCCGAGCACGAGCAGCGTTATCACACCCTCGTCGACGAACTCAGGTGCCTCGTGTGTCAGAACCAGACCATCGCGGAGTCGAACGCGGACCTTGCTTCGGATCTGCGCCGCGAGGTCTATCGCATGGTCGAGGAGGGCCGGAGCGAGGACGAAATCGCGGGGTTCATGGTCGACAGGTACGGCGACTTCGTGCTCTACCGCCCGCCGTTGCGGGGTGGCACCGTCGTGCTGTGGGCAGGACCGTTTCTGCTCGCAGCGATCGGGCTGACGGTGCTCGCGGTCTACCTGCACCGGCGCCGGCGCATGTCCGCGACACCGCTCGATGCGGATGAACGCCAGCGAATTCAGCGCATCTTCGACGTCGAGCGGTGATCTGCACCGCTTCGGACGCCCGCCGCGTGCTCAGGCCGGCATTACCGCTTTCGCGCATCGTTCTCCGGACATGCAGGGACGGCTCCGCCGTCGACGTCTTCCTGGAGCCGACGCACCTCGTCGAGGATGCGAATGAACCGCTCTCCGAACGGCGTCAACGCGTACTCCACCTGAATCGGAGGGCGGTCTCCGATCACGGTACGATGAACGATTCCGTACCGGAGCATCTTTCGCCAACGTTCGTTCATCACCTTGGCCGAGAGACCCGGGCATGACCGGAGAATCTCGCCGGGTCGGGAGTACCCCTGCGCGAGACGCTGGAGAAGCTGAATCGACCACTTGCACCCCAGGACGCTCTCGACCTGCAGAGCGACGGGCACGTTCCCTTCGTGCTCCTGCTTCGACGATGCGGTAGCTGCCTGAGCCATACGGAAAACACCTCCTCACGTAGTCTGCCGCCGACTCGCCGCATCCGGCCGTCGCTTCGTCGAACGGCATGAGAACCGAAATGTAATCCCCTTACCAATCTGTAACGCCCTCACCGACCGGTTCACTCGTGACAGGACCCTGCCGATGCCATAAGTTCACAGGCGAGCTGTCTGCCGGGATCCACGCCCACCGTCGGTGCCGGATACCTCGTGTCGAGCGTTCCCGCACGAGGTCCCCACCCCCTCCCGGCAGCGGAGGCGACCGATGCTCGGACCCGTCGTGCATCCTGGCTCGACCGGCAACGCCGGCACTCCACCGCCCGGCGGCGGCACGCAGTCGGATCCGGGCGCTCCCTCGTGGAGCGAGCGCCCACGAGATCGCGGGCTCGGGCACTCCGGCGCCGGATTCCATACGGCTCGCGGCAGAGCGTTCGGCCGGTCGTCCCGACCGCACGCCTCCGCGCATGCCGGGGACGCGCGTCCATTCTCATCGTCGTGCCGGCGACCGATTCGTGGACCGGCACGAGGCGTGTATTCGGCGGATTCTCCTCCCGCCGACGCCGTGCACGCGGCGCGTCCGGACACCGGCTCGATTCGGGTCGTTCCGCATCGGCCTGTTCTCGTCTTTCAAGCACTGCTCCGGGAATGATGGAGGGTTCGACGATGAAATCAAAGCATGAAAAGGTGCTGTCATGCGTCGCGGCATTCCTGCTGATCGCGTCGGCTGCGAGCACCGGTGTTCTTGCGGCGCAGGCGGACTTCGATCAGCTCCGGGAGAAGTACTACGCCGATCATCCCGGCAAGGGGAAGTTCGGGGACCTGTGGGAGCCGATTGCGATTCAGAAGTACTGGAACCCGATCGATTTCTACACGCCGCCCGACACGATTCAGGGGAAGTTCACCCGCAGGCAGTGCGTCGACTGCCACTTGGGGATGACCCCGGGATGGGTGCACGCCTGGAGAGACAGCGCGCACGGCAATCTGGACGGCATCCGCAATCTCGATCCGGAAGATTCCCGGTTCTACAAGAAGGCGGAGCTCGAACGCATCGAGGCCCATCTCGCGTCGCGCGGCGTCCTGCAAGCCGGAGAGCAGCTCGACGAAGTCGGGTGCATCGACTGCCACGGCGGTGTGGGGATGGACGCGCTCGAGCATCACACCGAGCTCCGGATGCCCGATCGCGCCGCCTGCGGAGTGTGTCACCTGCAGCAGTTCGCCGAGGCGGAGAGCGAGAAGGAGCAGACCTGGCCGCAGGGACAGTGGCCCCAGGGCCATCCCTCCCACGCCGTGGACTGGAAGGCGAACGTGCATACCGCAGTCTGGGCGGCGATGCCGCAACGCGAGGTCGCGCAGGGCTGCGACATGTGCCACTACCAGCAGAACAAGTGCGACGGCTGCCATACCCGCCACAGCTTCTCGGCCGCCGAGGCCCGCATGCCCGAGGCCTGCGCGACCTGCCACAACGGCGTCGACCACAACGAGTGGGAGAACTACATGCTGTCGAAGCACGGGGTCATCTATGCCACCACCGGCAAGATGAACTGGGACTTCGAAGTGCCCCTGAAGGACGCGATGACGAAGGGCGGATACACGGCGCCGACGTGCGTCTGGTGTCATGCCGAATTCGAGGGCGAGTTCACCCACAATCTCGTGCGCAAGGTCCGCTGGGGATTCAATCCGACACCTGCGATCGCCGACAACCTCAGGCACCCGTGGTTCGAGGAGCGGAAGGATTCCTGGGTGCGTACCTGCTCGAATTGCCACTCCGCGCGGTTCGCCAGAGACTGGCTGGACACCGCCGACAAGGGAACCATCCAGGGTCTCGAGGTGGAGCAGGAGGCGAAGAAGATCGTCCAGGCGCTCTACGACGAGGGGCTGATGGTCGGGCAGAAGGACAACCGTCCCGCGCCGCCCGCACCGGAAGCGGACGCGCCCGGCGCGTTCTTCGCCCTGTTCTGGGCGAAGGACAACAACCCGTCGCTGGTCGATCGGATCCACGCGGACATGTGGGAGCACGACCTGATCAAGCACTACAAGGGCCTGTTCCACATGAACCCGGGCGGATTCACCTACACCGAAGGATGGTCGGAGCTGCTCAAGCGCTACACCGAGATACAGAACGAGAACACCCGGATCCGGGAGATGGATGCTCTGAGGAAGGAGGTGGAGATGCTGAAGAGCCAGCGCTGAAGCACCTTGCAGCGTCCGGATGAAAATCATCGCGACAGGCCTTGCATCGGGTGTACTGACCTGGGGTTGGGCGGCGTGCGGTGCCGCCCAGGAATCGCCGTCGACTACGCTCCGATTCGAGGAACGACCCATCGTGCTCGAGTCGCGCCACCACGAATCGTTCGACACACGCTTCCGTATCGAAGGGCTGTCCCGCTTCTCGGTCACCCTGGGCAGTGCCCTCTCCTTTCACCTCGACGTGGCTCGGTACCGGGACGCGGAAGGGGACCCGCGCCGGGCCATCGTCCACCTGCCGGACGATCGGACCACGGATTCACCGGTGTTCGGACCCGATCCGTACCTGTTCAGACGCGAGGCGTGGAACGACCTGGGCCGCGCCGTCGCGCGGCACACCGAAGAAGGCGCCTTGTTCATCGGTTGGTGGGACAACATGCAGCGGCTTCACCTCCATACCGCACGCCGCGGCCGCCCCCGGTATCCGGATGCCGGTGCGTATCCACAATCCGATCACGGGGCTCTCTGGAGAAGCGTCGCCGGAGACCTCGTGCAGGATGGCTCCCTTGCATGCATGAGCAGACATCTGCTGAAGAAGGTCGATCAGGCGCTCGCCGGAATCGCCCGCTGCGTCTGGAGCGACGAGAGCGGACCCGTGTTCCTGCTCGTCTCCACCGACGACCTCGCGCACGTTCAGGAGATGTCCTACCTCGCCGGGCGCGGGATTCCTCTGGAGACCCGCCTGTTCTCGTCGCAAGGCGACATCCACGGCGTGGTCGCGTCGGTCAACGCCTGGGCCGGACAGGGAGGCGGAACCGGCAGCTACCTCGTCCAGCCCGCGCGCGGCTTTTCGGTGCGTGCCTGGAGAGTGACGGACGAGGCCTTCGAGGACTCCGCGCTGGTGCGGCTGCTGCCCTTCAGCTCATCCCTTGAACACGATACGCCGGAACGCGCCAGGCTGGTGTACCAGTCGGCTACGGGCGCCTACCTGAGCATCTACGAGATCACCGCAGTCCGGTGAGCCCCCACCCGCACGACGGTTCGTGGCGACGCGGCGTGCGTTCACGCGCCGGTCCCGAGCCCGTGTGCTCCGACGATCCGAGCCGGCGGACGCTGAAGCCGGAGATTCGAGTCGAACACGTCTCCTTGACATTGATCAATGCCCAGGACGCGAGGGGTCCTTAAAAGCTGTCACGGAGAACAGGATTGGGTTCGTTGCCGGCAGCGGGGCCGGGATGATTCGGAACACGGGTCATTTCTGCCGGTCGAGGCCGCCTCCAGCCTTGTGGCGATACCCGTTGCCGTGTGCGCGAGTGGAGGCGACAGTGTCCGGAGCCGACGCACATGCCGGGCTTGAGTATGGTGACACGGAGGCATTCCGACACGGGGGACACCATGCGTTCCCGACCGATCGGTGGCGCAAGGGCGAGCGAGTGGGCGGCGGCAAGGCGATCGCGGACCGGAACGTACCGGGCACTCGCCTGCCACGCCGCGAAGGCGTTCGTGGCACTGTGGGCCGTTCCCCTCTCGGCGGCGGCCACCGAGCCCCCGGCCCCACGCCAGGCCGAGCTGCTGCACATGCTTCGCCACGACTGCGGCGCGTGCCACGGGCTCCGGCTCGACGGCGGACTCGGTCCGCCGCTCACCCGCGCCGCGATGGCGAGATACCCGCCGGACGTGCTCGTGCGGACGATTCTCGAAGGACGGCCGGGGACGCCGATGCCACCGTGGAAAGCACTGCTCGGTCCCGCCGATGTGCGGTGGATGGTGCACGCCATCCGCAGCGGGGAGACCGGCGAGTGATGCGCCGCAATCCCGACCCGATGCGCTTCGTGGCCGACCTCGTCGGACTCGCGCTGCTGTGCGGATGCCTGGCGGCCGCCGCGCATCCCGTCGAGGAGCTTCGCGGTACCGGAGATCTCGGCATCGTGGTCGAGCGGGCGTCCGGCTCGGTGGTGGTGGTCGAGACCACGAACCCGCGCGCGCTCGGTCGCATCGAAGGGCTCGGCGATCTCTCCCATGCCTCCGCCGTCTACTCCCGCGACGGGCGTTACGCCTACGTGTTCGGCCGAGACGGGGGACTGAGCAAGCTCGACCTGCTGGCGATGCGCGTCGAGCGCCGGATCGTCCAGGCCGGCAACAGCATCGGCGGCGCGATATCGCAGGACGGCTCCCTGGTGGCGGTCTCCAACTACGAGCCGGGCGGGGTCGGAATCTTCGACGCGGCGACCCTCGCTCCGGTCGCGGAGATCCCGGCCGTGGCGGGCGGGGGCCGCTCGAAGGTGGTCGGGCTGGTCGATGCCCCGGGCATGCGGTTCGCCTACACCCTGTACGACGCCGGCGAGATCTGGGTGGCGCACGTGGAACGCTCCGGCGTGACGCAGCTCGACAAGTATCCGGGTATCGGCCGGCAGCCCTACGATGCGCTGATCACCCCGGACGGCAGGTTCTACATCGCGGGACTGTTCGGGGAGGACGGCCTCGCGCTGCTCGACCTGTGGCATCCGGAAGCCGGGGTGCGCCGCATCCTGCCGGGCTACGGCCGGGGCGAGGAGCCGCTGCCGGTCTACAAGATGCCCCACCTCGAAGGGTGGGCGGCGGCCGGCGACCGGCTGTTCGTGCCGGCGGTGGGCCGCTACGAGGTGTTGGTGATCGACCGCCGGACGTGGGCCGAGCGAGGCCGGATCGAGGTACCCGGCCAGCCGATCTTCGTGGTCGCGCGGCCGGACGGGCGCGAGGTGTGGGTGAACTTCGCACTGCCGCACAACGACCGGATCGTGGTGATCGACACCGAGACCGGCGCCATCACCCGCACCCTGCGACCCGGCAAGGGGGTGTTGCACATGGAGTTCGCCCCGCGCGGCGAGCAGGTCTGGCTCTCGGTGCGCGACGAGAACCGGGTGGACGTCCACGACACCCGGACCTACGCGAAGGTGGCGGAGATCGCGGTCGAGCACCCGAGCGGCATCTTCTTCTCCACCCGCGCCCACCGCATCGGACTGTAGGGCGGATCCTGTGCAGCAGGCGCTGAGCAGCGGGAGCGGTTCGCCGGCGCTCTCGTCCCGGTCGTCCACCGCCGCCCGTGCGCCGGTTGCCTCCGCACCATGCGCTCCGCAACCCGACCGGCCGGTCCTCGACGCGCTGGATCGGCGCCTCCTCGACGAGCACCAGCGCGGCTTTCCCGTCCGCGAGACACCGTTCGCCGAGATCGCACGCGGTCTCGGCTGCGAGGCGGACGAAGTGCTGCGCCGCCTCGCGGCGCTGTGCCGGCACGGCGTGGTGAGCCGGGTCGGCCCGGTGTTCGCTCCGGGGCGCATCGGCGCGAGCACCCTGGCCGCGATGGCGGTCCCGCCGGCGCGGCTCGAGTCGGTCGCGGCATGCGTGAACCGCTACCGGGCCGTCAATCACAACTACGAGCGCGAGCACGACATCAACCTCTGGTTCGTGCTTGCGGCCCCCGATGCGGACGAGCTCGACGGGGCGCTCGCCGACGTCCGGCGGCGTACCGGCCTGGAGGTGCTCGATCTGCGCCTGGAGCGGGCCTATCACATCGACCTCGGGTTTCCCCTGTGGCGGCGCGAGTCGGCCGGCCGCGGCGCTGCGCCTGTCGGCGCGGGGACGAGTGGCGCGAGGTCGAACGGCGCCGAACGATGCGGCGCGGAGTCGTCCCGCGCGGTGCCGGCCGGTGCGTACACGCCCGGGCGACCGGCCGCGCTCGACGCCTCCGACCGGCGCCTGGTCGGGGCCATCCAGGACGGGCTGCCGCTCACCGCTCGCCCCTATGCGGCGGTGGCGCGGCGGGCGGGACTCTCCGAGGTGCAGGTGATGGACCGACTCGGGCGCCTGCTCGACGACGGCGTGATCAAGCGCCTGGGGGTTGTCGTGCGCCACCGCGAGCTCGGCTACCGGGCGAACGCGATGGTGGTCTTCGACGTGCCCGACCATCGGGTGGACGCGGCCGGGGAGCAGCTCGCCCGCGTCTCGCGGGTTACCCTGTGCTACCGGCGCGGCCGGCACCTCCCGCTGTGGCCGTACAACCTCTACTGCATGATCCACGGACGGGACCGGGCCGAGGTGATGGGCCGGGTGGACGGACTGCCCGCGGACGCGGTCGGCGGTCTCGACCGCGCGGTGCTCTTCAGCCGCCGCCGATTCCGCCAGCGCGGCGCACGGTACGGCCCGGACCACGCTCCCGCGAGTTCGAAGGTGCGGGTCCATGGATGAGCTCGACCGCGCCGTCGTGAACCTGCTTCAGGATGGACTGGAAGTGTGCGAGCGGCCGTTCGCGGCGCCGGCCGCGGTGCTCGGCATCGAGGAGGCGGATCTCGTCGAACGGCTGCGGCGGTTGCGCGAGAACGGCACCCTCACCCGCTTCGGGCCGATGTACGACGCCGAGCGCCTCGGCGGAGCGGTGACGCTGGCCGCCATGCAGGTCCCCGCCGAACGGGTCGATGCGGTGGCGGCCGAGGTCAACGCCTTCCAAGAGGTGGCGCACAACTACGAGCGCGAACACGCGCTGAACATGTGGTTCGTGCTCGCCACCGAGAGCCCCGACGAGATTCCGGAGGTCGTCGACGCGATCACCGCGCGGACCGGGTGCAGGGTGTACGACATGCCCAAGCTCGAGGAGTACTACATCGGGCTCAGGCTTCGCGCCGGCGAGGGCGACGCATCGCAGGGATCGGAGTCGTGTACGCCGAAGCATCGGGCGCATCCGTGTTCGGGCGCGGCAATCGCACCGCATGTTTCATCGCAAAGGCAATGGATTCCCGCCTCCGCGGAAGCGGAGGGAGAGTCCACGAGAGCCGAGGCGGCAGGGGAGCTTCCATACAAGCGGGAATCCATGGGCCTTGACCGAACACCTATGGTGTCGGGCGTGACGGGCGCGGCTCCGGTCCGCTCCCCCACGAGCGAGGGGCTCGACACGACGGATCGCACCATCGTCGCCGCGACCCAGGCGGGACTGCCGCTGGTCTCGCGCCCCTACCATGAGGTGGCCACCGGGCTCGGCATCGAGCCGTCCGACCTCATGCGTCGCCTGCGGCGCATGCTCGACACCGGGTCCGTCCGGCGCATCGCGGCGGTGCCGAACCACTACGCCCTCGGCTACCGCGCCAACGGGATGTCGGTGTGGGACGTCGCCGACGCGCACGTCACCGAGGCCGGCCGGGCGGTCGGCGCGCTCCCCTTCGTCAGCCACTGCTACCGGCGCCCGCGACACCCGCCGCTCTGGCCGTACAACCTGTTCGCAATGGTCCACGGACGCAGCCGCGAGCAGGTCGAGGCACACGTCGCCGCCGTCGCCTCGGTGCTCGGCGCCCGGCAGCGCGCGCACGACGTTCTCTACAGCCGGCGCATCCTGAAGAAGACCGGGCTCAGGCTGCGCCGCGACGCCTCGAACGCGAACTGAAACGAGGACCGACATGTTCCGCATCTCGCACTACATGCGCGAGCTCATCGACCCGACCCCGATCGGACCGATGCGTCGCCCGCGCGGGCCGGTGGTGATCTGGAACCTCGTCCGGCGCTGCAACCTCACCTGCAAGCACTGCTACTCCATCTCCGCGGACCGCGACTTCCCCGGCGAGCTCTCCACCGGGGAGGTCTTCACGGTGATGGACGATCTGAAGGCGTTCGGGGTGCCGGTGCTGATCCTCTCGGGCGGCGAGCCGCTGCTGCGCCCGGACATCTTCGAGATCTCGCGCCGCGCGAAGACGCTCGGCTTCTACGTCGGGCTCTCGACCAACGGCACCCTGATCGACGCGCGCAACATCAACGCGATCGAGGCGGTCGGATACGACTACGTCGGCATCAGCATCGACGGCATGCGCGAGACCCACGACCGCTTCCGGCGCAAGGAGGGCGCGTTCGACGCCTCGCTCGCCGGGGTGCGGCTGTGCCGCGAGCGCGGCCTCAAGGTGGGACTGCGCTTCACCATCACCAGCGACAACGCGTCCGAGCTTCCCGACCTGCTCGCGTTGATGGTCGAGGAGGACGTCGACAAGTTCTACCTCTCCCACCTCAACTACGCGGGGCGCGGCAACCGCAACCGGAGATCGGACGCCGTGCACCGCGTGACGCGCGAAGCGATGGATGTCCTGTTCGAGGCCGCCTGGCTCGACGCGGTTGGCGGCATCCCCCGCGAGTACGTCACCGGGAACAACGATGCGGACGGGGTCTACCTCCTGCACTGGGCCGCGCGACGCTTCCCCGATCGCGTCGCGCACCTGCGCGCGAAGCTCGCGCAGTGGGGCGGCAACTCCTCGGGGGTGAACATCGCCAACATCGACAACCTCGGCGTGGTGCACCCGGACACGTTCTGGTGGCACTACCCGCTCGGCAACGTCCGCGAGCGTCCGTTCTCCGCCATCTGGAGCGACCCGCGCGACCCGCTGATGGAGGGGCTGCGGCAGCGCCCGCGGCCGGTGAAGGGACGGTGCGGGGCGTGCGGCTATCTCGACGTGTGCGGCGGCAACACCCGCGTGCGCGCCCACCAAACCACCGGCGACGCCTGGGCCGAGGACCCCGCCTGCTACCTCTTCGACGAGGAGCTCGATCAATGCAATTCGGGGAAGTAACGGCGTTGACCGCACTCGCGTTGTTCGTAACGGTGCTGACGACGTTCCTGACGGTCGCATGGCTGCCGCCCGTCGCTGCGTCCTCCCCAGACGCAGCGGCCCTGTACGCCCGACACTGTGCCTCCTGCCACGGAGCCGACCGGCTCGGGGGAATCGGTCCGGCCCTGCTGCCGGGCAATCTCAAGCGGCTGCGCCGTGGCGCGGCGGCGTCGGTCATCGCCGAGGGCCGTCCCGCCACCCAGATGGCCGGCTTCTCGCACGTGCTTGATGCCGCGGCCGTCGACGCGCTGGTCGCGCTCATCTACACCCCGCTCGACAAGCTGCCGCACTTCGGCATGCCGGAGATCGAGCGGACCCGCGTCGTCCATCGGCCCCTCGACACGCTCGGCGACGCGCCGGTGTTCGCGGCCGATCCACTGTCGCTGTTCATCGTCGTCGAGCAGGGCGACCACCATGCCACGGTGCTCGACGGCGACCGCCTGGAGCCGCTGCACCGCTTTCCGACCCGGTTCGCGCTGCACGGCGGACCCAAGTTCTCTCCGGACGGACGCTTCGTCTACCTCGCCTCGCGCGACGGATGGATCACCCAGTACGACCTCTACGAGCTGGCGCCGGTGGCCGAGATCCGCGCCGGCATCAACACCCGCAACCTCGCGGTGTCCGACGACGGCCGCTACGTGCTGGTCGGGAACTACCTGCCGCATACCCTGACCCTGCTCGATGCGCGCGAGCTCGTACCGCTCGCGGTGATTCCGGTCCGCAACCGTGCCGGCGAAACATCCAGGGTCAGTGCGGTGTACACGGCGCCGCCGCGCGGCACCTTCGTGGTCGCGCTCAAGGACCTGCCCGAGGTCTGGGAGATCGCCTACCGGGAATCCTCTCCCAAAGGGTTCGCCGCCGGTGGCGAACGCACCGGCGGCGGGCTCGCGCTGCGCCGGATCGAGCTCCCGGGGATCCTCGACGACTTCTTCTTCGACGCGGGCTACGCGCACCTCATCGGCGCGTCGCGGGAGGGCTTCGGGCAGGTGGTGGAGCTCGACTCCGGGCGCGCCATCGTCGACATCGACCTCCCGGGCCTGCCGCACCTCGGCTCCGGCATCACCTGGGAGGTGGACGGACGCACCGTGCTCGCGACCCCCAACCTGAAGGAAGGCGTGGTCAGCGTCATCGACACCGCGACGTGGCGCACCGTCAAGCGCATCGAGACCCTGGGGCCCGGCTTCTTCATGCGCAGCCACGAGAATTCCCGCTACGCGTGGGTGGACGTGTTCTTCGGTCCGCACCGCGACGCGGTGCACGTGATCGACAAGGCAAGCCTGGAGATCGTCGAGACCCTGCGCCCCACCCCGGGCAAGACCGCTGCCCACGTCGAGTTCACCCGCGACGGGCGCCACGCGCTGCTCAGCATCTGGGACCGGGACGGCGCGGTGGTGGTCTACGACGCCGCCACCCTGAAGGAGGTCAGGCGCTTCCCGATGGACAAGCCCTCGGGCAAGTACAACGTCTACAACAAGATCACGCGGTCGCGAGGCACCAGCCATTGAATGCGGCGGGAGCAGGTGCGGGCCGTGACGGTGGAGGGCTTCCATGGGGACAAGCCCCGCGGGAGTGATGGTCCGTAAGGCGCCGGCCGGAATGCCTCATAACGCAGACCGTCTCGAAGCCGCGCGGTCGGGGTACCGCGGAGGACGAGTTTGTCCTCCACCTCTATGGAGACCCGCGATCATCGGAGGCCGTCACCGCCCTGCTCAACACCGGTGCCGACTCCAATGCGCAGCAGGACGGCCGAGGACGCCGTGTGGGGCATCCCGACTCCTACGCGAGCCCGTGGTACGTTACCGAACACGCTGGCGGCCGGGAGCGCGCCGAGGCGGGCCCCCAAGCCTGCCCCCGAGGGCTGCGATACAGCTTCGGTGTCGCAGCCGTCACCGCCGACGTGCCGCTCCCCACCGTTGCCGCCGTACTCGGGCATGCGGACCTGAGCACCACCCCGATATCTACACCACCGCGATACCGCGAGGCAGTCGAGAGGAATTGAGGCTCGATGCTATGCTAGGTGAAACGTTGTCTTCACAACGAAGAGGAGGCCCGTGATGCCTGCTACTGTGATCATCTGGTGGTATGGGTACCCGAACCTTGAAACGCTTCAGGAAGAGGTCGAAAGGAACTCATGGTCGCAAGCGTTTTACATGGCGTACGGCGAGCACGGCATTCGTTACATCGGCTCGACAGAAAACGCGCGTGAACACCCTCTACCGGCCGAGCTGGAAAAGGAAGGCAATCAGACCTTCTACCTTGGCGAAATGGCCGCACCAGAGATTGCAGGTAGAAGCAAAGCCTGGCAAAACCTAGCTACACAGTCTCTGGCCTACGCTAGGCAGGCTCTCATCTGTTTTCTCAACCCGGAGCTCAACGAGCCGTGTGAGAATCCAGATGACTACGTATCGGTTCTTTCCTGTTTTTTCGACGCGTGCGATGCGAACGGTGTCCTCCTCGACAGCGAGGATGAACACTTTGCCGCTAACCCCCCGGAAGGGTTTCCGACTCTGGTAGCTCACCATCCAGCGCCCCAGGGAAGGGGGAACGAGGTCAGGCCATTCAAGAACCTGATTACCCTCGAATCTAAGTGGCATTTAGTATAGAATATCGCCATGTAATTCACTGATAGAGAAGGAGAATTCCATGGCCCGCAACCCGGTGCAGTTCCAGAAAGGCATCAGCCTCAACGAGTTCCTCTCGCTCTA
>JAJDUQ010000015.1 GCA_022826505.1 Gammaproteobacteria bacterium
GCGGTACATACGGGAGATCGGGAACGAAGGACAGGCAAAGGAATCGGCCGATTCCCGTTGGTGGAGGAGTAGCGGCGTGGTCGAACAAGTGTGGTCCTTTGCGCGACCTGTAACGCGTTGGCCGCTACAGCAACGCCGAGGCCCGAGCACCCTGCGTGATTCCGTTCGTCCTGCGCTTCCGCTCGCAAGCGTCCGCCCTACGGTTTTGCGGTACGCTCGCCCGAGACGCGATGCTTCGAGTTCGACGTTGAATTCCACCGCCAGCCTCCTGCCCGAACGTGCCCCTCGCGTCGGCGAGCTCGTCGAGGTGCGATCGCGGCGCTGGCTCGTGGAGGCGGTGGAGGACGTCGTCCCGCCGGCGTCACCGCGCGTCAGCCTCGCGTGCGCCGACGACGATGCCCAGGGGCAGGCGCTGGAGGTCTACTGGGACTTCGAGATCGACCGTCGCATCCTCGAGCAGGAGGCATGGAGCGCCATCGGTGCCAGGGGCTTCGACTCACCGCGTTTCTTCAGCGCGTTCCTGCACACCCTGCGCTGGAACTGCGTCACCGCCACCGATCCCAATCTCTTCCAGTCGCCGTTTCGCGCCGGCATCAGGATCGACGCCTACCAGATGGAGCCGTTGCGCAAGGCGCTCCGCCTGCCGCGCGTGAACCTCTTCATCGCCGACGACACCGGTCTCGGGAAGACCATCGAGGCCGGTCTCATCGCCCGCGAGCTGCTGCTTCGCAAGAAGGCCCGGACGATGGTGGTTGCCGCGCCCGCGTCCGTCCTGGAGCAGTGGAAGGCCGAGATGGAGGAGCGCTTCGGCCTCCTCTTCGTGATCCTCGATCGCGCGTATCTCGCGCGGGTTCGCCAGGAGCGGGGTTTCGGGGTCAACCCGTGGCGCACCCACAGCCGCTTCCTCGTGTCCCACAACCTTCTCATCGATCCGACCTACGCGGACCCCATGCGCGAGTGGCTCGGCGAGATGCAGCCGGGCGGTCTGCTGATCCTGGACGAGGCGCATCACGCCGCGCCGTCGAGCGGCGGGCGCTACGGCATCGAGACGAAGTTCACGCGCGCCATCCGCGATCTCGGGGGCCGTTTCGAGCACCGCCTGTTCCTGTCCGCCACGCCCCACAACGGCCACTCCAACAGCTTCTCCACCCTGCTGGAGCTGCTCGACCCCTACCGCTTCACCCGCGGCGTGCCGGTCCGGGGAAAGAACGTGCTCGAAGACGTGATGGTGCGGCGCATCAAGGAAGACGTTCGCGAGGTCCAGGGCGGTTTTCCAGAGCGAGACGTGCGGCGCATCGCGATCGGGGATCTGCCGGAGAACGCGCCGGAGCTGGTTCTGTCACGCCTCCTGGACGAGTACCGCGGCCTGCGGGACGAGCGCCTCAAGCACGGCACCGCGCGCGCCCGGGCCGCGGCCGGCCTGCTCGTGGTGGGCCTGCAGCAGAAGCTGCTCTCGTCCATCGAGGCGTTCGCCATCTCCCTTGCGCGGCACCGGGTGACGGTGCGCAGGCAGTGGGAGCAGGCGAGGTCGGGCGCAACAGCCTTGCTCCACCGCGAGAACGGCTCGGGCACATCCACCAGCGGTCGGGAGCTTGCGGGGGCGGCCGGCAAGACAGCGGCATCCGGCCATGACAGCGTGCTTGCGAGCGCCCGCCTGTTCTCCACTCCTCCGGACGCGGACGACGAGCGTGCCGAGTACTCCGACGACGAGCGCGAGGCCGAGGAAGCCGTGCAGATCGACGTCATCAACGCGGCGGCCGAGGGCAATTCCGCCGCAGATGCGGAGGCGGAGGCGATTCGGCGCAAGGAGGAGGCCCTGCTCGCCCGGATGGAGGAGGTCGCCTCCGCCGCCCGTGGCCTTCCGGACGCCAAGACGCGCCGCCTGATCGACTGGATTCGTGACAATCTGTGCCCGGAGCTGCCGCGGAGTGGCGAACGGTCTCCCGGGAACGCGGGTGTCCCGCCCTCGACCGGAGGCGAGTCGTTCCCGCCCCTTGGAACCCCTCCCGCGGTGCAGGACGGTCGCCCCGGGAGCGCGGGCATCCTGCCCGCAGCGGACCGAAGGTCCGCCACCGGAGGGACATCGCATCCTCCCGGCCCGCCCTTGCACGACGAGTTCGCCCCCAATTCCCAGCCTCGCTGGAACCAGCGCCGGGTGCTCATCTTCACGGAGAACGTCATCGGCACGAAGCGCTACCTGCGCGAGATGCTGGAGCAGGCCATCGCCGGCACCCACCTCGCCGAGGAACGCATCGAGACCATCGACGGGCAGACCGTTGGGGCGAAGCGTAAGGAGATCCAGCGCCGTTTCAACGCCGATCCCGCCCGCGACCCCCTGCGCATCCTGCTCGCCACCGACGCCGCCCGCGAGGGGTTGAACTTCCAGGCCCACTGCACCGATCTCTTCCACTTCGACCTGCCCTGGAACCCGGGCCGCATCGAGCAGCGCAACGGACGCATCGACCGCAAGCTCCAGCCCGCGCCGAAGGTCGTTTGCCACTACTTCGTGCTTCCGCAGCGCGAGGAGGACCGCGTTCTGGAAGTCCTGGTGAGGAAGACCGAGACCATCAAGCGCGAGCTCGGCAGCCTCTCCAAGGTGATCGACGACGATATCGAGCGGCGCCTTCGCGGCGGCATTCGTCACCGGGATGCAAAACGCCTTGCGCGGGAGATCGAAGCGGCCGATCTCGACCGGGAGACCCGGGAGAAGAAGCGTGTCGCGGCCGAGGAGCTCGAAGCCGCCCGCGAACGCCAGGACGACCTGGAGGCGCAGATCGAACGATGCCGCGGACTGCTCGAACGGTCGCGACGCTGGGTGCAGTTCTCGGCCGAACCGTTCCGCGACGCGATGTCCTGCTCCCTGGAGCTGATGGGCGCCGCGCCGTTGCAGGAGG
>JAJDUQ010000330.1 GCA_022826505.1 Gammaproteobacteria bacterium
GGTGATGAGGATGATGATCGCGTGCGGCAGGGTGAAGAACACCTCCGCGATCACGATGCCGATGGGGCCGTAGATGGAGTGCCCGAACATCAGCTCCTTGATGAGCCCCTGGGTGCCGAAGAGGTAGACCAGAGCGATGCCCGGCAGCAGCGACGGCACCAGGATCGGGATCATCGTGATCGACTGGAACAGCCCCTTGAGCGGGATGCAGCTCCGGGTGAGCGCGTAGGCGAAGGTGAACGCGATGGTGACGGTGATGAGCGTCGTGATCGTCGCCACCTGGAGGCTGTTCCCGATCGACCAGGTGAGGGCGGGGGTGGCGAAGTACTCGATGTAGTTGGCGAGCCCCACGAACGCGCCGTCGTGGTCGCGCACGCTCTTCGACATCATGGTGTAGAGGGGCAGTGCGAGGGTGACGACGAGGTAGAGGCCGATGACGCCGATGAACGCACGCATCGTCCAGTCGTCGCGGCTGACCTTGGGCTTGACGACGGGAGCAGCAAGGACGGCTTCAGCCATCGTGGAGCATTCCGTCTCGACTGCGACGCGCACGCCCACCCGGCGACTCCGTGCCTCTTCGGTGTGCAGGAAAGCGCCGGTCCGTGCCGGTCACGAATTCAGGCATCGGGCGGCGCACCGGCGTAGATGCGCACCGCTTCACGGGGGACCGCCGCGCGCACGGTGCTCCCCTCCGTCACCCCGAAGTGCTGCGCCCGGGCCATGGACAGGTCCATCAGCAGCCGTACGCCTTCGCAGTCGAGCTCGACGCGGGCGAACGAGCCGAGGAACTCGACGTATCCGACCCTCGCATCGAAGCCCCCGTCGGGGCTCGCGGGACCGGCGGCCTCGGCACTCCCCGAGTCCAGAAGCACGATGTCCTCGGGCCGGATGGCGGCGGTGACCCGTTCGCCGCCGGAGTAGCCGGAGGTATCGCAGGCAAGGGCAAGCCCTCCGGCCCTGATTCCCCTATCCCTCGCTCCTCCATCGCCCGCGACCTCGGCCGCGAGGAAGTTCATGGTGCCGATGAAGTCCGCCACGAACACGCTCGCGGGCTCCCGGTAGATGTCGGTCGGGGACCCCACCTGCTCGATCACCCCGTGGTTCATCACCACGATGCGGTCCGCCATCGTCAGCGCCTCTTCCTGATCGTGGGTGACCATGATGGTGGTGATGCCGAGCCTGCGCTGCAGGGCCTTCACCTCGTAGCGCAGGCGCGCCCTCACCTTGGCGTCCAGCGCCGAGAGCGGCTCGTCGAGCAGCAGCAGGCCGGGCGACATCGCGATGGCACGCGCGAGCGCGATGCGTTGCTGCTGGCCGCCCGAGAGCTGCGCGGGGTACTTGTCGCCCTGGTCCGGCAGGCCGACGAGGTCGAGCAGCTCGCGCACCCGGTTCCGGACCTCGGCGCGTGATCGTTTCTGGCTCTCGAGCCCGTAGGCGACGTTGCGGGCCACCGTCATGTTGGGGAACAGGGCGTAGGACTGGAACACGATCCCGAAGTCGCGCTCCGAGGGTGGAAGCGCGGAGATGTCCGCGCCCGCCTGCTCGACGGTGCCCGCGCTCTGGATGTCGAGCCCCGCGATCGCCCGCAGCAGCGTGGTCTTGCCGCATCCCGAGGGACCGAGAAAGCAGACGAACTCGCCCTCCAGCACGTCGAGCGAGATGTCGGCGAGCGCCGTGAATTCGCCGAACTTCTTCGTCAGACGTCGGATTCGCAGGTAGGAATCGTTGGATGAAGTGTTCGAGGGCATGGGTCGCATATGGCTACTCATGCGGGTCGCCGAAACACTTCTTCCATTTGTCTCTGTATTCTTCGATATCTTTTCTCTGAATGCTGTTCGAAAAATTCTCGTAATGCCCCATCTTCTCGGAAACGATCTTGCTCGGAACTACGTAGTATTCAATTATTTCTCCTTCCTTGTTTTCATCAGATATCAATTTCTTTAATTTTCTTATTCGTACAAAAACATAGATATGTGATTTCGAAACTACCACCTTCTTTCCGGTAAGAAAGTTTGAGCCTCTTGAATCAGTCTTGACTTGGACCGAGAAAGTTCTTCGGCAATTCTGATCGGTCACCAGGAGATCGGCGCCCTGTGCACCTCGTGAAGTGGGAGAAACGATGAAGCCGAGCCGCGAAAGCTCGGCTGCCACGAGGTAAACGCCCCTCATCCCCGTAATCTGCCTGTTCGCCGGCTTCTTCCCTACAGCTTTCTTCCTGGCCATGTTTTCCCTCTAGGCAAAAACGCCGAATCGAGGTCGGAGTTTCTATCCTCTGTCTCCGATTCAGGGGTTGGTGCGCACAGCGTCACACCGCGACCGTCTCTTCCCGGAGGAGGTGCAGTCTGATTACCCTCGGCACGTCGTCCTCATCGAAGTGGCAGAGAACCGCATCTCTCGACATGGTCTTCAAGTCATCCCAGTCTTCCCCCTGCGTGAAGATGCTGTCTCCGAGCGCCCTGGCGTCGTAACCGCCTTCCGGCGCTTCGGTGACCTCGAAGATGATTTCGGCCGGTCTCATGAGTCAGTCCTCCGCGTACCTTGCCTTGGCTGGCAGTGTTCACGGTGTGGCGACGATCTGGTCTCCTGGCAATTCAATCAATACACGGCCGCAGGGCTGACGCCCTGCGGCCGTGTATTCGCGCATTACTTCGCCTCCGACTTCGAGTCGTAGCGCTTCTGCCATTCGGCGAGGATGCGCTTGCGGTTGTTGGCGGCGAACTCGAAGTCGTTGTCGATCATCGCCTCGACCAGGCCTTCGGGGTAATGCTCCACCGGCTTCGCAAGCTCCGGCATCGCGATGACCGCATAGACCTCGTTGTACATCCGGTTGGCCTTCTCGGTGATCGACCAGTCGACGAGCGTCTGAGCCGCCTCGAGATTCTTGGTGCCCTTCACGATCGCGGTAGCCTCCATGTCCCAGCCGACGCCTTCCGACGGAACGATGATGTCAATTGGCGCACCTTTCGCCTTCGACTTCGCGCCGCGGTATGCGAACGACACGCCGATCGGGACCTCGCCGCGCGCGGCCTGCTTGCACGGCTTGGACCCGGAGTGGGTGTAGTGGCTGATGTTCTCGTGCAACGCGTCCATGAACTGCCAGCCGCCGTCCTCGCCGAACATCTGCAGCCAGCTCGACACGTCGAGGAAGCCGGTGCCGGACGAGTTCGGGTTCGGCATCGCGACATGTCCCTTGTACTCGGGCTTGGTGAGGTCCTTCCACGAGGTCGGCGTGGCGAATCCGTGCGTCCCCTGCTCCACCGTGTTCACGCAGATCGAGGCGACCCACGCGTCCATGCCGGTCCAGGCCGGCGGGTCGTCCTTGTCGACGAACTTCGGGTCGAGCCGCTCGACGCCCTTCGGCTTGTAGGGGTGCAGCATGCCCTCGGACTTCATGAGCAGGAGGCTCGTCGCGGCCAGCCCCCAGATGACGTCGGCCTTGGGGTTGTCCTTTTCGGCGAGGAGCTTCGCGGTGACGATGCCGGTCGAATCCCGGACCCATTTGATCTCGATGTCCGGGTGGTCTTCGTTGAAGCGGGCGGCGTAGTTCTTGAGATCCTCGGCCTCGACCGCGGTGTACACGGTCAGGGTGGCGGCCGAAAGGCCTGCCGACGCGGCCAGCAGGCCGGCCGCGGCCGTGGCCGCTACGCCGTGCCGGATGAATGTTGCGACTTTCATCGTGAGACTCTCCTTTGTCTGAACATTTGGGGCCTGGAGCCCGACGCGAGCCGGGCATGCCATGCAGTCCTCCACGACACCTCGTGCTGGGGCTCCAGCAGAAGATCAGGCCATCGGCTCGCGTTGGGCCGATAGTAACCCGTCGAGACTGATTGGGGAGACCTCTCTTCGCCCGCATCCGGTCCGTGTCGCCCGGCGCACGCTGCCGTCCGCGCCGTGTCCCGACCCCGCGCATCCGACTTGGCCGCGTCGTGGCGCCACGCCGATGCGCACGCACGGTCGTCGACGAGGCGGCGTGGGGACCGATAGCGGGGCCGCGTCCCGATTGCGGCCCGGCTCAGCCGGCGCCGAACGGCCTCGTGATCAGGATGAGCTTCGGCAGCAGCGTGAGCGCCGCCAGCAGCGCGATCGCCATCGCGAGCCCCGTGAGCAGCCCGAAGTAGATGGTGGGCAGGAAGTTCGAGAGCACGAGAATGGAGAAGCCGAAAATGATCGTGGCCGAGGTGTAGAACACCGCCCGGCCGATGTTCGCGTGGCACACGTGCATGGTCGCGACGTAGTCGCCGGACCGGGCGAGCTCCTCGCGGAACCGGTAGATGTAGTGGATGGCGTTGTCGACCGCGATGCCGATGGTGACCGCGGCGACGGTGATGGTCATGAAGTCGAGCGGGATCCCCAGCAGGCCCATGGACCCCAGCACCGCCCCGGCCGCGAGCAGGTTCGGCACGATGCCGAGCACCGCGAGGGTGAGCGAGCGAAAGAGCAGCAGGAGCATCAGCGCGACGCCCGCGAGCACCGCGCCGAGGGTCGAGATCTGCGACGTGAACAGGCTCTGGAGCATGTTGTTGTAGAGCACCAGCAGTCCGCTCACGGTGACGTCGTCGGGGCCGAGCTCCAGCTCGTCGCGCAGACCCGCATGAATCCGGTCGAGCAGCTCCTTGCGGTGCAGGTCCGGCGCGGTGTCGCGGATGCGAAGCGAGATCCGCGCCTCGTCCCACAGGATGTCGATGTAGGGGTCGATGAGGCTTCGCTTCAGGTCCTCCGGCACGCGCCGCCAGACCAGCGCGAGCTGGAGGCTGTCGAGCGGCTCGCCGTCGTTCAGCTTCTCCCCCACCCGGACCAGCGAGGCGAGCGAGAGCACCTTGCCCACCTCCGGCTGGCTCGCGAGCCAGTCGTGGACCTCCTTGATGCGCTCGATCTTGAACTCGGTGAACCAGTATCCGGCCTTCTCGCGCTCGGCTTCCGCGTCGTACTCGGCGGGTTTCGGAGCCGGCTCGTCGTCGAAGATGCGGTCCTCGTCGAGGTCGAGCACGACCTCCAGCGGCGTGGTGCCGCCGAGCTCCCGGTCGATGAGCGCGAGCCCCCGGTAGATCTCGGTGTCCTCGCTGAAGTAGTCGACGAAGCTGTTCTCGACCGTGAGCCGCGAGACCCCCAGAGCGCAGACGACGAGCAGCGCGCCCGCGGCGGCCAGCACCCATCCCCCCCGACGTTCGGCCGCGAGCGCGAGGCTCCGGGTGACCCGCCGGGTGAACGTGGCCTCCGCATCGTCCCCCTCGGGCGCACCGCCTGACCCCCAGCGCTTGTGTCGGGGGGCGTGCCCGAGCATCAGCACGATGGCGGGGAACAAGGTGAAGGCGGTCACGAAGGTGACGGCGAGCCCGATGCTCATCATCCACCCGAAATCGATGACCGGCTTGATGCCGCTGAACACCAGCGAGCCGAACCCGATGATGGTGGTGAGCGCGGTGTAGAGGCAGGGCCACACCATCCGCCGCACCGTGGTGGCGACGAGGTCATGGTGCGAGAGCTCGGGGAAGTCGCGGTGAAGCTGGCGGTAGCGCACCGTGAGATGGATGTTCATCGAGATGGTGATGATGAGCATCAGGGCCAGGAAGTTCGACGAGATCACCGTGACCTTCCAGCCCGCGAGGCCGAGCATCCCGATCATGAGCAGCCCGGCGTAGAAGCAGCCGGCGAGCGGGAGCACCACCCAACGCGCTTCGCGAAAGATCAGGCCGAGCACGATCACGAGGAAGACCGCGACTCCGATCCCGAATACGACGAGGTCGTTGCGCACGAAGGTGACCATGTCGTCCGCAATCATCGGCACGCCGCCGAGGTGCAGCGTGTCCCCGGCCTCGGGCGTGCCGGGGCGGGCGCCGCCGCGGAACTCCGCGAGCACGCCCCGGATGGCCGCGATCTCGGCCCGCCGGGCGGCGGTCACGCGGCGCTTCGCGGACTCGTAGAACCGCTCGATGCCGTCCAGCTCGGCGTCGACCGCGGCGCGTCCGGCGGCGTCGAGGTCCTCCGCCGAGCGCTCGACGAGCAGCCGGTTGCGCTTCGCGAGCAGGGTCCGGTACGCCTCGTCGTCCTTCATCGAGAGCAGCAGCGCGGTGGTGCGCGCGTCCGCGCTCACGATGACCTCCGCGAATACCGGGCTCGCGAGCAGTTCCGCCTTCGCCCGCGCGCGATCCGTCTCCGGGTCGTCGAGCGTGCGGAGGTTGTCGGCCACCGCGGACAGCGAGACGTCTTCGACGTTGTCGAGCAGGGGGACGTCGAGGATGCTGGTGACCGATTCGACGCCGGGTGCGGTGCGCAGGCGATCGCGCAGGGTGCGAAGCCGCGCCAGGGAGGATTCCTCGAAGACGTCGCCCCCCGGCGCGAAGGTGACGATGAGCAGGTCCTGCGACGCATAGCGCGTCTGCAGCGCGCGCAGGGTCCGGAGATCGCGGTCGTCCTCCAGCAGCAGCGAGTCGGCCGAGGCGTCGAGCTCGAAGTGGCGCGCCTGCCAGGCGAAGAACGCGAGCACCGCGAGCATCACCACCAGGACGCGCACGGGATGCGCAAGCACGGACCGCTCGTAGAGAGCGAACAGCGTCGAGGTCATGGGCTGGAGGCCGGCTGCCGGACGGTGGGCATTCTCTCAGAAGTCGCGAGCGCGCGGCATGGGGCGAGGCGCCGGTGCGGTCCATCTCTGAAGCTCTACGACCAGGAGGTCAACGGGCTCTACCAGGGTGTCACGGGGTGGGTCGACTCGACGATCAACCTCTCGGGCTACGGCATGCCGCCGACGATGACATTGACCGGCGAGATTGAAGAGCCCTGACGGGAAGCGCAGGACGCCGAGTCGAGGACACTTATCCTCGCGTGAACGTCGCGAGATTCGGTGCCCGCGTGGGCGTCGCACCGGGCCGCCCGCGGAGGGGTCTCACCGCCAGAGGTCCGCGAGGCTGAACGTCACCGCATCGAACGGAGGGATGCCGACCGGGTCGGCGTCCGCGACGGTCGCAATCAGCGTCCACTGCCCTTCGCGCAGCTCGAACGCCTCCAGGGTCCGGTCCGTCGGGTCCACCAGCCACAGATGCGCGACGCCCTCGCGGGCATAGACGGGGCGCTTGCCGCACAGATCGAGCTTGCGGGTCGAGGGCGAGAGCACCTCGCACACCCAGTCCGGGGCGAGGGTGATGTACGCTGCGTCGGGGAGCTTCGGCATCCGCTCCCGGCGCCAGCCCGCAAGATCGGGCACCAGGATGTCTTCGTCGAAGTGCAGCTCCGGCTCGAAGACGATCCACCATCCGCCCGGCCCGCCGGGGTCGTTGTCGAAGGGTCCCCCGATCTTCACGCCCAGAGACGAGCTGGCCCGCGCATGGGGGATGGCCGGTCGCGGGTGGGTATGGAGGATCCCGTCGACGATCTCGGCCACCCGGTGTGGCGGTGCGTCGAGCACGTCCTGATAGGCCGCGCGCCGCGGCGCAGGGGATTCATCCTGTTGGACTGCTGCGCCTGCCGGTTGGCTCATGGCTCTGCGGTCTCGATGGCGTTGCGTGGATTGTACGCGTGACGGGGCGTGCCCGCGTCACGCCCTTCACGTGTTCCAACGCTCCCGCCAGGCCGAGAACTCGGAGGGCCTGATGCGCAGGCGCGCGAAGTTGCCCTCGTGCAAGCCGAGAGGAGCTCCCTCTCGGTGACCTCGCGGAATCGGGGGCGCTCCTGCGCGTCGATGTGCTCCCTTGCCCACGCGCTGACGTGTGCGAGAGCACCGTACGCTTGAAAGCGCCTTGTCACGGAGGAACGGGCTGCGGATGTCTTGCGGCGCCCCGAGCGCCCGGTGCACAGCATCTCGCGGCGGCAGGCGGTCCGCGGAGAGGTCTTACGGCCAGAGGTCGGCGAGACTGAACGTCACCGCATCGAACGGAGGGATGCCGACCGGATCGTCGTCGATGGCGGTCGCAATCAGCGCCCACTGCCCTTCGCGCAGCTCGAACGCCTCCAGGATCCGATCCGTCGGGTCCACCAGCCACAGATGCGCGACGCCCTCGCGGGCATGGACGGGGCGCTTGCCGCACAGATCGAGCTTGCGGGTCGAGGGCGAGAGTACCTCGCACACCCAGTCCGGGGCGAGGGTGAAATACGCCGTGTGGGGATATGCCGGCATCCGCTCCCGGCGCCAGCCCGCAAGGTCCGGCACCAGGATGTCGTCTTCGAGGTGCAGCTCCGGCTCGTCGATGATCCACCACCCGCCCGGCCCACCGGGGTCGTGATCGAACGGACCGCCGATCTTCACGCCCAGAGACGAGCTGGCCCGCGCATGGAGCGCGGCCGGTCGCGGGTGGGTATGGAGGGTCCCGTCGACGATCTCGGCCACCCGGTGTGGTGGCGCGTCGAGCACGTCCTGATAGGTCGCGCGCCGCGGCGCAGGGGATTCATCCTGTTGGACTGCTGCGCCTGCCGGTTGGCTCATGGCTCTGCGGTCTTGATGGTGTTGCGTGGATTGTACGCGTGACGGGGCGTGCCCCATAGGCGCCAACTTGTTGGCCGAACTGGTGCAGAGTACCGTCGAATCGCTCTTGTCGTCGCTCCGAGCGCGACGCGTGGCGCTCGGCATCCTCGATTCCGGCGTACCAGCCGGCCACCCGCGCATCACACCGGGCGCCTTTGCGCACCTCGGAATCGGGGATCGCCGGGTCGACGTGAGCTACTACGATCTGGTCCGGAACCCGCTCGCAATCGTGCGCTACATCCATGATCGATTCGGCTGGACGCTGGTGCCGCCTGCCGGAGGGCTGGATGCTGGAGCCGCCTGCCGGAGTCGCCATGGAGGACCGGCAGCTCCGGCAGGCGGAGAGGCGGGCAAGGGGGACGATGCATGCCCCCCATGCTCCCAGTGCCCGCATGCACTCAGCAATTCGTCAGGGAGCCGCCAGAACCGCAACTGGCGCTGTCGTCCGCCGATGTCGCCTGTGGAACCTGTGCAGTCTCGCGAATCTTGCCGGTGAAGGTGATCGTGGTGTTGGTACTCCTCCCCCACCACCTGCCCAGAAACTTGAATTGTCGATTGGAGAATTTCAGCTTGAAGGACTCTCCGGGAGATTCGTCGATGTTGTCGCTGAACGTCTGCACGAAGACCGACTTTTTCTTCACCCCGCTGGGGAAGACCACCTTGCCGCTGACAGACCGGTAATCCACCCCCGCCTTGGCCGAGCCGTCTTGCGTCTTGTACGAGTAGCGATGCGGCAGACCCTTGGGCGCATTCCCCAATTTGATCTTGAACTCGACTTTGCTGCCCTCCTGTGCGCTGGCGCTGCCGCCGTCCACCGACAAGGGGGCGGGAGAGGGGAGCGTGCCCCCGGGAGGGCCGCCGGAGCTCCCGTTGGTGGCGAACGCCGCCGGCGAGGCGAGACCCCCAGCCAGCACGACGCCCGCGAGTGCGCCGCACCACGTCCGAACCCGTGCGGGTCCGCCATGACCTCCATCCGCTCGAGCCTCTTCGCGCACCCCTGGATGCTCCAGCCTGGAAACGCTGTTCATCTTCCTCTCCCTTTTTCCGTGGTGTTGTTCTTTCCGTGGCCTCGTTGCCGTCTCGCAGTCCCCGGCGCCTGCTGCCAGGACGGCATGCAGGATAAGAGCGACGGGGCGCGGAGGTCCAAGATCGTTTTGTTGTCGCACGTATCAGATTTTCCAATAGATGACCGGCACCGCCCGCCTCACTCCCCCTGAAGTCCCGCGACGGGGTCGAGCCGTGATGCCTGGTGCGCCGGCTGGAACCCGAAGAACAGGCCCACCACCGTCGCGGTGCCGAGCCCGCTCGCCACCGACAGCCCCGAGATGAGGAACTCCCACTGCGTGAACCAGCACACCGCCCGGATCGCCGCCAGACCGAGCATGACCCCGAGCACGCCGCCGGTCATCGTCAGGATCACGGATTCGATGAGGAACTGGCTGCGGATGTCGCGCCGCCGCGCCCCGAGCGCCCGGCGGATGGCGATCTCGCGGCGCCGTTCCGTCACCGACACCAGCATGATGTTCATGATCCCGATCCCGCCGACGATCAGCGCGATGCTGCCCACCGCGGCCAGCAGCAGGGTGAGCAGCCGCATCTGCGACTCCATCCGGGCGATCAGCTCCTTCGCGGTCACGACGTCGAGCGGGAGATCGGGCGCCCGGCTGCG
>JAJDUQ010000098.1 GCA_022826505.1 Gammaproteobacteria bacterium
CGTCGCGTCCCGTAGCCTTCGAAGCGCAGCCGGGGAAACAGCATGGTCAGTACCCGGTCCATGTTGACCGGCTTGAAGTCGATGTACGAGAGCTTGTTCAGGCGAAACTCCCGGTCGCGTCCCTTCAGCGCCATCAGACTGCCTCCGCGTCAATTTTCTGAAGGGCCAACACGCCGTCCCGCTTGCGGTCAATCCGATAGAAGTCATGCCCGGTTCGGGTGAGGAGCACCTCCTGGTAGGGTGCCGATGACAGAACGTTCTTGAACACCGCAAGGGAGAGGTAGTGCCCCTGCTGCTCCTCCAGGCTCGGCCGGTAGCCGTCGTTCAGACGCATGAGCATTTCGAACATGTCGAGATCGACGACCAGCTCGGCCGGCTGGCCACCGGGGGGCGTGTAGGTGAGGCGCAACGCCTGCGGAACATGCTCCACGAAGCGGTTGCCCGTCTGCGCGGGGAGACTCAGCTCGAAGCGCTCACCGGGAAACAACCGATAGCTCCGTACCGTGCCGTGCTCGACGACCCGCACGCGCAGGGCCAGCGCATCGCCCAGACGCCGGGGATCGGTCAATCCTTCACCGCGGTTGATCGCCAGGAGCAGCCTCTCGAGGCGGAGATCCGCTGACTTGCGTCCAGTCACGAGTTGCCAGAATTCATCGTACGTCGGATAGGCCAGCATCTCCTTCCAATGTTCGTCTCGTCGCTCGAAGAACTGCCGGCGACGGAGCATCGCCACGTATTCCCGGTGCTCCGCCATCCGCGCCACGGTGTTTCCTGCCGATGCATCTTGGGGAAGCTCCTGGTGTCGCCGCTCGAGGAGCTGCGTGTCGTAGCTCCCTCGCTCGGCGAACGTGAAACGTGCAGTCTCGCGGTCACCGGGCGACAGGTAGTCGAGCGCACGATCAAGGTTCGGGTTGGTCGCCTCACCCACGTCGATCTGCTCCAGCAACGCGAGCAACCGATCGGTCGATCCGACCCCGCCCCGCCAGGCATTGAAGTAGAACCCGTTCAGGATCTGCTGGCGGCTGTCGGCGGTGGGGGTCGTGTACAGGGTGTGGATCTGGTCGCAGTCGCGGGTACCGGCGAGGGTGAACGCGAGTGCCGAGCGCAAGTCCCGCATCGTGATGTGGAGGCGGCCACGGAGATGCGTGATCGTGTAGAGGGCGCGCAGTCGTTCCGCCACCTTTGGGCCGGCGACCGGATCCATCAGCGTGCGGGCGTTGTGATGCACGTAGCAGCGATCGCGCAGGTCGCAGGCGGCGCACGCCTCCCAGTACTTCTCGGCTGTCAGTCGCCGCAGGAGCCGATCGAAAATGCTGTCGGGCTCAACGGACGCCGGAGGGGATGCGACCACTGACCGCGAATTGAGATTCACCGCGGCGACGCCGTCTTCCGGCGCCGCGCCCGCCAGCCCCGCCAGAACAATCGTCCGCAGCCGACCGTATCGGCTCTCGTGCTCGGTGAGGAAGTCGACGAGTCTTCCCTCGTTGATCGCGATGACCCGCGTCTCATCCTGCGGCCAGCCGTGGCTGTCGTCGCCCTCGAAGGGTGCGAAGAACGCGCGCAGCACCTCGTCGTTGGTGACGTCGTCTTCGTCCTGGCTGCCGTCGTGATTCGTGATGAATCGCCGCCCCGCCCACGAGAATGTCGAGCCGTTCGACCGTCTCTCCAGAGTGGACGCGACTTCCGGGGCGTTCTCGATCTGCTGAATGAATGCCGTCTTTCCGTCACCCGCGTTGCCGGTGACGGTCACGAGCTGGAACTCACCCGCGAGCAGGGCCGCGCGGAGCGTCTCGTCGAGCAGGGTTCGGATGTACGTCTCCCGTCCGATGGCGTCCAGCCCGCGTGTGCCGGCATTGCTTCGCGGGCTCTGGCTGTACATCGTGAGCAGGTGGCTGACGAAGGGGTTGACGTTCGGCCTGGTCGGATGAAGGAGAGACGGCTCCCCGCTGTCCGCGTCTGGGAGTGGCTCGACCAGGACGGTGGCCGGCGCGATACGCACTGCCGCAACCGCCGAGAGTGCATCGCGAAACGCCGCCGCGGAGGCAAACCGGTCGGTGCGGCGGGGCGCGATTGCTTGCAGCAGGACTTGCACGAATCCGCTGGCGAGACCCCGGTCGAAGTCTCTCGGGTCCTTGGGCGCGGTGTCCGCGACCGGTCTTGGCCCGTCCCATGGGTACCGTCCCGTGACGCACTCGTAGAGCGTCACTCCGAGTGCGAAGAGATCCCAGTCGGTCTTCTCCTCGGGGGTCATCTCCTCGCCGACCAACAGATCCGGAGGAACGTACCGTCTCGTGCCACCGGGCCGCGATTCGTCGTCATCGGCATTCACCGCGACGTTGAAGTCGATGATGCGCACCCCACGATCGGTCCAGAGCAGGTTCGAGGGCTTGATGTCGCGATGGAAGACGCCGTTCTCGTGCAGGTGCACGAGGCCAGCGAGCGTTTCCAGGCCGAGCCGCTTCACGTCATCGGGCGAGAACGAGCCGCTGTCCAGCAGTTCATCCACCCCGGTTCCCGGGACGTACTCGAACACCATGAACGGCGTGTCGTCCGACAGCTTGTCCGCCCAGACCACGCGCACGACGTTCGGATGCGGCGGGAGACGCTCCAGGATGCTGTACTCACGCTTGAGTCGTTCGAACGTCGACCGACGGTCTCTCACGATGAGCTTGAGGACGCGGCTGGTGTCCGAGAACGAGTCGAACACGCGGTAGACGACCGCAAATCCGCCTTGGCCGAGCTTCTCCTCGATGCGGAATCGGTTGGCGAGGTCTTCACCACGCTCCAGCGCGGCGTAGTCGATCTCCGGGCGACCGGACGCGGGTGCGAAGCTGTTCACGGCATTGACCGCGCCCACCTCGCGTGGGTCCGGCCCGACGATTTCGTTGAAGCGTGAGAGTGCGATGGCGGCGTTTGCCGGTCGATCCTCGGCGTCGAATGCGCAAAGACCCTGCAACCACTCGTCGAACTCGACACGCAGCTCCGGTTTCAGCTCGGACGGCTTCACGGGGAAGATGGCGTCCTTGTCCATCATGTCGTCGACGGATGTCCATGCCGGTTCACCCACCAGCAGCTCGTAGAAGATGAGCCCGGCCGCATAGAAGTCGGACGCCACGCTCGCCTGGGACGGGTCCTTGTCACACTCGGGGGCCTGGTAGATTGGATTCAGCTCGTCGACGATTGCTTCCGCGATGGTGCTGAACTC
>JAJDUQ010000171.1 GCA_022826505.1 Gammaproteobacteria bacterium
CCGACGCGGCGGAGAAACCGGCGGAGAAGGCCCCCGCGGTGAAAGCCCGGCCCTGCCCCTGTACCGGACAGACTCATGGCCGACGTCTCGGCGGCCATCCCGGCAACGGCACCAAGCGTGGATGGCGAGGGCCGCGACAAGCCCCTCTTCGCCGATCCCGCTCCCGTCACGGCCGGTGGATCACAATCCCGAAGCTGTCCGTCGGGCACTGCCTGAAGACTACTCGACATGGTCATCATGACCTCTCTCCGAATTCCGTTTCTCGTGATTTCCGTTTGTCGAACGCCGCGATCAGTCTCGCGATTCGTCCCACATTCCGCCTCCGCAAAATCTAACGGAAGCGTGGCCCGTGCGAAAGCCGATCGGCGAGCCTGGGCGCATTGTCCGTGACGCGCCCGGCGGTATCCCGCGCCCGGCCGATCGTCACGCAGAACGCCGGTTGGTTCGGCAATCTCCGGCTCTCCGCCTGCATCGTCGCGAGGATCCGTTCCTCGGTTCCGCCCTGAACGAGTGCGCGGTTGCCGCGAACGCGCGGTCGGCATGCCGGAGCCGGGGATCTCCGTTCTAGTGGCGTGGGCGCAGGCGCGGTCGGCGATCCGAATCGTGGCTGTGCCGTCTCCTGTCCGCGCATGCATGGACAGGAATACACCCCGGTCCTCGTGCCGGCATATACAGAGGTCCCGGCCGCAACGCGAGCGAGATCTCGGTGGGGGCGCTGTTCGCCGGGGGATCATCCCCGGCATCCTGGTCGGCGCGCTGCTGATGGTGATCAACCACTTCATCGCGGTGAAGAACAACTTCGAGCGCAGCGAAGAGCCGTTCAGCCTGCGGCGAGTCGGCGATGCGAGCGTCAAGGCGTCGTTTGCGCTCCTCATTCCCGTCGTGCTCGTCGGCGCGGTGGTCGGCGGAGTCGCCAGCGTCGTGGAGGCCGGCGCCCCGACCGCGGTCATCGCGCTGGTCGTCGGACTGTTCGTGTACCGCACCATCACCTGGACCAACTGCAAGGGGGCGTTCGTGCGGGCGTTCAGGAACAGCGCGACCGTCTTCATCATCATCGCCGCCGCGGGCCCCTTCAGTTGGCTGCTGACCTCGCTCGGCGCCATCAAGGAGCTGGAGGAGTGGCTTCTCGGCTACACCCACAGTCCGATCCTCTTCGCGCTCGTGCTCTGCATCTTCATCTATCTGCTCGGTATGGTCATGGACTCCGCCGCCAACATCATCGTGGTCGGCCCGGTGATCGTCGAGGTCATGGTCAAGGCGGGCTACCCGGACGTGCAGGCGGCGCTCGTGTGCGTGGTCGGGTTTCTCATCGGGGCGGTGACGCCGCCCCTGGGTGTCGCCTACTTCACCGGCGCGGCGATCGCCAAGGCGCGGCTCGAGAGCGTCGCGGTGGCGATGCTGCCGTACATCGTCGCGCTATTCTTCCTCTTGTTCCTGCTGGTGCTGGTGCCCGACATCACGATGTGGCTGCCGGGTCTGCTGGGCTTCACGGGGTAGGAAGAGGCGCGCGACTTCGATGATCGGGTTTCTCGTCTCGCTGGATCTGTGGGCGCGGAAGCTCCTCACCGCATTCTGCGTCCTGATGCTCGCCATGATGGTGGTCTTCACGGTCTATACCATCATCATGCGCTACGTGTTTCACGACCCGCCCATGTGGGGCGATCTGCTGACCAGCCTGAGCAACATCTGGTTCGTCTTCATCGCGCTCTCCCTCACGGTGCGCGACAAGGAGCAGATCGCGCTCAACCTGATCTACTCCCGCCTGCCGCGCGCGTTCGGCTTCGCCCTCCAGCAGCTCTGGACCGGGGTCATCCTGCTGCTGGGCGTGGTCATCGTCGTCTACGGCTGGGAAGCGGTGTCCAGGATGGGCGGCAAGTACTGGGAGATGTGGTACTTCGCCTGGGAGGACGGCTGGTTCGTGTTCAAGCCCAACTACATGCCGACTCTTGTGCACCGGGATTTCGATTGTTTGCGTACCTCCCGCAAGGATTCGGGGCGAACCCTCGCCGGCGGTTCTCGGAATTGGCGTCCCGGCCCGGCCGGACACTACGGCGCGGTTGCCTTTGCCTTCTTCGGCCGGACCAGCCACGCGCCGAGCGCCGGCAGCAGGACCACCGCGCCCACCATGTTGACCAGGAACATGAACGTCAGCACCGTGCCCATGTCGGCCTGGAACTTGAGCGGCGCCACGATCCAGGTCGCCACCCCCGCCGCCAGCGTGAGGCCGGTCAGCACCACGCCGGCTCCGGTCGTCGCGAGGGTCCGCTCGTAGGCCGTCGCGAAATCGAGCCCCTGCTCGAGGTGGGTGCGCAGCCGCCCGTAGATGTAGATGCCGTAATCCACCCCGATGCCGACGCCGAGCGCCACCACCGGCAGGGTCGACACCTTGAGGCCGATTTCCAGCAGTGCCATCAGCGCGTAGGCGAGCAGCGACACCACCGCGAGCGGCACGATGACGCACACCGTCGCCGCCACGGAGCGGAAAGAGAGCAGGCACAGCACGATGACGGCGGCGTAGACGTAGGCGAGGATCGGGAACTGCGAGGCTTCCACCTCTTCGTTGGTCGCGGCCATCACCCCGACGTTGCCGGAGGCAAGCCGGAAGGTGATGCGTTCGTTGTCGTTCGCCGCGTTGAACTCCTTGACCGCGCCGACGACACGCTCGATGGTCTCCGCCTTGTGGTCCACGGTGTAGATCGACACCGGCATCACGCTGCAGTCGAGGTTGAGGAGACCGCTGCTGGTCGGCACCGGGGAGACGGACTGCACAAGCATGTAGTGGTTGCGGGGCAGCGTGCGCCACTTGAGGCTGCCCTCGTTCCACATCGCGTTGATGCTGCCGGCGGTGCCGGCGAGCCCACGCACGGACTGGACGCCCTCCACGTTGCGCAGGCGCCATTCGAAGGCATCGAGGGTCTTCATCACCTCGTAGTCGACGCAGCCCTCCTCCACGGTTTCCGCGATGACCGTCAGCACGTCCACCCCGATGTCGAAGCGGTCGGTGATCACCGCGGAGTCGACGTTGTACACCGACTCGGCCCGCAGTTCCGGCACGCCCCGGTGCTCGTCTCCGACCCGGACCTCCGGAGCGAAGTACGCACCGGCGGCCAGCAGTACGACGGCCACGCCGATCACCACCGCGGCGGGGCCCCGATGCGCCAGGCGCGCCACCCGCGTCCACAGCGGCCGCAACAGTGCGTCGCGATCCAGCGCTGCCCGGCGTTCCGCATCGTCGGCCTCGAAGTACGAGAGCAGCACCGGCAGCAGCGCCAGGTTGGTAAGAATGATCGCGGCGACGCCGAGGCTCGCCGTGATGGCAATCTCCTTGATGACCTGGACCTCGATGAACGAGATGGTGATGAATCCCACGGAGTCGGAGGCGAGCGCCACCGCGCCCGGCAGCAGGAGACGGCGCACGCTCGCCCGCGCGGCATCGAGCCCGCTCGCACCCGTCGCCACCTCCGCGCGCACCGAACTCACCATCTGTACCCCGTGGCTCACTCCAATCGCAAACACCAGGAACGGCACCAGGATGGACATCGGGTCCACGCCGAACCCGAGCGCGGTGAGTCCCCCGAGCTGCCACACCACCGCGATCAGGGAGCACGCGAGGGGCGGTGCGGTCAATCGGACCGATCGCGTGTAGGCGTAGACGAAGAGCGCGGTGATCAGGAGCGCGATCCCGAAGAACGTCATGACCCGGATCGCCCCGTCGGCGATGTCTCCCACCATCTTGGCGAAGCCGATGACGTGCAGGTCGACGTGCACGTCCACGTCCCCGCCCGCGCTTGCCTCGCGGCGGATGTGCTCCAGCTCGTGCGCGACCTCGATGTAGTCGAGCCGCTCGCCGGTGTTGGGGTGGAACTCCTGGAGCTTGGCGGCGACGAGCGCGCCGGTGAAGTCGTTCGCCACCAAGCGGCCGACGATGCCGGCCTTGATGGCGTTCTCCCGCACCCGGGCGAATCCGGCCTCGGTGGGCTCGAAGTCCACCGGCAGCACGTTGCCCGCGGCGACGCCGTCCTCCACCACCTCGATGAAGCGCACGTTCGGCGTGAGGATCGAGAACACCTGGGTCCGATCGACACCCGGGAGGAAGAACGTGGCGTCGGTCACCTCCCGCAACGCGGCGAAGAACCCGGGGGTGAACATGTCGCCGTCGCGCGCCATCACCGCGATCAGCACCCGGTCCGCGCCGCCGAACTCCTCGCGATACTGCAGAAAGGTCCGCATGTACTCGTGCTCGACCGGCACGAGCTTGGTGAAGCCGGCATCGACCCGCAGCCCGGTCGCGAGCCACGCCATCGCAACGGTGACGAGCGCGAACGCAGCGAGCACGAGACGCCGGCGGGCGAAGAGGAGCTTCTCGATGCGTTCGGTCACGGAGATGTCCGGGGGGATGGCTGCCATCGCGAGGCTATTCGTCCCGAGCCAGGCGCCGGACCCCGAACTCTCCAATCAGCAGCACCCCGCCATCCGAGAGCGGCAGTGCGGCCGAGATTCCCTCGCGCGACGGCAGTCTGCGGGTTGACACGCTGTGCCCGCCGTCCTCGCTGGTGAGCACGCTCCCTTCCAGCCCGGTGATTACGATCGAGCCGGAGGGCATCCGGACGGTCCCGGTCAAAGTCGCGTGGGTACCGGTGGCCACCTCCGTCCAGGTCTCGCCCCCGTCCTCGGAGCGGAACAGGTGGCCCCTGAGCCCGGTCAGGAGCACCTGGTTCTCGTCGAGCGCGAGCCCGCCGAACCACGATCCGGCGTAGGGGGAGGGTAGCTCGCGCCAAGTTGCGCCACCGTCGTCGGAGCGGTAGGCGACCCCCGCCTCTGCGGCGATGTACAGCCGTCGGGACCCGATTCGGCTCGAATCGGGCATTCCGTCCGCCACCGGCACCAGCGCATTCAGGTGGAAGTCGTCCTCGCTTATGACCTGTGATGTCCAGGTCTCCCCGCTGTCTTCGGTGACGAGAAAGTAGCCGTAGGCCCCGATCGCGAAGCCCGTGTACGCGTCGCGAAACCAGACATCGAGCAACGGGAGCTCCTCCTCCGGCGCTTGGTGCACGAGTGTCCAGGTGTCGCCACCGTCCCCGGTGCGCAGGATCACCGCATCGTGCCCGACCGCCCAACCGACGCGCTCGTCGTGCATGTGCACGGCGGTGAGCAGGACGCGGACCGGTACCCGGGCCTGCGTCCATGTCGCACCGTCGTCGTCGGAGTTCAGGATGTGACCGCGCTCGCCCACCACCACCAGACGCGAACCGACCGCGGCTCCGTCGAGCAGCATGAATTCGGCTGCGAGCGGCACTTTGACTGTTGACGCCGGTTCAGCGCTCGTGCCGGCAGGTATGAATAATCCGGCCCACGTGACAAGTATGGCCGATAAGCCGGTCCGGAGACTCACTGACCATCCTGACAGTCGACCAAGCCTCACGAGCGAGCTTGGAAAGTGGTCAGCCAAGCTATCCAATGGGAACCAAAATTCTCCGAATGCGCTGAGGCTTCAGATTGCCTGTTCATTGACCGGCTTGGCGTGCCCATGGCTCA
The DNA here is from genome assembly GCA_022826505.1 of Gammaproteobacteria bacterium. Classification (GTDB taxonomy): domain Bacteria; phylum Pseudomonadota; class Gammaproteobacteria; order HK1; family HK1; genus HK1. The sequence goes on from JAJDUQ010000171.1 coordinate 5,536, forward strand.
GCCACCCAAGCTACGACAGGAGCGCCCGACGCTTCGCCGAATCGAGAGTAGACACTGATAAAGGCGGCCGTTTCTCGTTCTAGTTGGTTTGCCCAAGTACTAAAGCGTTCACATGTATCGATTTGATTCCGAAGCTGGGGATTATCGGGCGCGATAACTTCGAATTCTCCACCCTGTCTACCATTTGCAAACATGATCTTCCCTTCGACAACGGCACTATAAATCTCGTCCTGCTGTTCACAATTGACTCTTTCCGTCAAGTCATCCGGATTATAACGGTAGCCAGTTGCTGCCGTATCAAGTAGTCGTGGGTTCACGTACGGCGCGGTACCCAGCTTCACCTTCCGCAAGAATCCCAAGTCACGGTAGACGCCTATCTTGACCGTTGATTGGGTCTCGACCATTGATTGAGGATCGTCTTGCGCAAAAGCAGTAGTGCACGCCAAGACGAACATACCCAGTAGCACTTCTGCCATCGTTACCACCGTACGGTTCATGACAACCATCCTTCAATTTATCAGTATCTGCCCACTAACCGCTGCGGAGACCAGAAAACCGGGCAACCCCATTGCGGTGAATACGACATCAAGACGGTGACTCGCTTCATGGCTGGTCACGATCCAGACTGATATGATCGCGGCTACCACGAGTGCAATCACCATCCCTATGCTGAACGGCTCCGCTCCCTCTGCTGGTGCCTTGCTCAGTCCGTTCCAGATCGGTATAGCCGAGACCATACAAGTGGCGAGCACGCTCAAGCAAAAACGCTCCCATTTCGGCACGACCGGGTTCGCCACACTCTTCTCCTCGGATTTGTCATCATCGACTATCGCCGGCCCTCGCGGCGGAGCGCCGCCGGGGTGAAGTCCCGAGCCTTCAGGTCGGTGTCCCAGGTGCACATCGGGAATTCGTTGTCGAGGCCGAAGGCGAGGTAGCGTCCCGCTTGCAAGTCGGCGTGCACCTCGAGCGTCGGCCACATCAGTGGCTTCTCGTAGTAGTTGACGAGGTGGCCCTCCGACAGCCGCCAGAGCTGGTCGCGGTTGTCGTAGATGTCCGCGACCACGATTTGCCATGAATCCTCGTCCACGTACAGGGTGCGTCGCTTGTAGATGTGGGTCGCGCCCTCCTTGAGCGTTGCCTCCACCACCCATACCCGGTGAAGCTCGTAGCGCAGGTGCTCGGGGTCGACGTGCAGCGGCGTGAGAACGTCGGTGAACGCGAGCTCGTCGCTGTGGAGCTTGTAGGCGTTGTAGGGCACGTACATCTCGCGCTTGCCGAGGAGCTTCCAGTCGTAGCGATCGATGGCGCCGTTGAACATGTCGAGCTGGTCGGCGGTGCGCAGCCCGTCCGAGGATGTTCCGGGATTGTCGTAGGCGATGTTGGGAGCCCGCCGCACCCGGCGCTGGCCAGGGTTGTAGACCCAGGCGTTGCGAGGCTCGCGGAACTGGTTCATGGTCTCGTGCACCAGCACGATGTCGCCCGCGAGCCGTGCGGGGGCCAGCGTCTTCTGCTTGAACAGGATCATCGTGTTGCCGAGCTCTTCCAGCGTCATGCCCGGCAGCGAGTAGCGCAGCTCGATCTCCAGACTCTGCTTGACCAGCGTGTAGGCGCCGCCCCGCGTGACCGCGGCCTGACCGATGACGCACGCCACCGACTCGCCGCGGTAGCGCAACAGGTGGTTCCAGACGACCTCCAGGCCGTTGTCCGGGATCGGGAACGGGATGCCGATGACCGCGTTGCCGACGCCGTTGCCGTCGTCGACCAGCTCCGCGGTGGCGGCGGCGGTACGGGTGGCGTCGTAGATCCGCTGCGGGACGGAGGCGCTGCGGCGGGCGGGATAGACCGGCATGCCGAAGCTCGGGTAGGTCTCCAGCATGCGCTGGTGCCCGACCGAGAGCCGGTCGCGGTGCTCGTCGAGGTTGGCGGCGCTGATGGTGAAGAGCGGCTGGTCGTCGGCGTAGGGGTCGCGGTGGTGCTCGCCGACGGTGTAGCCGGCCGGCGGCTCCGTGATCCCGCCGGTCCATTCCGGGATGGTGCCGTCGACGTTGCCGGCGCGTTCTCCGCCGAGCGGGGTCAGGTCCGCTCCGAGGCGCGCGATCTGGTCGGCGGAGAGCCCGGCGGTGGCGGGGGAGGCGAGGACGCACCCGAGGACGAGCGCGGCGCCGAATCGAATCGTGGTCGACT
>JAJDUQ010000285.1 GCA_022826505.1 Gammaproteobacteria bacterium
GACCCCGAACTCATCGCCCGCATCAGCCCGATCGAGTGGCGCAACATCGTCCTCTACGGCGAGATCACGCTCGACCCCTCCAAGCTCAGGGTCCGAGGTCCTTAGAGTGCATTTCAACAGCAATCGTGCTCGCACCCTCTAGACACCGGGTCGAAGAACACCGGCCGATACGCCTCCATACCCTCTCCGCAATCTCCGCACGGCGCCCGGCCCGCACCGCCCGCCAGCGGCGCCGTCTCAATCACCCGCTCCAAGCTCTTCATACATCCCCAATGCAGGAGCATTTCCCGCTCGCCGCGCACCACGAGGACCCCCGGCCATGCCCACAACCCACTCTGCTCCAAACCCGTGCGTTGGGCATAGTCGATCCGGTACAGCTCCCCTGGCCCCTCCTCGTCCTTTGTGCCTTGGTGGGCTGCGCCGGCGTCAGCCGGCGCTTCCCCGTGGTCCGTGGCCATCTTCTACTCCTCCTCCCGTCTTTCGTCCCGTTCCCGCGGGGGGAAAAGCACCAGCTCCCCATTGACTGGCGTCGCGTCAAGGCGCACGTTGTACCCGTCCTTTCGGTTGCGCCAGGCTGCGCCCAGGCGCACGAAATGACTCTCGCCGTCGCCGCGTTCCACCGCTGTGTATGCGATCAGGTCAGGTTGCTTGCTCATCGCTCATTCTCCCAATGGCGCGGCCGAGGCCGCTTCGAGGTTGGATCCATGAAACACGTCCCTGTTGCAGCGCTTGTCGTCCTTGCAGCGCTCGCCTCTTTCGTCCCTCGCACCGCGAGCGCGGTGTCCCTCACCGAGTGCTCGATCTGGATCTGCCTGCCGGGCGGATTCCCGGCCGGCTGCGAAGCCGCCTATGCCGCGATGCTTGCGCGGCTGAAGCGCTTTCAGCCCCCGCTGCCCGCTTGGAGCAGTTGCGCGGTGAAGGTCGGGGGCGATGCCGACACCGATCTGCGCGCTCGCTTCGGCGCCGACCCGTTCTTTCCCTGCCGGGAGGGCTACACGATGCGCATCGACAGGGACCGCGGGAACATCCAGGGCGCGCAGTGCATCTCCGACGCCGGAAAACTCGCCCGCGAGCAGGAGTGGATACCCGACGACATCTATGACGCCGAACGCCGCCCCAACGGTGGGCGTTACGTCCTCATGTTCGACACCGACGGCAGCCCCATCACGCCGATCGCGGAGGACGGGTCCCCGCTCGCCGATCCGCGCTTCTTCTACTGAAGCGCTCATTCGGCCGCGGCGGCGAGCGCCGCCCTCTTCTGCGGCCACGGCTCGGCGTGCACCGGTCGCCCGGCCCGCTTCTTGAGCGGACCCTCCTCGAAGTAGCGGATCTTGCGCAGCTTCGCGATGCGCATGCTGCGCATCGAGAGCAGCGCGTCCCGGTCATCCATGTTGAGCACTTCGTCGGTGCTCATCAGCAGCTTTTCGCGCTCCTGCGTTCCGCCGCCGCGCGCCACGTCCTTAAGGTCCGCAACCGCCTTCGGCTTGTGCACTACCTCGCGCCCCAGCGCCTCGGAAATCTCCCGCGCCTCGCGCACGCGGCGCATCCCGAACTGCACCCGGGCGCCGTGCGCGTCGACGATCACTTCCGCCCCGCGCTCCCCGTAGGCTTTGGCGAGCGACGCGATCGACTGCACGATGGTCACCTGCCGCAGCCCGTAGCCGGCACAGACCCCGAGCGCCTTTTCCACCACTTCGCTTCGCCCGAGCAGCGGGAACTCATCGAGCAGCAGCAGCGCCTGGTGGCGCACGCTCGGATCGTGCTCGGGCAGGGTGCGGGTGTTCTCCGCGATCGCGGCGCCCACCACCAGGCGAAGCAGGGGCGAGAGCGCATCCATGTCCGGGGGGCTCACCACCACGTAGACCGTCATCAGCGAGCGGCGCAGCTCGCCCAGGTCGAAGTCGCTCGCCGCGGTCGCCGCCCGCACCCGTTCGGACTGAAAGACGCTCATGCCGCTGGTCACGGTCTTGAGGATGTTGCCGCGCGTCTTGTCGTCCTTCTGCTCGCACCAGGCCCGCAGATATTGCTCGCCCGTGCGGTGCAGGCCCGACACGCTGGCAATCTGCTCCTCCATGTTCTCGTGCACCGGCTTGTCCGAGCCCGGCATCGGCAGCAGCAGGTCGAGCGCATCGCCGATCGTTGCCGCGGCGTGCCGCTCGCCGGCCGTGCTCCACGACCACAGCAGCGCGCCGGCCAGCAGCTCGCGGCCCGCGTTGATCCAGAACGGATCCTTCACCTGCTCCCCGAGCGGCAGGATGGCGCCGGCGAGGCGCAGCGCCTCCTGCGCGGGCTCGTCGCTTCGCGCCAGCGCATCGAGCGGATTGAACCGATGCGTCTCCCGCGACATCGGGTGGAACACGTAGACCCGATCGCCCATCTTCGCCCGCCAGCCGCTCGTGAGCCCATAGGCCTCGCCCTTCACATCCAGGACCAGCAGCGCGCCCTCCCAGCACAGCGCCGTCGGCACGACCAGGCCGACGCCCTTGCCGGCCCGGGTCGGGGCGGCGACCAGCACGTGCTCGTCCCCGCCGTCGCAGACGTACTTGCGCCCCACCTTCCCGAGCACCACGCGCCGCGGCCGGGGCGTGAGCAGGCCCCGTTGCTTGAGCTCGTGCGGCGTTGCGAACCGCGCTCCCTGCCGAGCCTTCTTCAGCAGCGTTTGCAGCACCCCCAGGGCCACGACCCACGCGCTGAGCGACGCCACGCCGGCGACCGTCACCAGATCGTGCGCCGCCGCGGAGCTCGATCGCAGCCCGGCCACCACCAGGGCCGGGTGATAGGGGTTGCCGAACCACCAGGCGAGCGCGGCCGACGTGGCTTGGGTCACGACGAGGACCGCGCCGAGCAGCGCCCCGAGGACGATCAGGGTCCACTTCACCATTTCGCCCACCCCTCGCCGTGCTTGAGCCACACCGCGCACACGCGCTGGCTCGCTTTCTCGAGCTGCACGATCACGTCCACCGTCGCCTCCACCATGCGGCGCAGATCGTCCGGCGGGTAGCTCATCCCCTCGTCCGCCTCCCGGATGTAGCGGATCACCTGGTTCAGCGCCGAGGCCGGCCGCGAAGAGTGAATCGTCGTGATGGAGCCCGGGTGGCCGCTGTCGACGGCCTTCAGGAACTGCCACGCCTCGCGGCCCCGCAGCTCCCCGAGGATGATCCGGTCCGGAATCAGCCGCAGCGCCGAGCGCAGCAGCCGATCCGCGCCCAGGACCTCGCCGGCGCCGCCCACTCGCGCCCCGTAGCGCAGCTCCACTGCGTTCACCTGTTTCGGCCGGAGCTCGCGCGCGTCCTCGATGCACACCAGGCGCTCCTCCTCCCCGATGAGGCCCATCAGCGCCCGGGCGAGCGTCGTCTTGCCGGAGCCCGTGCCGCCAGAGATAAGCACATTGCGCCGCCCCGCCACCGCGAGCCTGAGCATGCGCTCGAGCGCGCCGGCATCCATTGCCTCGCGGAGCTCGTCCTCGACTTCCGCCTCCCGCTTCGCCCCCTCGACCAGCAGCCCGCGGCCGGCCAGGTCCTCGAAGGTGAGCGTGCGCCGCGCCGGGATCCGCCAGGCGAGAATCGGTGCGAGCGCCGCCGGCGGGAGCACGAATTCCATGCGGTAGCCCGTCGCCGCGTCGTCGCCGCTCACCACCGGTTCGCTGTGCGTCGCCCCCACCAGCGTCGCGAAGCGCCGCGCAATCTGCAGCACGGCCTCCGGTGTCACGTCGGAGACCTTCTCCCAACCGGCGCCGTCGTGCCGCAGCACCTTCCCGTCCGCGAGCACCACCAGGTCGCGCGTGCGCTCCCGCACCAGGTCGAGCAGCGGCGCTGCCGTTTCCAGGAACGCCGCCCGGTTGATTGCCTTCGCGTCACCCACCCTCATTCCCTCGAGAGCCGGTACACGCGCGACATGTCGATGTCGCGCGCGGCGATCACCGTCACGATCTCGCCCTGGTGCTTGTAGAGCGTCGGCGGAATGTTGAGCGATTGCGTGATGAGCTCACTGAAGGCGCGACCCATGGTCTGCTCGGCCTGCTCCCCGATCGGCACCCGATCCGCGGCTTCGTCCACCACCAGGGAGATCAGCAGCGCGTTGCCGAATCGTTCCATCCACTTCCGATCGACCCATCCGCCCACACCCGCCTCGCCCACCGGCCCCGACGCGGGGCTTGAGAGTTCCACCACGAGGCCCGCGGTGTCCTGCAGGCGCTCCCACATCACGGCCAGGCGCGCCTGGCCCTGCCGCAGCGAGCCGCTGTAGGAGCCGATGAGCTTCGCGCCGCGGTCGACCAGCACCGTCGTGCCGTCGGTCGAGTACACGTCCTCGGTGACCACGCACGACGTCGTGCCCGGAATGTCGCTCACGATGCGCGTGAGCAGCGCGCACGTGAAGCTCGTCCCGCGCATGATGAGCATGCCGAGGCCGCGCAGGCGCGCCGCGCGCACCGGGCCCTCTTCCCCGGCCCCCGGCGCCCCCGGCACGAGCTCGCCCCCGGCCGAGGCCGCAGCGCCGGCGACGCTGCTCCCGAGCCGGCGCTCGCGTGCGAGCTCCTCCGGCGACTTCTGCGTCTGCGCCGCGCCGCTTCCCGGCGGCGGCGCCGCCGTCTCGAGCTCCGGCACCTCGAGCGTCACCGCGAAGGGATCCACGGTGTCGTCCGTGCCCTCCTCCACCACCGGCTCAGGCGCAGGTCCCGGCGCCTCCACCGGCTCGCGCGGCACGTCGACGCCGAGCTTCGCGCCGTCCTCCGCGACCTCCTCCTCCGGCCCCAGGATCACCTGCTCCCGGAACACGATCCACCCCGCCCCGACCGCCACGACCAGCGCGAGGAATATCACCGCGGCGAGCACCCACGGGCGCGCCGGCGCGCTCCGCGCAAACCCCGGTACGTCTCGCTCCGCCGGGATCGCCGGCGCCCGCGGCGCCTCATCCGCCACCGCCCAGCATCCGGAAAATGTCGTCCGCGACGGTCTCGCTCGGCGCATCCCGGTGCGCCGGGCGGTAGTGGTCGTTGCGCAGGCAGATCACCGACTGCCCGTGCCGCAACCGGAACAGTCGCCCGACGCGGAACAGGATCATCCAGTTCCCGCGCATCGAGAAGTTGAGCAGGCGCTCCGTCCCGTCGAGATCCACCCAATAGGGCGCCGGCACGTCGCGGTCCTCCGGGAAGTGCAGGTACGTGAGCCGCCCGTTGTCCACCACCCGATCGGGGCGGAAGTTGCCGCTGCCCGCGGCGGAGTACCGCGCATTCACCCCGAGCCCGAAGGTCCGCTCGTAGTCCAGATGCGACGTGGGCGAGAGCAGCGCCTTTTCCAGCGCCCGCTCGATGCCCTTGCGCCGCTCGGTGTCGCTGTAGACCCACTGGACCTCGAAGAAGGGATCGTCGCTTACCACGAGCTCGGCGTGATACCGGCGCCGGTCCGTGCGGATCACCAGGTTCGTCTCCGGCAGCTCCGCCCGCGGCTTGAGCGCGAACAGGTTGTCCTTGTGCGTCACGTCCCAGGCGCCGGTGTCGCCGGCGAACCAGTCGACCACCTCCTCCCCGGGCTCGAAGACGAACAGCGTGGAAATGCCCACCTGGGTCTGAACGCGAACCACCCGGTTCGGCGCGTACTCCACCTGGAGGATCCGGCGCTCGCGCTCGTCCGGAATCGGCATCACGCTCGCCGTGGTGTCCCCCAGGTGCGCGGTCGGTCCGCTGCGCGGCAGCGCGCCCGTCGGCCCGCGCCCCTGCTCCTCCCAGGACTCGCGCGCGCGCCGACACAGCGCCGCGTCCGCCACCGCCCGGTCGCGCCCGTGCACCACGATGCTCGCGCCGGTGACCAGACCCTCGCCGGCCACCGCCGCATTCCACGCGACCACGCACCCCCAATCGTCGAGCGCGTAGCGCTTCGCGATCGCCGCGAGCGTGTCGCTCGCTTCCACCAGGTGCGTCGCGTCCTCCACGCTCTGCGCGAGCGCACCGGCGCCGGCGAGACCGAGCCAGGCCGCGGCCAGCATCCCTCGCCCCCGCCTCACGGCGCGACGACCTCGCGCGCGGCGCTGTAGTTCGTCACCCCGAACCCCAAGGGGTTTTCAAGCCGGGCCTCCATGCGCATCGCCGCCGTCGCGTGGTAGGCGAAGTCGAGCGTGGCGACCCACGACTCCTGCACGCCCCCATCCAGGGTGCGGGCGAATCGCACGTTCGCCGTGCCGGCCTCGCCTCCCCGGCGCGCAACGAACGTGATCGCCGACACGTCGACCTCGCTTCGCAGGCTCCCGGCCTTGCCGTCCTTGAGCGCCGAGGAGAACCGCTCCCGCTCCCGGCCGGCCGTCATCCATCCCACGATCCGCGCTGCCTGCTCGTCGCCCGTGCCCCCGATCCGCTGCTCGCGCAGCCGCACGTAGCGCGCGATGAAGAAGCGGTCCATCGCCTCGCTGTCGGGCAGCCGCACCGCTTCGAGCTCCGTCGCCACGTCCACCAGGCCGCTTGCATGCACCCGCACGATGATCGGCACCGCGCGCTGCCAGGGCGCGAGCGCCGCGATCGCGGCGAGCGAGAGCACCGTGCACCCCACCGCCACCCAGGCCAGCGCCCAGGCGAAACGCTTCGAGCGCGCTGCACGGCGCACGTCGTCGTCGCTCCACGACGGGTACTCCGCGACCGCCGCCCCGCCCGCCGGCGGCGGCTCCACGTCCGGAGCGTGCGCTACGACCCCAACCGGGCGCGGTCCCGCGCTACCCCGCGGCGGCGTCTCCCTGCGGCGGCGTCCCATCGTCCAGGCCCTCGGGCGAGCCCACGACCGGCACCACCGGGGTAAACACCCCCGCGCACTGCGCCGTGCGGGTCTCGTTCTGCGTCACGAACGGCACCTTCACGCATCCGCCCACCAGACAGACCAACGCGGCCATCGCGACTGTTGTCGTGCGCTTCATTGCTGCACTTCACCCTGTTTTGCAATTCTCCGGCCGTGACGGAACACGACCGCCCGGCCCTCCTGGCGCCGCCGGAAATAAGGGCGCCGGGCCGATGCAAGCACCAAGTGAGCAACTCGATGTCCCGCCTATTCGCCAAAGGCTCGAGGAGCTACCTCTTGCCGGGTGATAGTGACTGTTTTATTCAGCAGGCGACCCGACAGGGGGTGCCCACTTGGTGTCTTGCACGTTCTATGCTCGGGTTGCGTGCTCGTCTTGTCAATTTCCGCTGTCATTTCCGCCAGGGCTTTCTGCGGGCGGGCGCGCAAAAGGAAAGCGCCCCGGCTTGCCACCGAGGCGCTTTGGTGTCCGCTTGTCGCGACGGGGCGTGGCGGATATGCTCGACTTAAGTTGCCGACGCGGTGTGCCACCACCCGTCGGCGCGATCGACCACAGCTCACAAACCACAGGAAGGCCGATGCCTTCACTTTACCCCTGCCGATCATGGCCGTAAAGCGCCCTTCCTCAGGAGACGGCGGCGGAACACTCACCCCCGGGCGGCGGCGTCAGCTCGAGGAGCTCGTCGCCGCCGCTGAGCTCGACTCGCCCGACATCGGCTACTTGGTGCGCCTGCTCATGCTGTGCACCCTGCCCCGCACCAACCCCGGCAAGCGGCTTCAGTACCGCCGTACCAATGGGCCATGGACTCTCACCATGAGCGCTACCGGCGACGCCGGCTTGCCCTACGGCTCCATTCCGCGCCTCCTCCTCGCTTGGCTGTGTACCGAAGTGATCCGCACCCGCTCGCGCGAACTCGTCCTCGGACGCTCGCTATCGGAGTTCATCCGCACCCTCGGGATTCCCGGTCACAGTGGCGGGCGATACGGAATCAACACGCGTACCCGTGACCAGATGCAGCGGCTCTTCCAGGCCAGCGTGCGTATCACCCAAGAGCCCCTCAGGGGGCCCTATCGCAGCGTTGCAGGCCTAGTCGCCGACGAAACCACGTTGTGGTGGGACGAGCGCCGTCCAGATGAGCCTGTACTCTTCGACTCCACGGTGCGCATCGGCGAGCAGCTCTACGAGGAGATCCTGCGGCACCCCGTTCCCCTCGACATGGGTGTGCTCAGGGCGCTTACCCGTTCCTCTCTCGGACTGGACCTCTACATGTGGCTCGCCTACCGCACCTTCAGTCTCAAGGCCCCGTTACGACTTTCGTGGAGACAGCTCTACCGCCAGTTTGGGGCCGATCCGGAGAAGGCCCGCGACCGCTACGCGGTCAGAGACTTCCGAAAGGACTGCCTCCGGGAGCTCGTCAAGCTTCAGGTCGCTTGGCCGGCCCTCCAATACGACACCCCCCCAGGCCACCTGATCGTCTGGCCCTCGGAGTCCTTGGTCTCTTCGCGCCGCGAATTCCCCGCATAAACACCCTCACACCGGGGGAGTAGTCATCCACACAGGGTTGTGGACGACGCGACTTATCCACGCATAAACACCCTCACACCCGCCCCGCTTTTTGTGCATAAACACCCTCACACCACCCTCATTCCTGTGCATAAACACCCTCACTGCTCCAAGTAGTTCTTTCAAGTAGATCTAAGAACCATGTAGTTAACAGGCACTTGCCTGTGGATAACTGCATCGCCGAGGGCTCACTCGGCGTCATCTTCTCCTACCCTCCGCCCTCCCTGGCTTCGCCCAGGCTCCGGGCTCAAGCGCCCTCCGCCTGCCTTTGCGGGCCATCCCTGGCCCGCTAAAAGGACAATTGTCTACTCCCTCCCTCCGCCTTCCATGGCGTCGCCCGAGCGGAGGGTGAACCAGCTCAACACAACTTCCCACGTCTTCAGCACCCTCCGCTCGCCTACCGCGGGCCATCCCTGGCCCGCGATTCCCACCAAGATAAGAACCCAAGGCGCTGCTGGCGTACACTGGAAATCGTCCAGGAGGAATCGATGGAAACCCGCAGCCTCATCGTGACCGTGGCCGTTGCCATCATTGGCGTCCAAGTCGGACTCTTCGCCTGGCTGAAAAGCGACATCGGCGCGCTCACAGACCGCATCGATCGTGTTGAGCGGGAAGTCGCCTTCGTGCGCGGCCAGCTCTCCCTGGTACTGCCTGCACTCGCTCGGCAGGAGACGCCGGCGGAGCCCAAGACCGACGGACCCTGACCTCTTGCGCGAAGCAATTACCGGACGTCACGCTGCCTGATCCGAGGAGAGCTTCGATGGCTCAGTTCGCTGCCCACACGCACGAATCGACCCGCCGCGCCACCTACCAGGACGTGCTCGACGCACCCGCGCACCAAGTCGCCGAGATCGTCAACGGAACGCTCCACACCCACCCGCGGCCGGCGGCGCCCCATGCGTTGGCGAGTTCCGAGCTGGGCATCGAATTGGGGGGAGCATTCCACCGAGGCCGCGGCGGTCCGGGTGGGTGGTGGATCCTCTTCGAGCCGGAGCTGCACCTCGGCGAGGAAGTGCTGGTGCCGGACCTCGCGGGCTGGCGCCGGGAGCGGATGCCGGAGTATCCCGACACCGCGTACTTCACCCTCGCGCCGGACTGGGTGTGCGAGGTGCTCTCGGCCTCCACGCGCCGGCTCGACCTGCACGGGAAGCGCCCGGCCTACGCCCGCGAAGGGGTGGGGCACCTGTGGCTCGTCGACCCGGTGGACCGCACCCTGGAGGCATTCGAGCTGCACGAAGGACAGTGGCTCCTGATCGCCACGGCGAAGGACGACGATCCGGTAAGCATCCGCCCCTTCGATGCGATCACC
>JAJDUQ010000054.1 GCA_022826505.1 Gammaproteobacteria bacterium
GCTCTCGAAGATGAAGCGGCACACCCCGCTCGGGAGCCGCATCGCGGAGGTCCACAACGGCAGCTCGCTCTTCACCGGCGACGCCGGCCAGGGCGAGAGCAACATCCGGCGCTGGATCATCGAGAACGACTGGCTGGAGGCAATCGTCGCCCTGCCGCTCAACATGTTCTACAACACCGGCATCGCGACCTACGTCTGGGTGCTCACGAACCGCAAGCCCGAGCGCCGCCGGGGCAAGGTGCAGCTCATCGACGCGACGCAGTGGCACCGGCCGCTGCGAAAGAATCTCGGCAAGAAGAACTGCGAGCTCGGGGAGCACGACATCGCGAGGATCTGCGAGACGTTCCTGGACTTCCGGGAGACCGAAGAGAGCCGGATCTTCGACAACGCCGCGTTCGGCTACTGGAAGGTCGTGGTGGAACGGCCGCTGCGGATCGAGGGCGTCGAGCCCGAGCGCGTCTACAGGGCGGTCGAGATCAAGGCTCTCAGGGAGACCGGCCGGCGCAGCGAGGACGCGCCTCCGGTCATCAGGAAGGTGCACCGGGGCGCCGCGGCCGACCCGCTGCGCGGACTGTTCGCGGTCGAGATCGACGGCAAGCCGGCAGTGGTCGAGTACGAGCCGGACGCGGACCTGCGCGACACCGAGCAGATTCCGCTCCAGGAGGACGGCGGCATCGACGCCTTTCTGCGCCGCGAGGTGCTCCCGTACGCGGGCGACGCATGGTACCGGCGGGACAGCGTGAAGATCGGCTACGAGATCAGCTTCAACCGCTACTTCCACAAGCCGCAGCCGCTGCGCACCCTGGACGAGGTCCGGGCCGACATCCTCGCGCTGGAGCAGGAGACCGAGGGACTGCTCGCAGGTCTTCCATTGCTGCGCGAGCCGCGCGCGAGCGACGGGAAGCTCCGGATCTATGCGGACACCTCGGCTATCGGCGGGTGCGAGGACGAAGAGTTCCGCGGGCCGTCACGGCGGATGTTCGAGGAATTCCGGACCGGGCGAGCGACGCTGGTTCTCTCGGCGCTCACAATTCGGGAACTCGTCGGCGCCCCGCGCAAGGTGCGCAGAATGTTCGAGGAAATACCCGACGAGAACAGGGAGGCATTGCCGATCACCGGCGAGGCGCAGAAGCTGGCCGACGCCTATATCGAGGCCGGCGTGGTCGGTCGTTCCAGCGAGGCCGATGCGCTCCACATCGCACTGGCCACCCTGGCCCGCGCGGACGTGCTCGCGAGCTGGAACTTCAAGCATATGGTGAGTCTGCCGCGCATACGGGCCTACAATGCCGTCAATCGCCGCATGGGCTATTCCGCAATCGACATCAGAACGCCGCAGGAATTGAGCGATGAAGAGTGATGCACCCGTCAAGCAGTTCGACTGCGTGGCGTACATGAGAAAGGCCCGGGAACGGATCAGCAGCAAGATCTCGAGCATGAGCCGCGAGGAGTTCAGACGATGGGTCAATTCGTCCTTAGTGGAAGACCCCATCTTTGCGAGCCTAGCCGCGCGTCATCGGGAGTCGGCCGAACGCGAGGCAAACGAAAGCTCGCGGTGAGAAGTCCTGTCACCATGGGTCCCGGGACAAACCGCACAAGATGGAGCGGAAGCGTCTTCGAAGCCACCCAGGACGAAGTTGACGGGGTGGCTCGGCACGCTCGCTCGTGCACTCCACCCTCGCCGGATGGCGGCCCACTCGACGACGTGCGCCGCAACGCTCGGGACGCCGGCGACCGCCACTTCGACGAAACCATGCAACGGCCGCGTGTGATTCGCCTGCACTTCGTGCGCGACGAATTCGTGTTGGGTTCTGGCGGTTGGCGTGATGTCCGGTGAACTGAAGCCCTATCCCGAATACAAGGACTCCGGGGTCGAGTGGCTGGGGGAGGTGCCGGGGCATTGGGCTGTTAGTCGTTTGAAGTCGTTGGTGACGAATGTTGCGGATCAGACGACCGAGCGCCAAGACGGCGAACAATATATTGCGCTGGAACACGTCCAAAGCTGGACGGGCACGCTCGACAATATGGGGGGTGACGCGCCAAGCGGTAGCCAGTTGAAGCGCTTCGGGGCTGGCGACGTGCTGTTCGGAAAGCTCCGGCCCTATCTTGCGAAGGTCACCCGCCCACAAACCGACGGCTGTTGCGTCGGGGAATTTTTTGTCCTTCGTTCCTGCGACGTGCGCCTTGCCAATGACTATCTGGAAAGACTCTTGCGCTCAAAGCCGGTAATCGACTCCGTTGACCGATCAACGTTCGGAGCCAGGATGCCACGCGCCGAATGGGGATCCCTCGGAAACATGAGGATCGCCCGTCCCCCGTTGGACGAACAATCCGCCATAGTCCGCTTTCTCGACCACGCCGACCGGCGCATCCAGCGCTGCATTCGCACGAAGGAGGAGCTGAGCGCGTTACTGGAAGAGCAGAAGCAAGTCATCATCCATCACGCAGTGACGGGCCGAATTGATGTTCGGACGGGAAAGCCCTACCCCGCCTGCAAGGACTCCGGCGTGGCATGGCTTGGTGCGATCCCTGCATACTGGGACGTGTCGAGGCTGGGCAAGGTCATCGACCTGACAGTCGGCTTCCCGTTCAAGAGCGAAGGATTCACACAATCGGAAGAGGACATACGGCTCCTGCGGGGTATCAACGTCGCGCCCGGACAGCTTCGATGGGACGACGTGGTCCGCTGGCCCGCATCCGACGTATCGAACTACGCGGAATTTCAGCTCTCGGTTGGAGATATCATTCTGGGTATGGATCGGCCGATTGTCGGCGGTGGAGTACGCGTAGCGATAGTGAGTGAGCCGGATATGCCTTCATTGCTCCTGCAACGTGTCGCACGAATCAGACCCATCGAAGCAAAGCTGACCCGTGGGTTCGCGATGCGACTCTTGAGCGGCACCAGCTTTTCGGACTATCTGGCTCCAATCTTCACCGGGATCAGCGTTCCGCACCTGAGTCCGGAACAGATAAGGGGGTTCCAGGTGGCGCTGCCGAGCCTGCCCGAACAGAGAGCCATCGGAGACTATCTCGACTCAATCGCGGATCGGACTGCACGTGCAGTGAGCCATACCCGATCTCAGATCTCGTGTATGCACGAATACCGCACCCGTCTCATCGCCGATGTCGTCACCGGCAAGCTCGATGTCCGCGAGGCAGCCGCCGCGCTTCCCGAGGTCGATCCCCTCGTCGCCGATGATCCGGATGATCACGTCGAAGCCAGCGGCGACCCCATGTCCGCCCTCGGGGCAGAGACGGCGAAAGAGTCCCACTGACTGTGCCACCCGTCGGGCCGAAGATCTACGCATCGTCCACGTGGACCAAGACCATTTCGCGCTGTAGCGTAAGGTGCAGGGCGAGAATTCGGATGCCCAAATCGTGGATTTCCGCCTTCGCGGGAATGACGGCTTCAGCGGGAGCCATGCAAGTGCTGCCCAAGGACGTCGTCTGTTCCCCGGATCGACGCAGGGTTCATAGTGCCCGAAGCCCTGCGCCACGGGCGGCGGGCAGCCGAAACACCCTGAACATCGTGGTGCAGCGCCGCGCTCGTGCATGTGGCCCGCCGAACGGCCGGCGCGTCGATCATGTAGCCTCGATCTCGCGGCGCGCGGCGGTCGCCAGGAACGCCGAACGGGTCATGCGCCGCAGCCTGGCCTCGTCGTCGATGGCTTCGAGCAGCCCACGGTCGAGCGAGATGTTGACCCGCCTCGAGGATCCACGGTCCAGCAGCAGCGGGATCAGGACGATATCGGCGCCGCGCCGCCAGTCGGCGATGTCCGGGTCGGCCTTGATGGCCTCGATCGAGCGGGGCGGCGGAATCGGTTCCCCTTCGTCCGAAAGCCCCTCGACGTGGAAAGCT
>JAJDUQ010000202.1 GCA_022826505.1 Gammaproteobacteria bacterium
TTTCAGCTTCCTCACCGGAGTAAGCAGGTTCTCCAAGGTGAGCCTGTTCTCGGGGCTGAACAACCTGCAGGACATCACCCTCGACCCGCGCTACTCGTCCATCTGCGGCTACACCGACGCGGACCTCGACACGGTGTTCGCTCCGGAGCTTCCGGGTCTCGACCGCGCCGCCATCCGCGAGTGGTACAACGGCTACTCGTGGCTCGGCGAGGAGCGGGCCTACAACCCCTTCGACATCCTGCTGCTGTTCGACCGCCGCAAGTTCGGCGCCTGGTGGTTCGAGACCGGCTCGCCGACGTTTCTGATCGAGACGCTGTGTCGGCGCCAGGTGAGCGCGCTCGCGCTCGACGAGATGGTGGGCTCCGAGGCTCTGCTCTCCACCTTCGACGTCGACGACATCGCGACGGAGGCGCTGCTCTTCCAGACCGGGTATCTCACCATCCGCGAGGAGAGGTGTCTCGGAGGGAGGACCTTCTACCGGCTCGGCTACCCGAACCGCGAGGTCCGCCAGAGCCTCAACGGCTCCCTGCTCGGCTACCTCGTGCGCAACCCCTCTCGCCAGGAGACCAACAGCATCCGCCTCCACGAGCTGCTCCAGGCCAACGACTTCGACGGGCTGAGAACGCTCTTCCATGCGTTCTACGCAAGCATCCCCTACGAGTGGTACACCAACAACGACATCGCCCGCTTCGAGGGCTACTACGCGAGCGTGTTCTACTCCTACTTCACGGCACTGGGGCTCGACGTCACCGTCGAGGACAGCACGAGCCGCGGTCGGCTCGACATGGCGGTGCGGTTCAACGGAAACGTGTACCTGTTCGAGCTCAAGGTGGTGGAGATGGCGGGCGAGGGGGCGGCCATGGCGCAGTTGAAGGCGAAGGGCTACGCAGAGAAGTACCGTGGCGCGGGCGAGCCCATCCACCTCGTCGGCGTGGAGTTCAGCCGCGAGACCCGCAACATCGTCGCCTTCGAGGTCGAACGGGCCTGACTGCGGGATCATCCGAGGCGTACGTGGAGGCCGTGTGCATGTTCAAAGCGACATCATGAGGACGAGTGAGAAGGTCGCGTGAACACCTCGGAAATCTGCCGCCTCGCACTCGGCCGGCTCATCTGCCCGGATTCCTGGCGACAGCGATTCACAGCGAACGAGCTGCTCTCTCCGACGGAGGCCCGATCGCAGGCTCGGAAGCCTCAGCGTGGCGCACAGGAGACGAGGTCATCGACCGTTGCCAACACGCCGCCGCATCCGCACCACCATGCCGGTCGGCATCATGGTGAAGGCGAGCCGTTCCTCCACCGGGCGCTCCGGGTCCGCGAGCGCCACGTCGAACACGCGGTAGAGCCGTCCATACCGGTCGGCCCACCGTTCGAGGGTACGATGAAACGTGTCGAGGTGAAGCTGGAAGAGGTTGCCCGCGATGGGCAGACCGGGCAGCCCGCCCAGGTCGTTCCAGGACTTCAGCGGCGGTGATGCTTCAGCCATGTCCAGCCTCCTGTGCTCGGCCGACATCCGCTCCGGAAGTGTATACAAGAGAGGAACCCTGCCCATGGCCGATCCCGACGTCGTCCTGGTCAACGTCGACAAGACATTCGACGGCGACGTGCGCGCCGTCATCGACTTCAACGCCGAGATCGAGCACGGCGAGTTCGTCGCCATGCTCGGCCCGAGCGGCTGCGGCAAGACCACGACGCTGCGCATGATCGGCGGTCTCGAAGAGGTCACCGAGGGAAAGATCTACATCGCCGGCGAGGACGTCACCGACCTCCCCCCGTCGCAGCGCGATACCTCCATGATGTTTCAGAGCTTCGCGCTCTTCCCCCACCGCAACGTGCACCAGAACGTCGAGTTCAGCCTCAAGGTCAAGGGCATCGAGCGCGGCGAGCGCGACCGCCAGGTGCGCGAGATGCTGCAGATGGTCAGCCTCGACGAGCTCGCCGACCGCTACCCGCGGGACCTGAGCGGCGGCCAGCAGCAGCGCGTCGCGCTCGCCCGCGCGCTCATCAGCAAGCCCACCGTGCTGCTCCTCGACGAGCCGCTCGGCGCCCTCGACTACAGCCTGCGCCAGCAGATGATGGTGGAGCTGAAGAAGATCCAGCGCGAGCTCGGGATCACCTTCATCATGGTCACCCACTCCCAGCAGGAGGCAATGTCCATGGCCGACAAGGTGATCGTGATGAGCGACGCGATCATCCAGCAGACCGGCACCTCGCGCGAGATCTACGAAGCGCCGCGTACCCGCTTCGTCGCCGGCTTCATCGGCAACAACAACGTCTTCGAGGGCACCATCCAGTCTCGCAGCGGCTCCGTCGTGTTCGTGCAGTCCGACGACGGACACCTGTTCTACGTGCGCGCCCATCACGACGACGACCGGGACATCGAGGTCGGGCGGCGCGCGCACTTCTCGGTGCGCGCGGACCTGGTCCATACCGGCGTCCGCGACGGCATGGCCAACCGGGTCGAGGGAACCTACGTCGCCACCGAGTTCCTGGGCTCGCTCGAGACCGACGTGTTCGAGGTCGGAAAGGGCCTCCTCGTTCACGTCGAGCAGCACCGCAGCGCCTCGGACCGCTCGTACGAGATGGGCGAGCGCGAGACCATCTGCTGGCCGGCGGAGGCGGCGGTGCTGCTGCTGGACTGACATGCGGATCCGCCGTCTCTGCGGCGTTCCACCGACGGGGCACCACCTCGGTCCCACGATGTACGCGAGAGACCACAGGCTGAGTACCTGGGAGCGCGGGCGTCCCGCCCGCCCGGGCCGGGGGCCCACCATGGACGACCCGCCGCAGGCCCATGAACGTCCATGCGGGCGGGACGCCCGCACTCCCGGGAAAACCATGCACAGGATCCGTCTCGGGGTGACGCATCCATGCGCGAGGGAATGAACACCGCTGCGCGGATCGCGTCGATCGCCGTCCTCGGTCTGGTGACCGGAGTGCTGGCCTCCCTCGCCGCCATCGCGTTCGTGGAGCTGGTCCTGCGCCTGAACGAATGGCTGCTGATCTCGCCGCGCAGCCGCTTCATGGTGGACCATGCGGGGCTGCTGCTGCTCGCCACCGTCTGCGTACCGGCGCTCGGCGGGCTCGTGGTCGGAGTCATCCACCGTTCCATCCCGGAGCGGCGCTCCCACGGCCCTCCCGACATCATCCGCTCCGTCCAGACGATGGACGGCCGGATACCGGCACGCTCCGGCTTGCTGACCGCGCTCGCGAGCGTGGTGTCGCTCGGAGCCGGCGCGTCCGTCGGCCAGTACGGGCCGCTCGCGCACCTCGGGGCGACGCTGGGCTCGCTCGTCGCCCGCGTCAGCCGAGACAGCCGGTGGATGGCGACGGTCGGGGTGGGCTGCGGCGTCGCGGCCGCGATATCGACCGCGTTCAACGCACCCATAGCGGGCATCGTCTTCGCGCACGAAGTCGTCCTCCGGCACTACTCGCTTCGTGCCTTCGCGCCGATCACGGTCGCCGCGACGATGGGCTACGTCATGGCCAACGTCGTCTTCGAACGGCCTCCGCTGTTCCGGGTGGAAGCCGTCAGCGTGGACTTCGCGCCGGAGTTCCTGGGGTTCATCCTCATCGGGGCCGCCGGTGCCTTCGTCGCGGTGCTCTACATGCGCGCGATCCTCCTCTCGAACCGGATGGCCGGAAGGCTGCCCGTCGCGGACTACCTCAGGCCGATGCTGGCCGGAGCCGTCCTGGGGCTCGCCGCGATCTGGCTGCCCGACATCCTCGGCATCGGCAAGGAGACGCTGCGCTTCGCGGTCATCGACCACGCGTTCGCCCCGGGGGAGCTTGCGTTCCTCCTCGTCGCCAAGATCCTGGCCACCGCGCTCTGCATCGGGTTCGGGTTCGCGGGCGGGGTGTTCAGCCCCGCCCTGCTCATCGGCATCCTGTTCGGGGCGCTGGCCGGAAACGGGGCGGAGCTGGTGCTCGGCGACCTGCGCTCGGAAATCGCCATCTACGCGATTTGCGGCATGGTCGCGGTGACGAGCGCGGTGATCGGGGCGCCGCTGACCACGATCCTGATCGTGTTCGAGCTGACCCGGAACTACGACCTGGCGATGGCGGCGATGGTCAGCGTCGTCTTCTCGAACCTGGTCTC
>JAJDUQ010000207.1 GCA_022826505.1 Gammaproteobacteria bacterium
GTGAGTGTACCGGTGAGGCGGGACCGGGGGCGACCTGAAGGCGCCGACGCGCGCTCGATCCCGTCTGCTATCCTGCCCGAGAACTTCGTGCTCGACGTGGTGTCGAGCCGTCCGATCACCGGAGGTCGGGCGCATGCTGGAGAACCTCACCGGCACGGCCGACGAAGGAGCCGCCCAGAGGATTGTCGTCGTCGATGACGACCCCGTGCTGCGGGCGATTCTGCGCGGCTATCTCGAGGACGCCGGATACCGGGTGACCGAGGCGGAGGACGGTGAGCGGCTCCTGGATGCACTCCCGCGGCTCGACCCAGCCCTCATGCTGCTCGACGTCAAGCTGCCCGGGACCGATGGATTCGCATTGCTGCGTTCGATTCGCGCGCGCTCGGATCTCCCGGTAATCATGGTGACCTCCTGTTCGGAAGCGCGGAAACGCGTGGAGGGACTGGAGCTCGGCGCGGACGACTATGTCACCAAGCCGTTCAATGCCCGGGAGCTGGTGGCGCGTGTGCGCTCCGTCCTCCGGCGAGTCGCGGAGCGGGGTGCTGCCGAACCTCTGGAAATCGGGGGCGGCTGGGCCTTCGATCGGGAGCGTCGTCGACTCGTGGGAGCCGGGGGACGGCAGGTGTCGCTCACCACCGCCGAGTGCGCAATCCTGGCGGCCTTGGCCGAGCTCCCCGGACGCCCGATCTCGCGCGACGTCCTGGCCATGCGGATGGGCCGCCGGCTGGGAGGGCCCGACGACCGGAGCATCGACGTGCTGGTCAGTCGAATCCGGCGCAAGCTCGCAGGGCAGTGCGGCAGCGAACCGATCCGCTCGATTCGCAACGTGGGCTACATGCTCGACGCGGACGCATCGTCGCGAAGCGACGCCCAGTAGGCATCGATGTGTCGGTGGCTCGCCTCGATCGCGGCGAGCATCGACGCCGACAGCGCGTCCAACTCGTCGGCGCCGGTTCGTGCCGCGCGCTCCAGATCGACGGCAAGGGCGCGCAGTCTCGGCAACCCCAGCGTCGCGGCCGAGCCCGCCAGCCGATGCGCGGGATCCGCGAGCTTCCCGCCATCGGCGTCCGCGTCTGCGAGCGCGTCCAGCATCCGCCCGGTGCTGGTCTCGAAGGCTTCGAGGATTCGAGCGGTGCGCCGGGGGCCGAGGGCGTCGAAGTGCTCGGCGAGCGTGCTTGGGTCGAGCCATTTTCCGGCGTCTCCGTCGTCGGGGGACTCAGCCGTGGATTGGAACGCATCGCCCCGGAGCAGCCGCTCGAATCGATGGCACAGATCCTCGGGTGAGAACGGCTTGACCACCAGGTCGTCGATTCCGGCCGCGGCGCAGGCTGCCGCGTCCGAGGGCTCGACCTGGGCGGTCAGAGCGATGATAGGTGGGCGTGCGCGACGCGAGACACCCCCGGACAGGGTGCGAATGCGTATCGCGGCCTCGAAGCCGTCGATATCCGGCAGGCGGATGTCCATCAGCACGATGTCGATCGCATGGTCGCGGACCATCTGCACCGCAGCGACACCGGTGGTGGCGACAAGCACGCGATGTCCGCGGCGTTCGAGCAGTGCCCTGCCGACGATACGGTTCACTTCGTCGTCCTCGACCATCAGGATTGTGCGGGCCGGTGGTTCGTCGGTCCCGGGGATTGGCGGGGCTTCGTCTCGGCGCGGCGGCGCCGCGGCGGGTGGCAGGTCGAGCTCGAACCAGAAACGGCTACCGCCCCGCCTGCCTCTCTCGGCGCCGATTTCCCCGTCCATGCCGGTGATCAGTGCTCGAGAAATCGCGAGGCCGAGCCCGGCTCCCTGCCCCCGGTCGGTGGTATGAGGATGGATCTGCGTGAACGGCTCGAACAGGTGGGCGAGCGCCGCCTCGTCGACGCCGATTCCGTCGTCGGTGACCTCGAAGCGCAGCCGCTCCGGATATTCTCTCAGCGGACGGACGCCGACCGTGACATTTCCTTCCGGCGTGAACTTCATCGCGTTGCCGACGAGATTGAGCAGCACCTGCTGGATCTTGCCGGCATCGCCGAGCCGGTGCGCACCGCCCGGCGGCAGGTTCGCCAGGGTCAGACGGACTCCGGATTCGATGGCGCGCGGACGCACGATGGCGAGGACACCGTCCAGCATTTCCGACAAATCGAAGGGCACGCGCTCGATCTCGATGCGCCCGGCTTCGATGCGGCTGTAGTCCAGCACGTTGTTGATCACCCCGAGCAGCCGTTCACCCGAGCGCTCGATGGTGTCGGCGAACTCGTTCTGGGCATCGCTCAGCCCCTCGTCACGAATCAGGCGCATGGCGCCGAGCACGCCGTTCAGCGGCGTGCGGAGCTCGTGGGTCATGGTCGCGAGAAACGCCGACTTCGCGCGGTTGGCCTCCTCCGCGGCGCGCAGCGCGTGCTTGTGGGTGGTGACGTCGTTCAGGATGACGACGGAGCCGGTGTACTTGTCGCAGATGTCGAGGATGTCGCGACGGCGGACGTCGAAGAAGTTCTCGCCGTTCGACGTCTGCAACGACAGCGATGCGCCGTCGACCAGGCTCGAAGGGTCGAGCCGCGCGACTACCGCCTCCAGCGCGGCGCTCGCGCCCTCGGGCCGGTAGTAGAGCTCGCCGGGGTCGTTCTCCACCCCGAACAAGCGCCACGCCGCGCCGTTCATGTTCTCGAAGCCGTCTGTCTCGTCGAGCACGAAGACCGGGTCTTCGAGGCTCTCGAAGATGGTGAGGTACTTGTCCTTCTCGTTCGCCAGGGCACGGTTCTTGTCCTGGACCTCCGCGATCTTCTCGTTCTCGCCGAGCGAGGCCCAGTCGATGCTGATGGCCAGCTCGATGCGGTCGAAGTATCGGGCGATGTACTCCCGGGCCCGGCGGGTCTCGGGGTCCGGCCAGCCCGCCTTGTCCACGAGGTCGAGAAAGGTGAGACGGAAGAACTTGGTCAGGCCGAGGAACAGGGCCAGCGTGACGCCGCGCGCGCGGTGGCGTCGCGCCGAACCGATGGCGAAGTCCGTGTAGGGATCTGCAAGGTAGTCGTGATCGGCGGGCATCGGCAGCGGCCCCGGGTGCTCCTCGATCGCCCTGACGAGCTCGTCGCGCAACCCGACGACGGATTCCCTCCAGGCGCTGACCAGGGTGGGCGTGTACTGCGAATAGTCGTTCGCCTTTGCGTAGTCGATGACCCGGTAGATCAGCCAGTCTTCGTGGTCGAGCAGCAGTTCGCGCAGGGCATGCTTCATTGCGTCACCGGTGGAGTTGATTCCTCGCGGTGGACCGATTGTGCCCGGGGCGCGAAGCAGCCCGTCGGGGTGACGGCCCGAGGCGGACCGCCCGGTGTCCCGGGCTCGAGGACCTCCCGGACTTGCTCCGTCGCAGGCCCGGGGGATGGCCCGATGCGTCGCGTCCGATTGCAATGTACTCGAATATTCCCCGCGCTTCTCGTCAACTCCCGAGAATCCGACGTGCTCGCACTGTTTCGGTGAGGTTCGGGTGCGTGCGGTTCCGGATGCTGGCTCGCAGCGTGCACCGCGAGCCCGTGAGGGTAGACGTGCCGGCTCGGCCGGTTCGGCCAGTGCGCCGGTGCCGGTGGGTATCAGACCGGTGAGAAGGCACCATGCAGCGCGAGGGGGAGGGCGTAGTCGAGCGAGGCGCGCGCCACCGGACCGTCGGTGACGCTCCGGGCGTCGAATACGGAGATGCCGCTCGATTTCCGTGCGTAGTCGAGGTACGCGCCAATCAGCCAGCCGTCGTCCTCGACGCGTGGAACGGGTCTTGGCACGAAGACGTGCTCCTCGGCGATGGTTCCCGGGCCGTAGTCGAACGTTTCCCGTTCCCCTGTCTCCTGATTTCGTTTGACTACCTGGCGCAGGCGCCATCCAGCGGCCTCGCTCGACGGTGCTCCGACGGTATAGACGTAGCGATTGCGCCGGCCGGTCACCGCAGGCGCGATGCGGGGAAACTCCTCCTCCTCGCCGGTGTCGTCGACTTCCGAGCGCCCGTCGGGGCGCAGCGTGATCCGGGTATACGTCTCCGGTGGCGGTTGACGGAGCATGCCGCGCATGATGTCGCGCATCGTCTCGGTCACGAGCGTGGCATCGGGGGCAACGCAGTGGTCGAAGCGAATGACTCCGTCTTCGTCCTCCCATCCGTTGCCGTGGTGAAAGCCGAATCCTGCCGGAAGCTGATGCCAGCGATGGGTGTCGAAGTCACGCTTGTCCACCACGAGCACGCGGGAGCCGAGCGCAGGTCGCCAGACAAGGGCGTCGAGCAACACCTCGTCGTCCGGGGAAGGCTCGAATACCAGGGGCGGAATGACGATGACCAGGTGCCGGGCGGTGACGACGAAGTCGTGCACCATCCCCATCGGTCCGACGTCGATTCGATGCGCTCTGCGAAGCGTCCCGTCGGGTGCGATGTGATAGAGAATGATCGCGGGCACCGGCGCGAAGCTGTATCCGAAGGCCCATACGGTTCCGTCGCTTTCCACCTTGGGGTGGGCGGTGAACGGCAGGCCGCCGAGGGACTCGCCCCACACCTTGAATCCTCGCCACGCAAGGGTTTCACGATCGATCACGCTCGCCGAGCCGCCTTCCCACAGCGCGAGCAGCTCGCCGTGGTGGTCAAGAATGGAGGTGTTGGCGACATTGAGGTCGTCGGGGCGGCTCGGGCCCGTGCCCCCATCCGCCCGGGTCGCAAATCCCGAGCCGAGGCGGCGATTCGCAGCGGCCTCACGCGTCAGCTTGGGGGTGGCCAGTACATGCGCCCGGTGCGAAATGCCGCGGCCGTCGAAGCGAAAGGCCTGCAGCATGCCGTCGCCCTCGAACCAGTGGCGATAGCGCGTTCCGAAGCGCTCCAGGACCGCCGGCCCGTTGCGATAGAAGGTCCCCTGAAGCTCCTCTGGCAGGCGGCCTTCGATTCGCGCTTCGCACCGGAGCCGGTCGGCCGGGACGCTGCGCCAGCCGAGCAGCATCGGATCCCTCTCCAGCGCGCGAGCGAACGCCTCCGACCAATTTTCCTTGCTTGCGCTCGCTGCAGCATGCAGTGAGCACAGCGGAGCGAGGCCAACGACACCCGCCACGCGCAGGAAACGCCTTCGTGTCAGTGTCTGGTCGTTCATCGCGAGTCGCTCCGCAATCAATACCGCAGGGTCATGGCGGCGACGGCATCCGTGTCGCCGACATCCACCGCGGCCGCGTCGAAATCGGCAGGTCCGAACGAAGTGTCCGGATCGTTGGCAAAGCCGTAGCCTTCGGACGGGATGCCAATGAAGTTGGTGTCGAGATCCCCGTTGCCGTTCTCGTCATGGAAGGCGTTTACCGCGTATCGACCTGGAGGCAGGTCTCGCAGCACGAAGCGCAGCACGCCGGCGCGCGCGCGTCGCTGAATCGCTGCGGCCGATCCTGTCCCTTCAGGAAACGTGGCCCACGATTCGGTCGTGTGGACGGCGACATACAGGTGTCCGTCCCCGGATCGGATTCCGTGCACCTCGATGGCGAGGTCCGCGGCAAGCGCCGGCCCGGCGACGACGGCGGCCATGACGGTCACTGCGAGCGATCGTCTGATCATTTCAGGTACTCCCGGGTCGAGAGATGATGGTAACTGCGACAGACATGCGGTGTGCCCTGCCGCAATTCTCGACAGCGATGCAGACCACCGACAATCGGAGATTCGTGAATCGACGAACTTTTTCGTGAACGGTGGAGGCCGCGACGTTCACGATTCGTGACTTGGGAACTCGGAGTCCGCCGGCCACGCACCACGTGACCTGCCATCTGTGCCGGACGATTCTCGCGGGTTCCGCGCTACGGAAGGATCTTCACACGGTATGCGCGAAAGGAAGGGTCGATGCCGATCACGGCAGGCGTCTGCGCACCACGCCGCCGTCCCCGACCGCGTAAGCGGTGCCGTCCCGGGCCACCCATACCGCGCGCAGGCTGGCATCGGTTCCGGTGTCCTCCTCGATCCAGGCGTTCCCGTCCCAGACCAGGGCCGTCCCTCGGGTGCCGACCGCAATCCATCGCGTGTCGTCGAGCGTTGCCACCCCGAGTAGGTCCGCGGTGGTGCCGGTGACACGCCGCGACCAGCGGCGGCCGTCGAAGTGCGCCGTGGTGCCCGACAGACCCACGACCACGATGTCGTCGAGGGCGCGGCCGCATACGCCATACAGAAATGCCTCCGTGCCGGCCGAGAACTTGCTCCACTCGCGCCCGTTCCAGCGCAGGATGGCGCCGAAGTCGCCGACTGCGAGCACGTGGTCGGAGTCATGGCCCCATAGCGCATAGAGCGCATCGCGGGTCTTGGCGTCGACGCGCTCGAAGCCGACGCCATCCGAGCGCAGAATCAGCCCTTCGTCGCCGACGACGAACAGGTCGTGGGGCCCGAATCCCGCAACCGCGACGGCCGAGACGTCCACGCCGAGGCGGTGGATCTCGCGCCAGCGCGAGCCGTCGAACTCGATTACGGTGCCGAAATCGCCGGCCGCGTACACCTGGTCGGCGCGCCGGCCCCACACGCCGTGCAGATGCAGTGGCGAAGGCGCGGTGTGGGCAAGCCACCGATTGGCGTCGAAGCTTGCGATGGCCCCCTCGTCACCGACCGCGAACAGGTGACCGTCGTCGCCCCAGACCGACCACAGCACCCGGTCGGTCGGGCATCCGTTCACCTCCTCCCAGGGGCTGGCGCGGCCGCCAGGAACGGCATCGACCTCGAGCGAGGGGAGGGCGGTCGCCGAGACGATCGTCCGTTCGATGATGACCCCACCGTCGCCCGCGCATATGGCGCGATTCCCGCCGGCAGCGGCCAGCGCATAGAGGTCGCGGCGGGTGTCGATTCGTTCGGTCACGATCCGGTCGCCCTCGACGCGTGCCACCGTGCCGTAGTCTCCGACCGCCAGAACGGCATCGTCGACCCGGTCGACCGCGCGTAGCCGCGGCAGCGGCTCGTCGGATGAGAGCGCCGACCACGTTCCGCCACGCAAGCGCAGCAGGCTGCCGGCAAAGCCGTTTCGCCGCACGTTGAACTGGCCTCCGACGGCGTAGACGGTGCCGTCGCTGTCGGCGTGAAGCCCCGTGAGATGGCTGGTGGTTCCCGTGCGCATCCGTGTCCATTCGCCGTTGTGGAGCGTCAGCACGGTTCCCTGAGCCCCGGCGACGATGAGAGTGCCGTCGGGACATCGCAGCACCGCCCGCAGATGGACGTCGGTCGGGCAGTCGATTTCGTGCCAACCGGTGCCGTCGAAGCGACACACCCGACCCTCGTCTCCGACCGCCCAGACGTCGGCGGGCGACGACGCCCACAGACCGAACAGTGGCATGTTCGCGCGCGACTGGGCGTACCGCTTCGTGATCGGATCGACGATACCGCCGCCGACCCGGTGCCAGGCGGTGGCGTCCCGGTGCACGACGACGCCCATCCAGCCGACGGCGAGAGCGGTGCCGTCGGCAAATCCGACGACGCAATGCAGCGGCTCCTTGACCCC
Source organism: Gammaproteobacteria bacterium (assembly GCA_022826505.1). Taxonomy (GTDB): domain Bacteria; phylum Pseudomonadota; class Gammaproteobacteria; order HK1; family HK1; genus HK1. The sequence continues at coordinate 7,458 of JAJDUQ010000207.1, forward strand.
GGAGTCCTCGCTCCGCCACTCGCCGTCTCGCAGGCGATGAATCGCACCGCCGTCGCCCACAATCAGCATGTGGTCGGGGCCGTTGCACCAGACCCCCCACATCACGTCGTTCGGATTGACGCCGGTGGTCGGTACCTGCCGCCAGACCGGCCGCTCGCCGTGGATGCGACCTGTGAAAAATCGCCGCCGCGACGGTAGGTTATCGTCCGACATGTCGATGTTCGGCCCGCAAGTGGAATGGGTTCTCGGGCTGGAAACGTCCGCGCTGATTCAGGGGTTCGTCCCGAACAAGCGGTCATTCCGGCTCATGTGGGGAAATCATTGCGATCGATTCAGTGAGTAGCACGGCAATGCGGATCGGATTCGACTTCGGATGTTCGAGCCTGTCGACCGGAGAGTCGGAGCCGATTGCGCGCTATTCGCGCCCCAGTCGCCCGACTTCGCCGTCGATCAACGCCTGGACCTCGGCACGGACCGCCGTCTGGTCGACGCCGGGCTGCGTCGCGAGCGCCGCCTCGATGGCCTCCATCTGCGCGCCCACGCCGAGCGACTCCGCAAGCTCTCCGGACATTGCCGCCGACTGCTCCGGAGCGAACGACGCGACCATGCGTTCGGCCAGTTCGGCGAATCGCTCCGCTTCGTCGCTCTGCCGGTCGCCGTCGTCCGCCGCCGGCCGGCCGGCGTCGGAGGCGAACGCGAGCGCGGGGGAGAAGGGCAGTCGCGCCAGCGTCTCGATCCCGTTCTCGCTCAGGCGATCGACCAGCGGATCGCGAGGGAACATCTCGATATGGCCGTCGCAGTGCGGACACGTCATGCCGGCCATGTTCTCGACCACCCCGGCCACCGGCAGACCGCGTTCCCGGCAGAACCGGGCCGCCTTCAGGGTGTCGAGCAGCGCCACGGCCTGCGGCGTGGTCACGAGAAGGGCGCGGGTCTCCACGCCTTCGAGCAGATCGCACAGGGTGATCAGCTCGTTGCCCGTCCCCGGGGGCATGTCGATGACCAGGAAGTCCAGCGTGCCCCAGTCGTAGGAGCCGATCAGGTGGTGGACGTAGTCGAACTTGTAAGCGTCGCGCCAGACCACCGGCACGTCGGGTCCGTCGAGAAAGAAACCGAGCGAGCCGATCGGGAGCTCGTGCCCGCCGTCCGTGAAGCCGTACCGTCGGGGGTGGATACCTCGTTCGCTGACCCTGGTGTGCTCGCCCTGCTGGCCGAAGAACTGCGCGGCGTTGGGACCGTGGATGTCGGCGTCGGCGAGCGCGGTGCGATGGCCCCGTGCCGCGAGCGATGCCGCGAGGTTGGCGGCCACGGTGCTCTTGCCGACGCCACCCTTGTTGGCGAGGACCAGTATCACCCCGCCGATCGCCTGCAGCCGGTTCTCGATCAGGCGCCGGTTGTGGGCGGGCTTGTCGAGCGCGCAGTTGTCCTCTAGCTGACAGAACGCGCAGGCGTGCCCGAGGCCGCAGTCGAGCGCGGCCGGTCCGGACCGAATTTCTCGCTTGCTCATGGCTCGGGGCGCGAATCCGGCGCCATCACCTGCGCTGAACGCGGTCAGGGTGACCGACGTACCCGAGGGCGCGCCTGCACTTCGCTCAGCCGCCCGCAAGCGGCGACAGATCGAGGAAGATCCAGCCGGTGCTCGCGTTCTTGTGGCCGTCGCGCTCGCCGTCGGCGCCCTGCCAGACCGCGAAGGCGAGCGGCTGGGGATCGCCGGCCGGGTCGAGGTTGGCCATGTGCATTCCTCCGGCGTCGAGCGCGCGGGACATGACCACCACCCACTGGTTCTCCGGGGCGAACGCCGCCTTGCCGTGGGCGCTGGCGGCGCCGAGCGGCTGGCCGTCGAGCCGGGTAGTCGAGCCCGGACCGCCCGCCGCGAGGTTCTCGGCCGAGTCGTCGTCGGCCTTCCAGTACCAGATGTTCACCGGCGCCCCCGCCACCCCCATGAGGTACGGGGTGACGTCGGCGCCCTGCAGCGCGAACTGCAACGCGGCACCGTCGCGAAATCGGTCGAGGCTCGTGACCCGGTCGGGCGTCTCGTCCGCCCAGCGCAGCTTGACGTAGAGCCGCGCCCCGTCGCTGACCGCGCTGAAGTAGAGCGGCATGCCCTTCGCGCCGGGGTCCTGGCGCAGCCCGATCGACGGATGCCAGATGGGAGCCGGTGCGAGCCACACCTGGTATTCCGGCACCCGCTCCCAGATGTCGTCGACGGGGTCGTTGTCGACCCGCAGGTGCACTCCGCGCGGGATGACGGTCACCGGTATCGTGTCGCCCATCCCGAGGTCGAGCACGTTGGCCTCTCCGCGTGGAACGTCGGCGGCGGTGGCGGCGCCGAGGCCGGTCATGGCCGCCAGCAGCAAACCCGGAACGATTGTCCGCATCGGTCTCATCCCCACAGGTTCTGTTCTTCGGTCAAGGGTTCTCCGGCACGCACATGGGCCGGCGGTGCCGGCAGGACGGCTCCGACCTCGTGTGCGTGCCAAGTCGCGAGCGAGGCCGTGGCCCCGCCGAGTGCGGCGAACAGCGGGTCGCCGTCGCGGCGCGAGAGTTCGAGCTCGAGAGTGGGCACGAACTGATCGAGAAACGGGATCAGCAGTCGGTCGAGGAAATCCGCCTGGGCCCGCTGGAGTCCTTCGGTGGACTTGTCGTCTTGTCGTGCACGCGCTTCGAGCTCGCCGAGCCAGGCCATCGCCTCGAGCTGGCAGCACAGGTGGTCGGGCAGCTCGTTGTCTTCTCCGTGACCGCGCACCTTGAGCCCGAAATGGCGGTAGAACCGCGTGTGCTCCAGCAGCACCTCGGGACGGGGCCGCCCGTCGAGCAGTTGCATGTACTCGCCGGCGCACAGCGGCACCGGCGGCCGTCCGCGTCCCCCGCGCTCGAACAGCGCGATGTAGGCGCTCTCGAACTCGGACGGGTCGATGGTGAGCCGGGGCAGGGGAGGGATGCGCCCGAAGGCGGTCTCCATGCGTCCGGCAAGCGCGGACTGGAACCGACCGTCGGCAAGCTGTCCGGTGATCTCGGGGACCGGATGCGCGAACGCGATCGACAGCAACTGGTAGCTGGCGGAGCGCGCGCGGCAGCGGGTCACGGGATCGGGCATGGCACCCTTTCGCATCCGTCTTCGGTCAGCGCCGCATGGAATCCCGCGAAGGCGGGAGTCCATCGGCCGGTGTACAAGCACCGAGACCTCGACGATCGAGTTCGCATGTGCAGGCGGGGACGCATGTCTATCGGCGCCGCCGCCTCAGCTCAGCTTGAACATCTCGTGGTGCTTGAAGCCGATCAGCGTGTCCATCAGCTCCGACGCCTCGCCGTTCGCCTTCTTTGCGCGCTCGGCCGCGATGGTCTCGAAGGCCCCGCGCACGCCGTCTCCGAACAGCTCCTCCAGGTAGGTGACGGGGATGCGCGACTCGGACTCGGCGCTGCCGTTGGCGCCGAACTTCGGCGGAGAGGTCGGCGGCACGTAGAACACGTTGGGCTTGGTGCCCCACTCGGGGTGCAGGGGCAGGGCGACCTTGTACTTGTCGACCAGCAGGTGGATGGGGCCGGCCTCGTCGTCGCGGTAGCCGACCCAGCGGATGCGCCCGACGCACTGCCGCGCGCAGGCCATGGCGAGCCCCTTCTCGATGCGTGGATAGCAGAAAATGCACTTCTCGGACTTCGAGATCCGCTCGTTGAAGTAGACCTTCTTGTAGGGGCAGGCGGTGACGCAGTAGCGGTAGCCGCGGCAGCGCTCCTGGTCGACGAGCACGATGCCGTCCTCCTGGCGCTTGTAGATGGCGTTGCGCGAGCACGCGGCGAGGCATGCGGGGTCGTCGCAGTGGTTGCAGATCCGTGGCAGGTAGAAGTAGTAGCTGTTGGGGTAGTCGCCGGTGCCTTCGTCCTCGTCCCAGTTCGCGCCCCAGGTCGGCTTGACGTTCGGCCGCATCCAGGGGTCGGTGCCGGTCATCAGGCTCTCCTCGAAGTTGTACTCCCAGGGGATGCCGTAGTCCTCGGCGCTCGGCTCGCGGCCGATCTTCAGGTTGCCCGCCTCGTCGAACCCTCCGCCCATCGACTCGTAGTCGCGCGGGTAGCCGCGGCCCGGCTGGGTCTCGACGTTGTTCCAGTACATGTACTCCCGGCCGTTGCGGTTGGTCCACTGCATCTTGCAGGCCGACGTGCACGTGTGACAGCCGATGCACTTGTTCAGATCCATCACCATGCTGAGCTGCCGCTTGACTCCGGTTGCCATCTCGTTCGCCCTCTGAATGCTCGTCCGATATCGCGATTGCGTGGTCGTCGTGGTTCGGCCCTTCGGGCTACACCTTCTCGACGTCGACGCTGCTCTCGTGCGCGAGCTGGTTGGCGTTCCACTTCCACAGTGTGAACTTCAGGTGCCCCCAGTCGCCGACCAGCTCCAGCGGCTGCAGGAGCGTCGCGTGGACGTCGTTGAGGGGCTTCTGCTGATCGTACTGGTAGGGCTCCCAGCCGTGCTCCATCATCAGCGCGTCCGCGGGGAGGCTGGGATAGAACTTGGCCTGGGCGAAGAACTCGCCGATGCCGTTGAACACCCGCACCTTGTCGCCGTCCGCGATGCCCTTCTCGGCCGCGAGCTTCGGACTGATGTAGACGTTGGGCTCGCCGCGCTGCAGCCGCATCATGAACTTGTTGGAGCGCCAGTTCGAATGGATCCCCCAGCGCGTGTGCGGGGTGTAGAAGTTCAGCGGGTAGTTGGACGCTTCCTTGCCGGCGTGCTGGCGCGCGGTGGGGGTGCGGGCCCCGAGCTTCATGTAGCGCTCGTGGTCGCAGTAGAAGGTGATGCGCCCGGACAGCGTCGGGTAGGGCGTCTTGTCCACCACCTGGTGCTCGAAGGGGTTGAACACCGCATCGGGCTTGAGCGTGGAGTGTCCGCCCGCCTTCTCGTTCATGACGAAGAAGCCGCGCTTCGCGCCGTCCTCCAGGGTGCCGTCGATCTCGGGGCTGTTGTCGACCAGCCACCTGGTGGCCTCGTGGGCGGTGTTGAGGGTGCCGCCCATGGTGAAGTCGTCGTGGATGGTGTCGAGGTTGCGCGTGACGCCTCCGTCCTCGTAGGCGCCGACGCCCCGCGCCTTCGCCCGCTCCTGAATCTTCTGCGCGAGCATCGCCATGATGTCCCAGTCGGGCAGCGCCTCGCCGACCGGGTCCACCGGCGCGGTGAACACGTTGACGAAGCGGTGGTAGCCGACCGAGCGGAGATCCCAGGCCTCGTAGTGGCTCGCCGCCGGCAGCAGGTAGTCCGCCCACATCGCGGTCGAGTCCATGCGGATGTTGACGTCGACGAACAGCTCCTCGACCTCCTTCAGGATGCGCTCGCGGTACTGGTGGGCGCTCTTGTTGCGGCGGAACTTGTTGTCGGCGATGGAGATGAGGCCCTTGACGTGTCCGTGGTAGGGCATGCCCTGCTTGTCGATGCTCTCCTGGATCATCTCCATCATCTCGTCGACGTCGAACCCGACCCGCGCCTTGAGCTTCTCGGGGTCGAAGTGCTTGCGCGCCTCGACGACCATGTCTCCGCGCATGAACTCTCCGAGTCCACCGGGCTCGAGGCGCGGGAACTTCTTGAACTCCGCGAGCGCGAGGGACAGGAGCTGCGGGTGCGCCCACTCGATCCACGAGGTGTCGAGACCTCCGCGCGGCCCGCCGTGGCCGGTGAGCGCCAGCACCAGCACCTGCCCCCAGCCGGTGAGAATGCCGTTGGAATAGCGACCGATGTTGAAGCCGGTCATGAACACGGCCTTCTTCGCCTTGGCGATGAGGCGCGCCTCGGTGCGCACCACGTCGGGGTGGATCCCGGTGATCTCCTGCGTCGCCTCCGGCGGATACTTCATCGCCTCGGCCCGCATGTGCACGAAGGCCGGCTGCACCGCGATGCCCTCGACGCTGAAGCTGCCTTCGAGCGCCGGGTCGACCGCTCCGAGCGCGAGGGTCTTGTCCTCGCTGCCCATCGAGCCCGCGGCCTCCACCGCCTGGCCCGAGACCGTGTCCCACATGTAGAACACGTCGGCCTTGCCCTCGGCCGCGAGATCCGACTGGCGCAGCAGCTTGCCGTTGTCGTCGCGCACGAGCAGCGTGAGGTCGGTCTGCTCCTTGACGAACGCCGTGTCGTGCAGACCTTCGGAGAGGATGACCTGGGCCAGCGACATGTTGAAGAACGGATCCGCCCCCGGCTTGATGGGGATCCAGAGATCGGCGTGGATGGAGCTCGGGTTGTAGTCGGGCGCGATGGACACGATGCGGGCGCCGTTGTAGCGGGCCTCCCAGATGTAGTGGGCGTCGGGGATGCGCGTCGCGTTGGGGTTGAACAGCGTCAGCATGATGTAGTCGGCGTCGAACCAGGCGTCGGAAGTGAAGCTCGCGAGCGGATCGCCGTAGGCGAGGTGGGCGCCGGTGTTGAGATCGCCGACGTCTGTGAAGATGTCGAGCTGGACGCCGCCGAGCAGGGACGCCAGGCGGTAGGGGGCGGCGAGGCGCACATGGCTCAGGTTGCCGCTGCCCGTGTGGGTCATCAGCTTGCCGGGGCCGTATTTTTCGAAGATGTCGATGATCTTGTCGGCGATCTCGGTCGTCGCCTGGTCCCACGAGATGCGCTGCCACTTGCCCTCGCCGCGCATCCCCGCGCGCTTCATCGGGTAGCGCAGGCGGTCGCCCTCGTACATCGCGGCGGAGTGGATGGCGCCCTTCTGGCAGCCACGCGGATTGGCGTCCGGGGTGTCCGGGTTGATCTGCGGATACTCCGCGAGCTGCTCCTCGCGCAGTACGATGCCGTCCTTCACGTAGATGCGGAACGCGCAGTTGCCGACGCAGTTGATGCAGTGCGCGGCGTATCCGACGTGATCCCAGGTGAATTCGTCGCGGTAGAGGTCCTCCCAGGCCCGATAGGGATAGTCCTGGTCGAGGGTGTCGGTGAGCGGCTCCAGCTTGTTGAGCGCCCAGGCGCCGTCCGCGGTGAGCACGCCGATGCCGGTGAGCGCCGTGGCGCCGAGGAAGTCCCGCCGAGTGACTGTTTGCATTGACGTCGTCTCGCCTGATCGTGAAACGAGAAAGGATGCCGCGGGAGGCGGCGGTTTCTGACCGAACCAATAGGGTGGACGTCGGTTGATGGCAAGCGAAATTTTGTGAACGCCGTTTTCATTCGAAAACAACTTGTAAATGCCGGGCGAACGGTCGGGTCCTTCGACGACTTCTCGTCATCGACGGGGGTCGTGTCTACAATGCGCCGCCGCCCTCGGACCGGAACGAGCTCCCGGGCGAGGAGCGGCGGAAATCTGGCGCGCAAGAGGAGCAGGCAGATGGCGGAATGTCCGGTGTGCGGGGCGGAGGTCGAGCTGACGGCCGACGCGGTGGTGGGGGAGCTGATGGAGTGCCCCGACTGCGGCACCGAGCTCGAGGTGCTGGGGGTGGATCCGCCGGAGCTCGGCGAGGCCCCGGAAACCGAGGAGGACTGGGGGCAGTGAGGATCGGTTTCCTTCATTCCCTGATCAGGAAGGAGGAGAAGCTTCTGCTCGGGGAGCTGGCGAAGCACGACGGGGTGGAGGTGGTCATGCTCGACGACCGGAAGATGGTCTTCGATCTGAAGAGCGGCCCCGAGGTCGACGTCGTGCTGGAGCGCTGCATCAACCACTCGCGGGCGCTGCACGGACTGCGCCTGCTCGAGAATCGTGGAATCCGGTGCGTGAACAGCTACGAGGTCGCCAACGTCTGCGGGGACAAGCTGCTGACCTCCCTTTCGCTCCAGGAGGCCGGGATCCCGCAGCCGGAGGTACGGATTGCATTCACCGAGGCGTCCGCGCTGGAGGCGCTCGACGATATCGGCTATCCGGCAGTGCTGAAGCCCGCCGTCGGCTCCTGGGGCCGCCTGCTCTCCAAGGTCAACGATCGCGACGCGGCGGAGTCGATCCTGGAGCACAAGACAATTCTGGGCAGCTACCACCATTCCATCTTCTATATCCAGGAGTACGTCGAGAAGGACGGGCGCGACATCCGCAGCTTCGTGGTCGGCGACGAGTGCATCGCCGCCATCTACCGGGACTCGGCGCACTGGATCACGAACACCGCGCGCGGCGCGCGGGCGTCGAACTGCCCGGTGACCGGCGAGGTGGCGGCGATATCGCTTGCGGCGGCCCGAGCGGTGGGTGGCGGCATTCTTGCCGTCGATCTCTTCGAGACGGCGGACGGCCTCGTCGTGAACGAGGTGAACTACACGATGGAGTTCCGGAACAGCATCGACACCACCGGCGTCAACATTCCCGGCCGGATGGTGGAGTATCTGGTGGAGGGCGGTCGGTGATACGGGACGGCGATGCGATGGCGGCGTGCCCTGCGGAGGAAGGACGATGATGCGGGTCCCGGTCCAGCGGTGGAGCATCTGGTGGAGAGCGGGCGGTGATCCGCGACGCAGGCTTGACGAAGTCATGCCGCATGGGAGACGGACATTGATCCCGATTCCCGAGCGACTGGTGGAGCATCCGATGGAGAACGGGCGATGATCCGCGTCTCCATCGTCGGCGCGTCCGGGTACACGGGAGGCGAGCTCCTGCGCCTTCTACTCTTCCACCCCGGCGTCGAGGTGCGCCAGGCGACTTCGGAGCGGCTGGCCGGGAAGTTCGTGCACAACGCGCACCCGAACTTGCGCGGGACCACCAGGCTCAAGTTCTACTCCGCCGCCGAGGTGGAGCCCTGCGACGTGCTGTTCCTCTGCCTGCCGCACGGGCAGACGATGACCCGCATCGACGAGTTTCGCGCGCTCGCGCCCCGGATCGTCGACCTGAGCGCGGACTTCCGGCTGCGGGACTCGGCCGGGTACGTGCGCTGGTATGGCCGCGAGCATCCGCGTCCGGATCTGCTCGGTAATTTCGTCTACGGGGTGCCGGAGCTGCACCGCGATGCGCTCGCCAGTGCCGATCTCGTCGCCTGCGCGGGCTGCAACGCGACCGCCACCATCCTCGCGCTGCGACCCTTCTTCCGACGCGGGCTTGCCGGGAGCGCGGTGGTGGAGGTCAAGGCCGGATCGAGCGAAGGAGGCAACGCGTCGAGCGACGCGAGCCATCACCCCGAGCGCAGTGGCGCGGTGCGTTCCTACAAGCCGACCGGTCATCGCCACGTGGCGGAGATGCTCCAGGAGCTCGGCGCCGGCCACGTCCACTTCTCGGCCACCTCGATCGAGATGGTGCGGGGCATCCTCGCGACCTGCCACCTGTTCCTGGACCGGGACCTCTCGGAGAAGGACGTGTGGAAGATCCTGCGCGAGGACTACGCGTCCGAGCCCTTCGTGCGTATCGTGAAGGAGCGCAGCGGCATCCACCGCTATCCCGAGCCCAAGCTCGTCGCGGGGACGAACTGGTGCGACATCGGCTTCGAGCGCGACCGGGACTCCAACCGGCTGGTGGTCGTGAGCGCCATCGACAACCTGATGAAGGGGGCGGCCGGCCAGGCGGTGCAGGCGTTCAACGTCATGCACGGCTTCGACGAGACGACGGGTCTCCGGTTTCCCGGGCTGCACCCGATCTGATGGCAACTACTCACCCTTGCTGGCTACTCATCCGTCTGCGGTCATGTGCAGGCCCATGGGTTTTGCCGCAACCGACAGACGGTGAGGGTGAGCAGCTACATCCGATGTGCCGGTTCGACGCTTCGGTGGCGCTGACGCCCCGCTCGTTCTGATGTGCCGGTTGCTCTGCGTCCACTCGCCGCGTCCCTTCGCGATAGGGCCGCATCTCGACGTGTTCGCGGCGATCTCGCGCGACAGCCGCGAGTACCAGGGCCACGGCTGGGGGTGCGCCTGGCTCGAGGCCGGCGAGTGGCGCGTGTACCGCGACATCCGTCCGGTGTGGGAGGATCGGCGTGACGGTTTCGGCGAGACGACGCTGCTGCTCGCCCATGCCCGGAGCGCGTTTCGCGACGAGGGGATCCGCATCGAGAACAACATGCCGTTCGAGGACGGACGGCACGTGTTCGTCTTCAACGGCGAGCTTCGCGGAGTGCGCATCCGCGAGGAGGGGAGGATCGGCGCGGAGAAGGTGTTCAACTACGTGAAGCGCTTCGACCGCGGCAACATGCACGAGGCGCTCGCGCGCGGGCTCGCGGTCATCGAGAAGCGCACGCGCTACGTCCGGGCGATGAACGTGATCCTCGCGAGCGCTGACCGGGTCCACGTCTCCTGCCGATTCGCCGAGGACCCGGACTACTTCCAGATGCGGGAACGCGAGAGCGACGGCGTGCGAATCGTCTGCTCGGACCCGTACCCCGGCACTACCGGATGGACGCGCATCGACAACGGAGTGGTGCTGACCCGCGAGCTTGCCGGCTGACGTGAGCAAACGCGACGTCGGCGGCGGTACGGTCGCATGGCGCGGAGAGGTCCGCTGCCCGCAAGGGACCATGACGGAAGCGCTTGCACCACGGCTTCTGCCCGAGGTCTCGGTGAGCGGCACCGATCTGTGGCGGTGGCATCCCTGATCCGCCGTCCCGCCTGTCGGCACCGCATCAGTGCGGTTGCCGGGAGTGTCGCAGGAGGGTTTGGCCGGACGCGGGACGACCACCGGCAATTGGACGCTACGCAAACCGTAAATCGGCCGATCCAGAAACCGGCAATCAGACGCTCGCCCAACCGGCAATTGGACGCTATAGTCACCGGCATATGTCCGCTGACGCATCCTTGCTTCCCCGCTCGCTGGCGCCGGTCGTCCGAGAGGCGCTGAACGACACACCGGTGGTCTGCCTGCTCGGCCCGCGGCAGAGCGGCAAGACGACGCTCGCTCTGCAACTGGCGCCGGCTCGAGCCTTCGTCAGCCTGGATGAGCGCAACTACTACCGGACCGCCCTGGCGGACCCGGCCGGCTTCATCGCCGGCCTGCCGGACGAGGTCACCCTGGACGAGGTGCAGCGGGTCCCGGAGCTGCTCCCCGCCATCAAGCGGGCCGTGGACCGAGACCGCCGCCCCGGGCGCTTTCTCCTCACCGGATCGGCCCATCTCCTGCTGTTGCCGACGGTCACCGAGTCGCTGGCGGGGCGCATGGAGATCGCGCAGTTGCAGCCGCTGACGGAGGCGGAGAAGGCGCGAAACCCGGGCCGCTTTCTCGACGCCGTGCTGGAAGGCGCCCTCGAACCGAGCATCCGTCCGGAAACAGAGGACGGCGGACCGGCGCTGGCGGAGCGGCTGGTGGCCGGCGGTTATCCCGAGCCTTTGACCCGCACGCCCCGCCGCGCCCGGCAGTGGCGCCGGCAGTATCTGCGCGGTGTGATCGAGCGCGACGTGCAGGACATCGCGCGCGTGAGGGACGCCGACGAGCTGAGCCGGCTGCTGGAACTGCTTGCGGTACGCAGTGCGCATCTCCTCAACGTCAACCATCTGGCGGGTGAGCTCGGCCTCCACCGGGAGACGGTGGAGCGCTATCTCTCCGTGCTGGAGCGGCTGTTTCTCGTGCGCCGCCTGCGCGCCTGGCACCGCAACACCGCCAAGCGGCTCGTCAAGTCGCCGAAGGTGCATCTGCTGGACACCGGCCTTGCCGCGACGCTCGCCGAACTGACCGCGGCCGACTGGCTCGGTGCGCGGCACCGCATGGGGTACCTGCTGGAGTCCTTCGTCGTTCAGCAGCTTATCGCCCAGGCCGCCTGGACGGACCCCGATCTGCGCTTCTGGCACTATCGCGACAAGGACCAGGTGGAGGTCGACCTGGTCGTGACCCGAGGCCGGAAAGTCTGGGGGATCGAGGTCAAGGCGGCCGGGGCTCTGGCGGCGGGTGATGGCAAAGGGCTCGTCCGGCTCGCCGAGCGCTGCGGCGAAGACTTCCAGCAGGGCCTTCTGCTCTACGCGGGCGGGGATCTGCTGCCGCTCGCCGACAAGCGCATGCTGGCGGTGCCGCTGAGCGAGCTGTGGGAGCGATAGGCATGCTCATATCAGCCCCGCCATCAGCGTCGCGATTCCCAGGAAGCTGAAGAACCCGGTCACGTCGGTGACGGTGGTGAGGACGATCGAGGACGACTGCGCGGGGTCCTGACCGAGCACCGTGAGCACGATCGGGATCGCGGCGCCGGCGATGCCGGCGATGATCATCGAGAGAACCATCGACGTGGCGATGATCAGGCCGAGGCCCCACGAGCCGCTCCAGATCATGACCCCGACCGACGTGGTGACCGCCACCACCACGCCGTTCCAGAATCCGACGTTGGTCTCCTTGAACACCACCCGCGGCCACTGCGCGGCACGTATCTCGCGCAATGCGAGGCCGCGCATGGTCACCGCCAGCGCCTGCGCCCCGGTGTTGCCGGACTGTCCCGCCACCACCGGGAGCAGTACCGCGAGCGCGGTGAACTGGGCGATGGTGTTCTCGAACAGTCCCACCACCGCGGCGGCGACGAACGCGGTGACCAGGTTGATCTGAAGCCAGGGCAGGCGCTTGCGCACCGCGAAGCCGACCGAGGACGTCGCCCGCTCGTCCTTGCTGACTCCCACCATGGTCTGGATGCCGACGCTCGCGCGCTCCTTCTCCGACTCGACCATCGCGGAGTGGCGGATCACCCCGATCAGCCGGCCGTCGAGGTCGACCACCGCCAGATCCGACAGGCGGTGCTCCTCCAGCGTCTCCCCGACCTCCTCGCGGGTAGTCATCGGCTGGACGACGGCCTCGACGGGCTGGACGAGGCCGTCCACGGTCTCGTCGTGCCCGGCGAGCGCGAGATCCTGCATGTCGACCCGCCCGAGGAGGTGGTTGTCCGAGTCCACCACGAAGAAGCCCGAACGTCCG
>JAJDUQ010000284.1 GCA_022826505.1 Gammaproteobacteria bacterium
CTCGTAGTCCTCGATCTCTTCCTCGCTGAAGTCGGCCAGCGAGACATGTCCGCTGCCGTCGCTGTCCCCCGCCGCCTCCTGCAACAGCTCCTCGGCGGTCTGCGTGGGCACGAAGACGAACTTCACCGGAATCCGGCCGAACTCGTCCCGAGGCACCGGCTCGTTGTGAAGAAAATCCCTCCCCCCGTCCACCCGCGCGGACACGATGCGCGGCGCACGACGCACCGCCTGCGGCGGATGCCACGTCCGGTCACCCTGCAGCAGCTTGCCCGTGTTGCTGTACACATTGCCGACGACACGGTGGCGCACACGCCCGACCTGCCACGTGTCGACCGTCAGGAATGCCTCGTTCAGAGTCACGAGCCGCCCCGGCCGCCACAGAGGGTGGCGCGAGGTGGCGTCCATGACGAGGCTCTCCGCGCGCGACATCTCCATCGCGAAGCTTCCCCGGAGGGCCGCTTCGTCCAGGCTCACCTCGACACCGGTGCATACCTGGCCCACCGCACCCAGCGAGGTCAGTCGAAAGCCTCCGCGCGACGGATCGTCGAGCACCGTGGCGCGGGCGGGCTCGATCGGGCGCACCGTCAGCCCCGTGATCGCCAGACGCGCGGAATCCACCTCCGGAGTCTCGCCTCCCCCCTCGCTCGCGGGCAACGCCATGTCCAGCGGCGTGCTCCCCCCCGGCACTCGATCCGACAGCCGGACCCGGACGCCTCCTTCCGCGGTGCCGGACATCTCGATGCGCAGGCCCAGTTGCCCCGTCACCAACCGCAACCACGCCCCGAGGGTCTCGCCGGCCGCAATCGAGTAGGGCAGCTCCATCAGATCGTCACGACAGTCCTCGACGATCGTCACCGCCGGCAGCCCCGGCAGCATCGGCTCCAGGCTCGGCTTGCCGTCGCCGCCCGCCGCAATCGACAGAGCGCCGCCCACCATGCGCCCTACCGATTCGCCCCGATAAGCCCCCCAGACCGGACGATTCGCCAGGAACGTCACCGGATCGACCAGACCGACGTGGCAGGTGGCGGTCTGGAGATCGGTGGTCCTCACCGGCGACACCGCGGTCAGCATCGACGGCCAGATCCGAACCCCCGTACCAGGACCATCGGAATCGTCCGAGTCGTAGATTTCCAGGTGCAGGGTCGCGGGGAGGCCGGGTATCGCATCGTTGCCGAACATGAGGCTGGTCACGTTGCCGAGGCCGAGGAGACCATCCTCGACACGATAGGTGAACCCGACCTTCCCGCGCCATCCGGTGTTGTATCCCTCCTCCATGTCGAGTGTCCCTGCGGTCAGCATCCCGTCCTCCGCCTGCGTGTCGAGATGGAGCTGGTACCGCACGGCACCGCTCTCTCCACCGCCTTCCCCGGAGGCGGTCCCCCCTGCGCCGTACAGACCGGATTCTCTGTCGGTTCCCGGCTCGCTCGCCATCGCTCTCACCCACCGTGAACGGACCGGCGGTCGCCGGTCGGCCGTGATCGGACGATGCGGAATCGTCTGCGCACGACAGGCGATCCCGCCTCGTCACCCGCGTTCCGGTCTAGACATCCACGTTCGTCTCCTGGTTCGCGGTCGACCAGCTCCCCAGGACCGACCCGCCCTGGTACTTGTAGTCCCACTGAATGTCGGTGTACTCCAGAGAGAAGGTCTCCTCCACGTCGTCCATCGGGAGGTTCGTCAGCGGGTCCACCGGCGTATCCACGTCCACTCGCACGACATACACGTTGTTCAGCGAGATGATCTCCGCCGGCCGCACCGTTCCCTTGACATTGCGCAACCGCGTGATCTTCACCTTCTTCAGGTTCGTACCCGCCGATGCGGCCAGCCGCAACGCTGGCGACGCCTTGTCGATCGAATGCACCAGCTCGATCGCGCCGTGGCGCGACACCGCCTCGGTGCGCGCCGTGCCCTGCGCCGTCACCGGCAGATGGATCGCATGTCGCATCGCCACACACTCCACCTGGCCCACGTAACCCTTCATCCTCGATTCGCCGTCGATGTTGGCGCCCGAAAATTTCACCATGATCTCCGACATTGCCGTATCCCTCCCGTTCGTGCCGCCGTGCGGCTAAAGCTCCTGAGCTTGCTGAATGTTCCACCCCTTGGAGACCGAGCCCATCCCCTTCCCGTCCACGTACGGCGTGAACACCCACCGCACCTTCGCGGGCTGCAGCCACACCCGCTCGATCTCCCGGGCGCCGGCCGCTCCGCGCATCGTGCCGACTGCCGGTCGCGACGCCGTCCGGATCGCGCCCACCTGCGAGCGCGACAGCCCCGACAGCACCGATGCCAGCCCGGCCGACGGGGGCGGGTTCGTCTCGCTCGCCGCCACGAAATGCGGCTGGAACACCAGACCGTTCCCGTCCATCGTATCGTGCTCGATCCGTGACACGAACACGTCTTCCAGCTCGTAGACCATGTACACCGCCGGCCCCTTCTCCAGCGCGCGGAACAGATGGATCTTCACTGCACTGATGGGCTCTCCGGCCGCGCACGCCTGCGCCAGCTTCGCACTCGCCCGATCCTTGTACCGGATCAGCTCGATGTCCGAGTGCTTCGCCTGCCCCACCGTGCGCGCCGCGTTCGTGCGTCCCGACGCCTGCGGCGTCGGCACCTCCAGGGATTCGCGTATCGCCAACGCATCGGCCATGTTCCTGTACTTGTTCCTCAGCGTGGATTCACCCGGAATGGCCTTGCCGAAATCCACTACGATCACTGCCATTGGATGTTCCTCCATATAGTGGAATGTACTGCGGGAGTTACCATACTCCTGAAACGGGAGGTCGTGGCGGAACCGGGGAGAC
>JAJDUQ010000042.1 GCA_022826505.1 Gammaproteobacteria bacterium
CCGACGACCCGCTGTTCACCTTCAAGCTCAAGGCGGTGAAGGAAGCGCCGGTCAAGGTGGTGTTCGTCGACAACGAGGGCGAGCGGTGGGAGTCCTCGAAGGACCTGAAGCTCAAGACATAGAGAGAGGCACCGATGGGCATGGCAGCATCATCCGGCCTGCTGGCCCGGGCAATGGTCCTGGGGCTCGGGCTCGCACTCGGCGGTGTCTCGCACGCCGCCGCCGTCACCGAGGAGTTCCAGGTCCAGGGTCTGGTCTCTCCGGCGAGTCCCAAGGCACTGGCCGCCGCGCTGGAGGAGCAGCTCGCGGTGAGGGTGGTCGGGTTCGATCTCCGCGACACCGTGACCGGCTGGCCGGTGGTGCGGGTCGAGTTCGAGGAAGGCGCGGTCACCCGAGACGACATCGCCGCCGTCATCGACCGGACCGAGGACCCGACCGGGCGCATGTTCAAGGTGCACGTCGGACCGCCCGTGCTGAACGCAGCGCCGCTGGCGGAGGAGACCGCGGCGGCGGGCGTGCTGGGCGATCCCCCGAGCGCCGCGCCCGAGCTCGTCAACCCGGTGGAGGCCGGCAGCGAGTCGCTGGCACGGGGCGAGGGTCTCTACGTCAAGTACTGCGTCAGGTGCCATGGCGCGAACGGCAACGGCACCGGACCCTCGACCCACGGCATCGACACCGATCCGCGCAAGCTCTGGGTCTGGGGCAGCGCGGGCGACGCGGCCGACGGGTACCTGTTCTCGATCATCTCCGACGGGCGCACCGACATGCCGCCCTGGGGCCTGCTGCTCCCGGAGAACGAGCGCTGGGATCTCGTGAACTACGTCAAGAGCCTCCCGCCGCCGCAGTAGCCGGCGGCCGCGAAGGGAGCGCAGGGACCGTTGACGGCTAGCGAGGACATCGTCACCCGGACCTTCGAGTCGGAGAGCTTCGAATTGCTGCTCGACGATCTCACCAGGGAGATCGAGTTCCGCAACTACCGGGTCACGCGGATCTACGACATCGACAACATCTTCGAGCAGCCGGAGAGGGGGATCGGCGCCACGATCACCTTCGAACGCTACAAGATCGTCGAGTTCTGCAACCTCGGAAGCTGCGCGGAGCTGATTTCGCAGGATCTGCGGGCCGGGGTGTTCATGCCGGTGCGATTCGCCGTCTACCGCAAGGCGGGAGCGACCGATGCTTCGATCTCGTTCCTCAGGCCAAGCGCCTTCGCCCACCGGTTCGATTCTCCGCGACTCGCCGCGCTCGCGAACGACCTGGAGAGGGACATGACCGATGTTCTCGATGAGATGGGGTTCTAATCCGGCCCGCGGGACTCGCGGGCTTGTTCCGGCGCTGGCGATCGCGGCGCTGATGGCCGGGGCGCCGACGGCCGACGCCACGGGCCGGAGCGCCCCCGCCGGCGGCGACTTCACGCTCACGTCGGACCAGGGACCGGTCAATCTCAGCGACCACCGGGGCAAGGTGGTGCTGCTGTTCTTCGGCTACACCTCCTGCCCCGACGTCTGTCCGCTGTCGCTCGCGAGGATCAGCGCCTGCCTCTCGTCCCTGGAGGACGAGTACGCGGGGCGGGTAAGCGCGATGTTCATCACCCTGGATCCCGAGCGGGATACGCCGGATCGCATGCAGCGGTACGCGGGTTACTTTCACCCGCGGATCGTCGGTCTCACCGGTGACGCCGAAGCGATCGACGACGTGACGGGCCGGTACGGGATCGGGTACGAGCGCAGTCTCGCGCCCGAGTCGGCGCTCGGCTATTCGATCTCCCATCCCGACACCATCCTTCTCGTCGATGCCGAAGGCACGCTGGTGGGCGAGGTCGCGGGCGACGAAGGCATCGAAGCGCTTCGCCGGAAGGTGCTGGAGCTGCTGGATCAGCAAGGGTGAGCGGGTTGACGCATCCGCGTTCGGTCAAGGCCGCATGGATTCGCGCCTTCGCGGGAATCCATTGATCTCCTGTCGTGTATCGTCTCGCATGAACTCCTCGCTCGTTCGCGGAAGCGTATTGGCGGGCCGCGCCGGCGCCTGCGCGCTTCTTCTTCGAAGCGCCGTCCTCGCGCTGGCGATGGCCGCGCCGGCCTTCGCCTATCACCACCACCATTCGCGGGTGGAGTTCGAGGACTGGGCCGACGACGTGGTCGCGCGCAACCTGGAGCAACGGCGGCCGTACTTCCTGCTGTTCTCGGCCGAGTGGTGCCACTGGTGCCACGAGTTCGCCGAAGGCGCGCTCGACCGTGCCGACGTCTACACGGACCTCAACCGTCACTTCGTCAACGTCTTCATCGACGCCGACATTCACAACGCCGTCTATGCGCGGTACCGCGCGACCGGGCTTCCGTACGTCGTCTTCCTCAAGCCGGACGGATCGGTCCACTTCAGGTACTCGGGGACCATCTACGCCGACCAGTTCGTCGAGGTGCTGCGCGACATCCGCCAGACCATCGACGCGGGGCTCTCCATTCCGGGACAGGACATCGAGCTCGACCCCTACGTCGCCCCCGAGACC